>CANJXJ010000012.1 GCA_947478955.1 Alphaproteobacteria bacterium | reverse complement strand
TACAACTGAGCATGAAATTTATGTATCTCCTCCTTCGGTGTATTGTGCTAGCACTGGTCTTGGCTTTAAATCCTTTTTATAGTTTTACTTTATTGGCATCATCAGGATTATCTTCAGGCTCAAACCCTGAGGTGTTCATCTCAGCAAATACACCACCGGCAAGTGGCCCTGCATACCCACTATATATAGCTGCTTTCAAAAAATTCCTTCTATCGACTAAGGAAGGACGAGATTTCATTACAGAAAAATTATCAGGTGATGTTGAGAATATGCCTACTAATCTTATGGGATTTAGAAGTAACAATGTGGTCGAGGTATACAGAACTTGGCATGCTTCAAAGTATGAAACAAGCGTTGCAGCAGCAGCAGATTTAGCACGAGTGACCGCAGCAGCAGAAGCAAGGGAAAGAGAAGCAGCAGCAGCTCTACAACGTGAAAAAGAAGCTGCCGCAGCACAAGCAAAAATAGAAGCGGCAGCAGCCGCAGTCGCTCTACAACGTGCAAGAGAAGCTGCCGAAGCACAAGCAAAAATAGAAGCGGCAGCAGCCGCAGAAAGATTAGCTGTGGTAACAAGAGAAACCACGGTATTAAGAGACCAAGTTGCTACTGCCGGCGCTATTTTAGCAGGAGGTGGCGCTAGGTTTACTAATCCAGAAGTTAACGTTCTTGTAGCTAAAATAAGCGCAGCAGAAGCAATAGAAGTTAATAATGTCTTCTTTGACGATTCAACCAACACCTTTGGTTTTGAAGGCAGTATTAACGATGAAGCTATACGGATGACAATGCCTGGTATGGATCTAGGAGAATACAGTCGACTAAAAATCATTATTGCTATGGTTCAAAAAATGCACTCAAAAGCTTACAGCGCAGCTTCTGGAGCAATGGGAAGTTTAATCAACGAAATACTTAATAGTTCATTTCCTACAGATCTTCATGGCACACAAATTGATGATCTTTCGAGAGTCAGTAGTAGACTAAAAAGATATCTAGAATATCACAAAGCACAAAATGAAAATTTAACTAAATGTAATGCTTTTCCTTTTGGCAGGTTTCTAACTGTGAAATTCATGAAACCATTGGCGATTGAACATAAAAGAGCAGAAGTAATGACTCAGTTCAGGACAGTAGTAGAACAAATACCACTTACCGATGGGGTAAATCATCTTGGAAGTCCTGCCTTATCTAAATTAATTAATAAAATCAATTTATCAATTGCACTACCAACCCCAATATCTTTTTCTGAACAAGAGATTTCTGAAGTCTTTGGTGAATTAGGTTTATTACTAGAAACAGACGGAACTGGTGAGTTTATTGTAAGTGGAAATTATTACCCCAAACTTTATGAATTAAGCCAAAAAATTTCAAAGGCATTGGCATATATTGAAAAAAATATAAAAAAACCAAATGCAGATAAATTAAAAGCGGCTTTGGCTAGTCTACAAGCTCAAATAAAAATGGATAAGCTTATGCTTGACCCCAAAGCTAGGACTTACTCTTTTGATATGACTTCACAGCTAGATGTTCGTGGCATAGTAGAAACTGTTGGAGAACTTTCTGGTATTGGTATGCTTAGAGATGCACCGATTATGTCATCACATGAAGGTGGATTCGCTGTTCAAGCTATCAGAAGCGGTTCTTTTGATCCTATCAAAGCTGTAATTTTCTTAGTAACTCAATTTTGCCCTGATCAATTTGCTCAGGTAGCAAAAAAATCTATCTTTGGAAATCTTGATGCAGCGTTACACGCTGGATTTAAAGCTTTTTATGGCAAAACACTAATCTCTGTGGCCAGGGATTTAAAAAGCTTTAAGCTTATGCCTGCATATGACTTAAAAGCTAATTTTGCAAACTTAAAAGGTTCAGAAAATATACTAGCCATAAAAACATTTTTAGGGTCTCTCATTACGAGAGCTCCTATACCTGAACTAAATTGGGAACAGGCAAAAGCAGAAGTATTAGGTGTTGAATCGCATGCCCCAGCACGAATTAGAACTGCTTTAGGAATTAGAACATTTGAATTACTATATTTAAGAAATATTAATAAAGCTCTAAATGCCCGAGAACTTATTAAAAAGGCGACTGAGCTAAATAATGAAAGGTTCCGGCAATTAGCACTAGAGTATGACATTCAAACGAACCTTTTAAAAACAGAAGAAGATAAAGCCTCATTCTTAGAAAGTTATTTAGGCCTTTCAAGAATACCAGATACAGAAAAGGGGGATAAAATCGGTCGTTTCTTACAAAGAGCTTTGATTGAAAATGCCTCAGAAACAGACTTAGCTAAGCTCATTTTAAGACTTCCTGAAATCAAAAAAGATCACGGGCAAGCCATTAGAAAATTTGCACAAAAAGCAGAATTATTCAAAGAGCAAAGAAGAGAAATGGAAAAATTAATCAGAGCGGGATTAGCAAGTATAAAAGATCCTGATAGTCGAGCTATAGCTGAAAGAATTTTAGCAAATCTTATGAATATAAGCCGCACTTGTGAACAGTTTTTAACTGCCGGCGATGACACAGGAGCGTTAGTGGCTGTAGGAGCTAGCCCTGCAAAAAAAAGAGCAGGTTCTGATTTTTATGTAACAGCAGGCCTTTCAGGACTCACTTTTGAAGCTATATTTATGCACCCTAAATATGATGGAGAATTCTATGGCGCTGTAAAAACATTACACTTTATAGAATTAACCGCCCCATCTGATAATGATTTAGAAACATTAAAAAATATCGTTTTAAGTTCAATGCCTGAAGAACAAAGGGTACAAATGCTTAGCATCTTAGAAGCTATTGCACAGGCCACAAAATCCCTTCGAGAAGAATCCGCAGAATTTTATAAAGAAATTGAAGAAATACTTAAATTTATTGAAGAATTTAACAAAATAAAAACAAAATATAATACAGAAAGCGGAGAAGATGAACTAGATTTTTACAGGCATATTGATAGTTTTGCAACCGAGGAAGTGCCTACTGAAATTATTGGGGGTACGGGCACAGGAGTAGTAGCCCCTGCTCCAGAATTTGTGCCTGGTCCTGATTCAGTAGAGCGTTATTATACCGAAATTGAAATTAATATCTTAGGAGAACCTTTTGCAAGCATATACCGACGAGAAAAAGCAAAGCGGGCAGACTCAACTCCTGATAAAGCAAGTCGTATATTAAGAATGCAAGGGTGCCCCGAACATCTTCTGCCTATTCGGTACAAAAGCGACCCAGGTGATATTGAAACTGAGGAAGTTGAAGCCGCTAGTGTTCCGCATGCGGCAGTTGTAGTACCAAAAATATATGGAAGGGATGAAGCTTTAAGACCTTGGTTTACTAAAAATAACCTCGCGCTAAATACTGAATTAAATCCGTTATTAAAAGGATCACCAAAAGTTGAGGATAAAGTTTCTAAACACTACGGTCCTTATGCTGAAGCGCAAATAGAGTATTTCAAGCGCATAGATTTCACAAAAGTAGGTGAAGATGATGTGTTACATCTTGCTAGGCAGCTAATGTCATGTATAGACCTACATTTACGCCTAGCGATAAATCAAAAAATACCCCAAATAATTGAAGTTGCACCTGGGCCAGAGAGAGCTGCTTTACGCGATTTACTTAAAGTTTTCGAAAACACTTATATATTACACAGCGCATATACAATTCCCACTATTGTGAAAGCCTATACCTCTCCTAGTGGCTTAAATGATGAAATGACCAATCTTATGACAAAAATGTTGAAAGACGTTAATCCGGCCCTTAGGGAAGTGATTTCTGCGACAGTACTCTATACATTTGACAGAGTTGATCTTGCAGCTAAAAATGCAGACATAATAACTCCAACGCTTAAGGCTGTTAATGAGTACTTAGCTTCACATTCTTCTTTAGGTGATATTATAGTATTAAGAAAATAGCTATCTATAGGACAATTTCAAGTTCAAGAGGCCTCTTTGCAATCTCTCAGCCTCATGCACGATAATAATTCATTATGGATTCCCGCCGTAGTTTACCCCCGCGAAGGCGGGGGCGGGAATGACCGTGTGGACGAGAAATGAGTGCGAAAATGACAACAATGGGGCTTGATTGCGTTATAACCATTCCCCAAAAACACTTGGCCAATTGCTGTCATGCTCAAAACCTTTAATGGTCACAACGGAGATGTTATTGCTATTGATACGTTTTTTATATGCTTGGGCTAACCCCACGGTTGTGTTGTCGTCGCTTGAGCCTACAAAATGAATTTGGGGCACTGGACTGATAGCTGCCATATTTTCCATAGGATCAAGAGATTCTAAAAGGGGTCCAGTATGGTGGTAGCGTGTCCAGCTTTTATGATCAAGGTTTCCAGCGAAGGAAATGATTCGGGTAATGCTTTTAAAGTGGGGTATTAGCAATAAGGCAACAGATGCTCCCCCTGAATAAGCAACCAGTTCAATGGTTTCAAACCTAAACCGTTGTTGACAACTTTTTATGGTTTCAATAATTGATCGAATGACTTCAGGTGAGTAGCGTGCCGTTGTCCAGTATTTTGATACGTCGTCATTGCGGGAATCACCTTTTACATAATGAAACGGGCGACTAATTACAAGCTTGGTAAGCGGTCGCACATCAACAGCTGCTAATCTTAATGCCATGGGGTCAGTGGGGGTGGGGTTCAAGGCCACGTCGCCATATTTATTGATAACTAGCCCGTCCCCTTCAAGATAAATGATGGCATGTTTGCTGTTATGGTTTTGAGAAAATATCTGAAGTGGAAATGTTGAGGTGTTAATAACACATGGTGTGAAGTTATTTTGCTGTGCTATGTCAAAGGCTTTGTTGATGCGTAATTGGTCGCTACTACAACTAATTAAAAAAAAGGCGGTGAAAATCACCGCCTTTTTTAGTCTTATCTTTGTTGTCATTCCCGTGTAGACGGGAATCCAGAAATTTACGAAACTGGATCCCCGCCTGCGCGGGGATGACAGGCTTTTTTTCATTAGAATCCGTAGTGTAAACGAAGACCAGTCACGTTAGTTGTCAATTGACCACGCTTTGTGTAATCAAATTGTAAACTTCCTGATAGGGCATCATCATTACGTACGTGGAAACCAAAGCCACCACCGAATGCAGAACGGCCAACCGTATATTTCGCTGATCCGTTTGTATAAGTAACGCCTTTGTTTTCTTTCACGTCATACTGACCATGAACTTGTACGAAAGGTGCAACACTTGGTGTCATTTGATACATACCCAAAATCTTACCTGTTACAGTTCCTGCTTTATAAGTGTTAGCAGCCTGTACCGCGGCACGGTCTGTAAGAAATTTTAGACCACTTGCTGAAGATTCAGTAAACTTCTTCATTTTGGTTTGGACCATTAGGTAACCAACTTGCGCACTGAATGTTGATTTACCAACAGTGTTTACAAAGTTAGCAAATACACCACCGAACATCGTTTGAGATTTTGGTGAAGACTTGTACTTATTGCTGATTGCAGTACCATCAAGATTAGTGACCGTAGATGCAGCACCACCGGGAGCACCAGCAGTATAAGTACCTGTACCATAATAGGCAAGAAGCGTATTACCAGCTGCAAGAGCAGCAGCAGTACCAGGAGCACCAGCGCCGGCTGCAGCACCCGCTGCTTGTGTAGCTGCAGTTGCTACATCATTAGCGCCTTTTGCTATATTGCTTTCCCATGTACGTTCGTCTTTGGCTTTCGTTGTACTCCAACCTCCAACAAATTCGATATTAAAGTTCCTGTGTGGAACGATAATGAAGTATGGGTTTACGCCCATTGTATCTTGCTGTGATTTACCGTTGTTAAACTCAGTTCTAGCGTTAAGGTTAGAATAACTTAGGCCTAAACCGGCGCAGAACATATTGTTGAATTTGTAGTCAGCACCAACCATGGTTAGGTATGATGCGCCATTCCACTTTTGGCCTTTTGCTGCGTTATCAATAGCACCATAGCTAGCGCGCACCCATGCGGATGAGCGATTACCTGATCCAGTTGAACCAGCAACGTTCATTTTACCATCTGATGAGGTAGTGGTCATGCTGGCGTCTTTTGAACCACCACCACTAGCCATTACAGCTGCTGCTTCAGCAGTTACAGCACCCACTAGGCCCATAATTTTATCTTTTTTAACTGCCATTAATGATGATTCAATAACAGTTGATGATGATGTAGTGGCTACACTAGGAAGAGCATTGCTTCCCGTACCGCCAGAGCTTGGAACTGGAACACCTGCTGGTGCTGCTGGTGGAGCTGCTGGACCGGCTGGAGCGCTATATGGAAACACTTGTCCGCATCCGATTGCAGCAATAAGCGCAAGGGCTTTCATTGCCTTAAATTGTTTAGTCATATAAGTTCCTCTTTTAACGTTTTATTACAATATAAACTCTATACTGTTTGCCTAAAACTTTATCTATTTTTTGCTGCAAGTTTTATCTATAAATCTTTGAGTGTATCTATGGTGCAACAAGGTTGCTGTTTTTTATCAAGGGAAGAGTTGGCAAGGTAATTATTAACCATTTTCCTTTATTTGTTATTTGCTTTGACCAAAGGGAGGCTATTGTATGAATAGCAATTCCATTTTATAGACGTTTAACTTTATTCACACACCTTATGCTCTGGCACAAAACTTGCATTAGCTTTAAGTACTAAACAGTATTTTTATAACACATGTATTTTTTCGTTCTGGTATGTTTATTTCTTAGTGGGTGCAACCCTTTTGGTGCATTTCGTCCAACGTCAGATGAAATACTAAGTTCCAATTGGGCGCCAAATCCGGAGGATCCGGATAGGCCTAAAAAACCTAAAAAGCAGCTCTTTTGTTATCGTACCCTTGGTGAATCCATGTGTTATGATCATGAGCTTGATGAAAGCGAAAGCCACAGACTAGTTGGCAAAATGCCAGACCCTCAAGAAAAAACCCCAACCAAGCCTGCGGTTCTTAGTTGGATTCCCTATCCTTTTCGTTAATTAAGTCTCGATGTTTGTGGATCCTCTGGTCAAGCCAGAGGAAAACTAAAGGGGATACTTCTCTGGTTTTCCTATGACTAAAAAAGGGAGCACGCTGCCCCCCTAGTTTCCCGACGACTTGATCGTAGGGTCCATATCAATAGTGTAAATCAAACCTTGGGTGGTGAATCTAAAACGGAATATCGTCGTTTAATTCATCGAAATGGCTTGGTAATGCACTACCACCGCTTGAATCACCTTCCATAGCATTATCACCGCCACTGCGGCTATCAAGCAATGTTAGCTCTCCACGGAAACGGGAAAGAACCACTTCGGTGCTATAACGCTCTACATTATTGCTATCTGTCCATTTACGCGTTTGCAGGGCGCCTTCAACGTAAACCTTAGAACCTTTACGCAGATACTTTTCAGCAACTTCACCTAAACGATCGTTAAATAGCACAACGCGGTGCCATTCTGTTTTATCTTTTCGCTCGCCAGTTTGCTTGTCTTTCCAGCTTTCGCTGGTTGCCACTGAAAATGTTACAATCTTTGTACCATCTTGTGCGTTGCGAATTTCTGGGTCACGACCCAAATTCCCAATTAAAATAACTTTATTTACGGAGCCTGCCATAATTGCCCTTTTGCCTTGAAAAATTTATAGTGACATCAGTTAACAAAATTATACAGTAGTTGGCAACATGGAAGCGGCATTTATTGTTACACCGAATGCAGCAACGCATATTCAAAAAATCCTTGAAACTGAATCCCAGGGCAGTAGATTCCGCATTTCTGTGCAGGGCGGAGGGTGTTCAGGATTTCAATATAATTTTTTAATTGATACTCAGTTGACCGATGATGATAAAATTTTTAGCCAAGGCGCCATCGAAGTTGTGTTGGATTTTATTTCCTTAGGCTTAGTTAATGGTTCTCATCTTGATTACGTAGAGGACCTTACCGGCGCAAAATTTGTTATCAAGAACCCTAATGCGGCTTCAGCATGTGGCTGCGGCAATTCTTTTTCGATTTAGATATTATGAAAATAGTTACCTGGAATGTTAACTCTGTACGCGCACGATTGCCGCACGTTGAGAATTTTTTAAAAGATGAACAGCCCGATGTATTGTTGCTGCAAGAATTAAAATGCGAATCCCATGTTTTCCCATTTTCACTTGAAGACTTGGGCTACAATATTGCTGTGTATGGTCAAAAAACCTACAACGGCGTTGCAATTTTATCTAAACACCCAATTGAAGATGTTCAGCGCGGCATCCCAAACTTTGAGGATACAACATCTCGCTACATTGAAGCATTCACTGGTGGAGTAAGGGTAGCAAGCGTTTATGTGCCTAATGGTCAAGAAGTTGACTCAGTTGCATATGTCTACAAACTAAAATTTTTTGAAGGGCTTTATAATCATGCCCAATACTTACTTACGCTTGATGAGAAAATTGTCATTGGTGGTGACTTCAACGTGGCCCCTACAGATGATGACGTCTACAATCCTATCGCTTGGAAAAACCAAGTATTGTGCACCCCATTAGAGCGAGAAGCTTTTCGTAAAATTGTGTATGCCGGCTTTACTGATGCAGTAGCCCAAAGCACCCAGGGTCCAATGCCTTACACATGGTGGAATTACAGGCAGGGAGCATTTGCAAAGGATGGTGGCCTTCGGATTGATCATTTGCTACTATCACCCCAAGCAACAGATAGCTTAAACAATACAACAGTGCACCGTTACATGCGTGGATTAGAAAAAGCCTCAGACCATGCACCGGTTGAAGTACAACTTAAGGGGGGAATGTGACAATTTCAATAAATGATGTCGCAAAAATTTCAAAATTATCATGCATACGATTAGATGATGCTGAAAAGGTGGTTATGCAAACCCAGCTTAATGGTATATTTAGTTGGATTGATCAGCTAACCCAGATAGATGTTAGCAATGTTAATTTAAATGATTTTCCTCAAGCACAAATGCATGAACGGGATGACGTAGTCACCTGTCAAAATCAGGTCAAAGAAGTGACCAAAAATGCTCCACAGATAGCGCATGATATGTTTGCTGTGCCAAAAGTTGTTGAGTAGGGTAATGCGTAAGTTTTACTTGAAAAATTTTTCATTATGGACTCTACGATCAAGCCGGAGGGAAACTAGAGAAGAAACACAGTTTCCCTCCGGCTTGACCGGAGGGTCCATCGTATTTGAATAGGAATAATCCATGGATACAAAAATTACCCTAACACAAGCAAAAAAAATGCTTGCAACAAAGGAATGCTCATCAACTGAATTGGTGCAGTCTTTTATTAAGGAAGCAACAGCTAAACGCGATTTGAATTGCTTTATTACCGAAACCTTTGATGATGCCTTGGCCCAAGCAGCAGAGGCTGACAAGAGAATCGCAAGCGGCAATGCACTTGCCCTAGATGGCCTGCCTATTGCCAACAAAGACTTATATTGCACCCAGGGTGTGCGCACCACTGCCGGTTCTAATATTTTGAAAAATTTCATTCCCCCATATGAATCAACCGTATCGGACAACTTAAAAAAGGCTGGCGCAATTAGCCTTGGTAAATTGAACATGGATGAATTCGCCATGGGGTCCGGCAACTTAAATAGCGCTTATGGTCCAGTGATTAATCCCTGGAGATCAACAGCTGATCCTGAAAAAGATTTAGTGCCTGGTGGGTCATCAGGTGGTTCAGCCGCAGCAATTGCTGCAGGCCTTTGCCTTGGTGCAACAGCTTCTGATACGGGCGGCTCCATTCGTCAGCCCGCTGCTTTTTGCGGAATTACGGGCATTAAGCCAACATATGGATTATGTTCCCGTTGGGGGATGGTAGCGTTTGCATCATCCCTAGACCAAGCTGGTCCTATGGCGCACACCATTGCTGACTGCGCACTTTTACTGCAGCACATGGCAAGTTATGACGATAAAGATGCTACAAGTTTAAATGTTACAATTCCAGATTATACTGCCAACTTAAAGCCAGCAGCTAAAGGCCTACGGGTTGGTTTGCCAAAGGAATACTTGGAAGGCTTAAACCAAGAAGGCCAAGATTTACTTCAAAAGGGCATCAACTGGTTAAAAGCCGAAGGCGCTGAAATTGTTGATATTTCTTTAAAAATGACCGCTGCAGCGTTGCCTACTTATTACATTATTGCCCCAGCAGAAGCATCAGCAAATCTAGCTCGCTATGACGGTGTCCGTTATGGAGCACGAGTAGATAGCCTAACTTTGGATGAAATGTACCAAAATACGCGGCATGATGGGTTTGGTGCAGAAGTAAAACGCCGCATCATGATTGGCACGTATGTTTTGTCTGCTGGTTATTACGATGCTTATTACACAAGGGCTCAAAAAGTAAAAAAGCTTATATCCCAAGATTTTGATAATGCTTTTGAAAAAGTCGATGTGATTTTAACGCCAACTACGCCAAGTGCAGCTTTTGGTTTGCACGATAGTAACAATGATCCGGTTGCGATGTACTTAAATGATATTTACACCGTAACTGTGAATCTGGCAGAGCTACCTGGTATTTCTGTTCCAGTTGGATTGTCCAATGACGGATTGCCCCTAGGGCTACAGTTAATCGGTCCAAAATTATCAGAGCAACTGTTATTTAATGTTGGTTTGACGTTAGAGCAGGCTGCTCAATTTCCTCATTTCAAGGCCATATAGGTGACTTTCATGAAAAATCTTATTCAAGGACAAACAGGACTTTGGGAAGTCGTTATCGGACTTGAAGTCCATGCGCAGGCTGTTTCAAATGCTAAATTATTTTCAGGCGCGTCGGCTGTATTTGGGGCAGATCCAAACACCCATGTGACTTTCCTTGACGCGGGCATGCCCGGCATGCTTCCGGTTTTAAACAAGGCCTGTGTTGATCAAGCCATTAAAACAGGGCTAGGAATGAATTCAACCATTAATCGTGTATCGGTGTTTGATCGTAAAAACTATTTTTACCCTGACCTTCCTTTGGGTTACCAGATTTCACAATTTTATTATCCAATCGTTACTGGTGGATATGTAGACATTGATTTGGAAAATTCAGAAACAAAACGCATTAATATTACTCGTCTGCACTTAGAGCAGGATGCAGGTAAAAGTACCCACGATTTACACCCGAACTTATCGTACATTGATTTCAATAGGGCAGGTGTTGCGTTGATGGAAATTGTTTCTGAGCCAGAAATGCGTTCTGCCCAAGAAGCCATGGCGTATGTGAAAAAGCTTCGTTCAATTTTGCGTTACCTTGGCACTTGTGATGGCAATATGGAACAAGGAAGTCTTCGGGTTGATGCCAACATTTCTTTGCATAAGCCAGATACTCCATTTGGTACGCGCGCAGAAATTAAAAACGTAAATTCAGTAAGGTTCTTAGGGCAAGCTATTGAATATGAAATTGTGCGCCAATTAGAAATTATTGAAAGCGGAGGCACCGTTGTTCAGGAAACACGGCTGTTTGACCCCACCAAAGGTGTTACCCGTTCTATGCGTAGTAAAGAAGACGCTATGGATTACAGGTATTTTCCTGATCCTGATCTGCGTCCCCTTGTGCTTGATGAAGCGCGCATTGAAGCAATTCGAGCATCCATGCCTGAACTGCCTGATGCTAAGCGTGATAGGTTTATTAAAGAATTTACCTTAACTGAATATGATGCAAATGTTCTTGTGGCAGAAAAAGAAGTTGCTGATTTTTATGAACTAATTGTTGGCCATTCCAAAGGTCAAGGGGCTGCTAAGCTTATTGCTAATTGGCTAATAGTTGAAGTATTTGGCGCGATGAATCGTGACGGCAAAAACATTGATAACTTACCTTTTGCTCCACAGCATTTGGCAAACCTGGTTGACCTAATTATTGACGACACTATCTCGGGAAAAATTGCTAAAGATGTATTTGCTAAGATGTGGGAATCTGGTAAAGCACCTGCGCAGTTAATTGATGAGCTTGGCCTAAAGCAGGTTTCAGATACAAGTGTTATTGAAAAAGCAGTCGATGAGGTGCTTGCAGCTAACCCTACACAGGTTGAACAATACAGGGCTGGAAAAGAGCAAGTATTTGGTTTTCTTGTTGGGCAAGTGATGAAAGCGCTTCAAGGTAAGGCTAACCCAGGCGTCGCAAATACAATACTAAAGAAAAAATTAGAATTTTAACTAATTATCTATTGATAAAATAGAAATTTGTTTCATTCTTATTGGTTTTGCTATACAATAAATGAAATAAAAAATTAGGTGTGATTTTGCTTTTATTTATTTTGTTAAGCGTAGCTTGCTTTCAGCTTCATGGATCTAGTCTATCAGACAGAGCTATTTTTGAAGAAAGTGTATATACAGGTCGATTTTTCCCAAGATCTGGTTTCCAAGAAATTGCCAGTACCAGAATAGGTGTAAGTGAGGAAAACTTGACTTGCTATCTAAGGGAAGATGTTGGCACAAGAAAAATTGAGATTTTAGCAGTTTGGAATACTCTTGGCAGAGGTGGGAGGGTTGGGACTTTAACAGGTTCGGGTATAACCGGTAACGATTTGCGAAAGCTTTTACATGCTGCATGTGTTGATCCAAAAAGCGAAAAAGGTCTTGGTTTAATTGATGATATTTACAGCAAAGTTTTTGCTCTTTCAGATATATCATTCAGTTTTGGAAAAAATAATAAAAATGCAATTGATAAATTGTCTAGACGAGTTAAAGTTGCAGACCATAGTGAATGGAAGTTCTATAAATAGAACTTCCATGTGTGACGTGAGAATTTAGTCGTCTCTTTCTTCTTTTTCTCTGCCTCGTTTTCTAGTGTGCTTGGCTTTTTTTATGCTTGCTTTTCCTGCCCCTGCTGCAGGCAATACCTCTGGGCTCGCTAGTAATGAAACAGCAAATGCTTCTATCTGGAAAAAATTAATATTTCCAACATAGTCATCGGATAAATATCCAAATCCTCCATCACCCCAAGTTGGTCCCCAGGAATTAATAAACTTAAAATAGTTCTTGGTAGGGGTTGCTGAATTATAGGGGCCATGCCCGACTATAGCGATTGCGTGCCCACCTACAGGCGTAAACCTTTTTAAAGAAGGTGTTGGAATAAACCCAGCCTTATCTTTAAAGAAACTTCGATTCAGAAGTAAACCTATATAAACAGGTTTGTTTTCTGCTAATGCTGCGCGCATTTTCATTATTGCAGATGCAGCTTCCCCCGGCGTATTTTTTGTTTTCTGGTTAGGTTTTCTAAACATGCTGCTGAGGTCTTGATATTGTAAGTTTTTTGCTACGCTTGCATAAGGATTCGTACGAGTGTCGCTGCCAGCAAAAACTGTACCTGGATTAATGCCATCTAAATCACTGTCTAAAGCAAAGCGATAGTCTTCAGGGGTTGGTTGTTGTGTGTACGCTGTAACATTATAGGGGAGACCGCCGTACTTAAACGTTCCTTCTAAGTCAGTACCCTTCCATGTTTCCAAAGAACTAGTAAAGACTTCCGGACAGCAACCGTATTTATCCATAGCTAATATTGCTCCTGCCATGGACGCGCCTGCATCTTTCTTTGTTGCTGCAACGTCTCCGTAAATTTTTCCTTCGTAAAAACGTGAATTCCAGTAATGAAAAAGTCTAGCTGGATCTAAGCGTGCTGGATTTGTTAAAAAATCAGCACGGTCGTTGCTGTTCATAACGGACAAAAACCGTAAAATAAATGCCATTGAATTTGCTGTGCACGAACCAATAGTGCTTTGGTCATACACTAATTCTTTTGGCCATGATCTTATGTTTTCTAGTTCTGCAAAGCCATCAGCAGTTAGATCACTTGGGCCTGCGGTAGCTAAAGATACACGTGGCATTGCTCTAAGCTCATGAAGAACTTCTTCGCTTGCTGGGGTGTACCCAGTTGCCCTTTCAGATGTTGCATTTACAATTGTTTGGCTTAATAAGATTAGTGCTAGAAATAAATGTGAAATTTTCATTATTGATCCTCCTTGTTTGCAACAAAAGAATATCAATAAAAAATTAAACAACTATTAATTGAAATTTAAAAGTTAATATATTTTTAATGTTCACTATTGTATTACAATACTGTGCACCGAACTACTACCCAGTCATAATTACTATGTCCGCCATAGAGTTATGATGCTAAAGTATTGGTCGTAGGTTGGGTGGTGCTGTGGCGGGCGGCCCTCTTTATTTAATAATATAAAAGCATCACAAAAACATTAAATATTAGTTAATAAAGATATTTAATTATATTGATAAGATATTTAATATCTATACTTAAATATCTTATAGATTTTTATCATCCAGGTATTTGCCATGATTCTTCAGTTTTTGTCTTGGAATTGCAGAGAGAATAAAATTTCCTTGAAAAACCCATAAAAACCCGGTAGTAGTAAAGAAATATATTTAAAATTCAGATGTTGTAGGAGTTATCATGGCACAAGCCATTGCATTGAAAGCTGAAGAACGCCAAGGTACCGGAACTGGTGTTGCACGTGCGTTACGCCGAGTTGGGAAAATCCCAGGCATTATTTATGGTGGTGGACATGAGCCTCAACCTATCGCTGTTGATTTAAAAGTCGTCAGTAATGAAATTCAGACACCAGGATTTTTTAGCCGGGTTTACACACTTGAAATGGATCAAGCTAAGGTTCAAACTAAGCTTCAAGTAATTGCTCGTGATATTCAATTTCATCCCGTGACTGACCTTCCTTTGCATGTTGATTTTCAACGAGTGAACAAGGATTCAAAAATTCATGTATCTGTTCCTGTGGAATATATTAACGAAGATAAAGCTCCAGGATTAAAGCTTGGCGGCATGTTGAACGTTATTATCCACAACTTAGAAGTTGTTTGCCCAGCGGATTCAATTCCTGGAAAAATTACTATTGATTTGGCTGGTTTGAATATTAACCAGAGCGTTCACCTTGAAGCAGTTGAATTGCCTAAAGGCGTTAAGGCAGCGCATGCGGCTCGTGACTATACATTGGTTACAATTGTTCCGCCAAGTGGCGCAGATGACGAAAAGAAATCCGCAGACGCAACTGCTTAAAGGGATTTTGTAATGTTGTTATGTGTTGGCCTGGGTAATCCAGGCCAACAGTATTTAATGACCCGACATAACATTGGCTTTATGGCTATAGATTCTATAGCTCATTCTCACGATTTTCCAGTTTTTAAAAAAAAGTTCCAGGGGGAATATAGCGAACGTAAAGTTGGCGAAACTTCTGTTGGTCTATTAAAGCCTCAAACCTTTATGAACTTGTCTGGTACCTCAGTGCAATCAGCCATGGCATTTTATAAATTAAATCCAGAACAAATTATTGTGATTCATGATGACCTAGACCTGGTGCCTGGGCAAGTTAAGGTAAAGCTAGGTGGAGGAGCAGGCGGTCACAATGGCCTTAAAAGCATTGATCAATCCATTGGCAACACCTATTGGCGGGTGCGCTTAGGGATAGGGCATCCAGGGGTGCGTCATTTGGTAACCCCTCATGTACTCTCGGCTTTTGACTCATCTGACCATGATTGGTTAACAACTCTTTTGCAGTTGCTAGCAGAACAGTTTGTCCATTTAACATCTGAAAAACCCGATGTTTGGGTAAAGCGTTTGATTTTGTGATCGCTATTGAATTTATTGTTGGTAGTCTAGAGGTTGGCGGAGCTGAGCGCCACTTAAGCCAGGTATTGCCAGTGCTTAGGTCTGCAGGGTTTTTGATAAAAGTACATGTGTTGTCAAACAAGGCGCCCTTAAAACCTCTATTTGATAAGGCTGGAATTCCAGTCTATCTGGGGCTGAATCTTGATTGGATGCCCTCTATTATACGTCGACCCATTCGGCTTATGGTATCCCTTGCAAAATTGATGATAAGTTTTTTAAAAAACCGTAAGGCTATTCGCCATGTGTTTTTGCCAGAGGCCTATTTATTAACGGCACTTGCAGCACGGCTTACTTTTTTTTCAGGGTCATTGGTGATGAGTCGCCGTAGCTTGAATGACTACCAACAACGACGCACTATTCTGGGGAAATTAGAGCGCCTGATGCATCGATTTACAACCATTGCCCTGGGGAACAGCAAAGCTGTTGTGCATCAGCTCTATGATGAAGGTTTTGAGCCCGGTAAGGTTGGGCTTATTTACAATGGTATCGATCTTTGGCCATTTCAAAACTTGCCACCAAAGCAAGAGCTACGGGAAGATTTAGGTTTTGATCAGGATGCATTGATATTTATTATTGTAGCGAATCTTATACCGTATAAAGGGCATCTTGATTTACTCAATGCTTTAGCTGCCATTCATGCACAACTGCCAAAATCATGGAAATTATTATGTGTTGGTCGTGATGGGGGAATTTTAAGTCAATTAAAGTCTCAAGCGCGAACTTTAGGAATTGAAGAGCATGTAGAATTTCTTGGAGGCAGGTCAGATACGCCACAATTATTAGCAGCAGCGGACATCGGCATTTTATGTTCCCATGAAGAGGGATTTTCAAATGCCATTTTAGAAGGGATGGCAGCTGGATTACCCATGGTTGTAACAAATGTGGGAGGCAATGCGGAGGCTGTTGAGGATATGTGCACAGGTTTAGTTGTGCTACCCAAAAACCCTGAGTCATTGGCAGATGGATTATTATCAATGGCTTTAGCGCCTGCGCTGCGTACACGCTTTGGAAATGTAGGAAAAGAACGGGTACATCAGCATTTTACTGTAACACAATGTGCGAAAAAGTACGCCGAATTTTATATTTCGTTAGCAGATGCGCAGGCTGAGTAGAGATATAGAGATATGTAGCCTCACTCTAAACATTATTCACAAGATCACTTATCCACTTCGTTTCATTTAAACTTTTTCCTCCAATGAATAGACTTTTTGCAAAATTCCGGTTAAAAAAGCAAGATAGATGATACTTTAACGGTTTTGTGAGTTTATTGAATTCCATACGCATATCGGGCAAAGAAGTTCTACCTCTTGTAGAAGGCGGTAAGGGTATTTCCGTATCTAACGGAGAAAGCTCAGGGGCATGGGCTGCGGCTGGTGGCGTGGGAACTTTTTCCGCTGTTAATGCCGATGCGCATGATGCCGATGGAAATCTTATCCCGGTTGTATACCATGGAAAGACTCGCCGTGAACGCCATGAAGAGCTTATAGCTTATGCAATAAAGGGTGGTATTACGCAGGCGCGTCTTGCCCATGAACGGAGCAATGGTCAGGGTCGCATCCACATGAATGTTCTTTGGGAAATGGGTGCAGTTGAACCCATTTTGCATGGAGTATTATCTCAAACAAAGGGCCTGGTGCACGGAGTTACATGCGGCGCTGGCATGCCCTTTAAGTTGGCTGAAATTTGCGTAAGCTACGGCTTATATTATTATCCTATTGTTTCCTCAGCTAGGGCATTCCATATTTTGTGGAAGCGCGCCTATAGCCGCTTTCCAGAATCATTAGGTGGAGTTGTATACGAAGATCCATGGCTAGCAGGTGGACACAACGGTCTTTCTAATAGCGAAGATCCCCTTGTGCCAGAAGACCCCATGCCACGTGTTATTGCCTTACGCCAAGCTATGCGTGAAGTAGGGTTGGGCGAAACCCCTATTTTCATGGCAGGTGGTGTTTGGTGGCTTTCAGAGTGGGCAGATTGGATTAATAATCCAGAGCTAGGGCCTATTGCATTTCAATTTGGTACTAGGCCGCTGTTAACCGCAGAAAGCCCTATTTCAGCAAGTTGGAAGAAGAGACTGGTAAACCTTAATAAGGGCGATATCTTTTTAAATCGTTTTAGTCCAACGGGGTTTTATTCTTCAGGGGTACGTAATGCTTTCATGCGAAATCTAGAAGGTAGAGCAATCCGCCAAGTAGCCTATTCCGTTGAGCCAATGGGAGAACACACCCAGCAATTTCCGGTAGGTGCACGTGGTAGATTTGTTTACCTTGCCCAGCATGATAAAGAATCCGCTGATGTATGGGTAGCACAAGGTTACGACATACCAATGCGAACCCCAGACAACACGTTAATTTTTGTTACACAAGATGATTCCCGCAATATTTTAACAGACCAAATTAACTGCATGGGGTGCCTATCGGCGTGTAAGTTTAGCAACTGGGCCCAAAATGAAACTTGGAGCACAGGCAAAAAAGCAGACCCCCGCTCATTTTGTATTCAAAAAACCCTACAGGAAATTAGTCACAGCGAAGACATTGAAAATCAGCTAATGTTTGCCGGACACCAAGCTTATCGTTTTGGACAAGATCCTTTCTATGCAAATGGTTTTGTGCCAACCGTTAAACAACTGGTTGATCAGTTGCAGACTGGCTTCTAGTTCATGGATTTTTTTGCTTCTCTCGATAAAGATGCAGCCATTGTTGTGTATACCGATGGAGCCTGTAGTGGTAACCCGGGACCTGGTGGTTGGGGGGTTGTTGTGCGTGTCAATGGCAAAACCCATGAATGGAATGGTGGCGACCTTCAAACTACAAATAACCGTATGGAATTAACGGCCTGTATTGAAGCTTTAAAGACCATACCTAAAGATTTTACCATTGTTTTACGTACCGATAGCCGTTATGTGCAAGATGGAATCAGCCATTGGATTGTGGGCTGGAAAAAAAATGGCTGGAAAACAGCAAATAAAGCTCCTGTTAAAAATATCGATCTTTGGCAAGAATTAGATGCCTTGTCTCAAAACCGTCCAATTACTTGGGAATGGGTTGCTGCCCATAACGGAGAAGAGGGTAACGAACGAGCAGACATGATGGCAAAGCAAGGAATTGTTGCTGCTAGAATGAGTGGCTAATCAATATAGTATACAATATTAAGTTTTCACTAATTTTCCATAGATACTAACTCTCAAAATTTACAGCCAGCGTTTACTTCTGGGTAAGATTTTGAGTGTAGTATTGAAATTATGAAAATAGGATCAAACATAGAAGCAAGGGGCACCACTACCCTAGCAATGACCCCGCGGCTACAGCAGGCGATTCGTCTGTTGCAGTTATCGGTGTCAGAGCTTAGTACTTACTTAAATGAGCAAGCATCTGAAAATCCGCTATTAATCATAGAGTGCTCTGATCAGTCTTTGGCAAGCCCCCAAGAAGGACCGCAAGAATTTTCTATAGATTCTGATGATGAAAATCCAAATGAAAATCTACAGTTCGAAGAGCGTGATCCAACTCAGCAGGGGTGTACGC
This sequence comes from Alphaproteobacteria bacterium, assembly GCA_947478955.1. Taxonomy (GTDB): domain Bacteria; phylum Pseudomonadota; class Alphaproteobacteria; order Paracaedibacterales; family CAITNM01; genus CAITNM01. The sequence continues at coordinate 21,205 of CANJXJ010000012.1, read as the reverse complement.
AAAATCCTCGTCTTCGCAGTGAGCAGACCTTACAAGAATATTTGCAATTGCAATTATCATTAGTGGCAAATACTAGTGATGAGTACCATGTAGGCCTAGCACTTATTAATTGTTTAAATGCTTATGGATATCTTGAAGCTGATGAACATGAAATAGCAGATCAACTTGGGGTTAGCCACGATCTTGTTGAAAAAATGATTATCATCATGCAAAAATTTGATCCCATAGGGATTTTTTCCAGAAATGTAGAAGAATGCTTAAGAATACAATTACAAGAAAAAAACCTTTTAACACCTGAAATGGATCAGGTGCTTATAAATATTGAAAACATTCTCCACAATAATCCTGCGGCATTGGCAAAAAAATGTCAGCTAAGTGTTGAGGTTTTACAACGTTGCTTATCAGTATTGCGTCAATTAAGCCCACGTCCTTCCTCAGGGTTTTTAATCAATATATATAACGATAACATTATTCCTGATGGATTTATTCAAAAAACAGTGGATGGTGTTTTTGTTTTTGAGCTTAACGTTAACACGCTACCTCAGGTAATTTTAAACAGTCCATACTATCAGGAGCTGCGTGGGAAATTAAAAAAACCAGACGAAAGACAATTTTTACAAGCAAAATTTGCTCATGCAAATTGGCTAATGCAGGCATTACATCAGCGATTGGTAACGATGCAACGTGTAGCAAGTGCTATTACAGACCATCAGCAGGAATTTTTTTCAAAAGGTTTGCAAGGTTTAAAACCACTGACTTTAAAAGCAATAGCTGATCAACTTGATATTCACGAGAGTACAGTTAGCCGCATTACAACAGCAAAGTACATTAGTACCCCACGCGGGACATATGAATTAAAGTTTTTCTTTAGTCAATCTTTAACCTCTATTTCAGAGGATGGGGAAGATGTATCAGTTAAATCTGTTCAAAATGCTATACTTAATCTTGTGGAGAATGAGCTGCAGGTCTCTCCACTATCTGATGAGCAATTGGTTGCAAAATTAGGCGAAAAAGGAATGCTTGTGGCGCGACGGACCATTTCTAAATATCGAAAGATTTTAAAAATTCCCTCATCCCAAGCAAGGCGGAATTACTATACTTTGGGTCTTAGGAAGGCTTAACGGTCATCAAATAAAACCGTTAGCCAGTATCCACTTATAAAAGTTATAAGTGGTGGAATCCATGCGGCGGCTACTAATGGAATTTTATTGGCAATGCCATAAGCATGTATAATATGTTCAAAGAAGTGCATTAAAAAAGCAAAGATAATACTTAATCCAATAATTACGCTGAAAGATTTATTTCTTGTGGGGACCAAACAAAAACAAGCCGCTAGAAAAACAAAGCTAATCATCATACCAATTTTGGCAATTTGCTGGTGCCATAGCATCGCATAAGATCTAGCGTTTAGGCCTGCACCCTCAAGCATTTCAATAAAGGCTGGCATTTGAAAAAAAGAAATGGTTTCAGGTGGGGCTGTTGATTGTTGAATTTGTTCCATCGTAATTGTTGTTGGCTCAACATAGGATTCAAGATTTTCTTGTTGATGATTCGAAATAATATTCACCTTATGCATGTGCCAGGTTTCGCCTTCTAGTTCAGCAACTTCAGCATCAACCCTACGTAAAAATTCTCCTGTTTTACTGAATTGGAAAATCGTCAAATTCTTAAATTGCTTTTGAGAAACATTAAAATTTCTAGCATGCACAATGTTTTGAGAGTCAGTAAAGTTCTCCCTAAGCCATAATCCTGTATCAGTAAATGAAACGCTGTAGGGTTTTTTTTGAAACACTTTTTCTTCTAAAATAACGAACCGTCCAAAAAGCGCTGATCGAATAGGGTCAAGCACAGCAATGTTTAATACTCCTAACGCAATAACTACAAAAGATATACCACTTAAAAATTGTAGACGTGATACTCCAAAGCTAAACATCACGACAAAATTTTGTGATTGTGCAAGTCGTAAAAAGCATCCTAGAGCCGCAAAAAAAGTGATTGATGGCAAAAGGTCATCTAGAATTTTTGGCAGTCTTAAAAAGGCTATTTGAAAAAGAATTGAAAACGGGACGTCATGTTGCATGGTACGTTTTGTAAGATCTATCATTTCAAAAAGGCTAATAATCAAGGCAACTGTTAAAAAAATAATTCCAAACCAAAATAAAAAAGTTCGGCTAACATACCTATTGATCGTTGAGATTAAATACCACATCGTTCAAATAGCCTCTGTAAAGGGTGATGAAATTTTCCGTATCTTAAACATATGATTGCAAGAGATAAGATAATAGTAACAAGGCAATATGCAAGCGCTGCTGAAAATTGGAATCGTAATTGTAGTTGCAGCAAATTTAATATGAGCCACTGAAAAAGTATTCCCCCTAAAATAAGATAAATCATACGCTTGCGTCGTAAACGTCGTGAGGGACGATTAACGACCATTAAAAGTGCTGCCAGTAACATGTTTATTAAGCATAAAAAAGGTAATAAAATCCTCTGATGCCCTTCTGCAGCCATACGCTTTTGAAGCTTTACATTTTCTGCATTTTCACTGGTTACTTGAAAAAGCTCGCGTATGTCTCGCTCATAGGGTTTTAAATTGCGTGAATTTACAATTGTGGTGAATTCATCAAGGTTGTATACAAGTTCATCAAATTCAAATGACTGTATAGTTTTTTTGTTATCTTTTTCTTGGCGAGTTCCATTGTAGAGAATGAGAACGTATTGGTTATTTATTTTCTTTAGGACTCCCTTTTTAGCGAAAATCGTATAGGGTTTTTTTAATTTATTGCTTGCGTGTTCCCCAGTATCGTGAATAAATACCCCTTCAAATTCTTTCACAGAATGACGTTTTTCTACAAAAATTGTTAAGCTTTTAATCACATTAAAGGAACCTTCTCGCACAATTGAGGAAGAAAATTGATTGCGTAGTTGAAATTCTTGGGAACGAAAGGCCCTGTAAGCATTGGGAATAGTGTAAATATTTAACAAAAGTAACGTCAATGTTAAGGTGCATGCCAAAGCCATCCCCGGTTGAAGGATTTGCCATGGGCTTTTACCTAAGGCCTGCATAACTTGCAATTCATTATCTAGTGTTAGTTTTCCAAAGGCGATTATTGCGCCGATTAATGTACAAACAGGAGCTACTTTTACAAACATGTCAGGCAGCAAACACACAATCAATGATAAGTATCCTTGTAAAGATACATTGTGGTGCACAATCACTTCAATAAATTTCAATGATTGCGTCAACCAAAGCAATACAACTAAAATTGCAGCTAAAACGCCGATTGACGCGCAAAGACGTTTTAAAATGTACGATGACGTGATAAACATATATCTATATGTACAATTATTTTTTGGCTTTTCCTAGGCATGTTTAAATTTATCTCCGTCGTATTATTTTTCAGCGCGTCACTTTTTTCTGTGGGGGCAACTAAGTCTGATCAGATGTTAATTGCCGCAGTCGTGAATCAACATGCCATTACAGAGCGGGAGCTTGATTTGCGTCTTGATTTTGCGCTTGCCACTCTTAACATGCCAAAAACAAAGGAGTCAAAAGACTCAATGAGACATCAAGTATTGCAGAATTTAATTATTGAAAAGCTGCAAGAATCCTCAGCTAAAGAAGCAGACATTAAAGTTTCTGAAAAAGATATAGATAAATCGCTAGAAAATATTGCTAAGGACAATGGCATGACTTTAGAGCAGATGAAAGAACGATTTAAGGGAATGGGTGTAAAAATTGAAACCCTTAGAAACAGATTACGTGCTCAGGTTTTATGGGCACGGTTTATCCGCGCAATGTTTTCAAATCAAGTAAGAGTAACAGATAGTGACATTGAAAAAGAGCTGGAGAAGGTTAAGCGTGCTCTAGAAACTGATCAATATGAATTGGTTGAGATTGTTATGCCTATAGATGCGAAGAACCCAGCAAAAACCAAACAAGATGCAGACCGTTTGTATGCACAAGTAAGTAAGCCAATGACAAATTTCCGTTTGGTTGCGCAGCAATTTGGTGCGCAAGGTGGGTATGTTGGTTGGAGAACGGCACGTCAAATGGACGATGATGTTGCTAAGGTTGTTCAAGAATTAGGGGTGGGTGGTGTAGCTAAACCATTTCAAACACAAAATTCCTATAAAATTATTAAACTTGTAGATAAGAAACTCGGCGGGCAAGGGTCATTCAAAAGTCGAAAAGTTTCATTGGCGCGGGTAGAAATTCAACTGCCGGAAGATATGAATGAAGAGAACGCAATGATTTTAGAAAATATTGTTTCGCATTTGAAAAGCGCAAAGGGATGTAAGGCATTTCTGCAAGTTGGTAATGAGGCAAATGGACATACTGAAATGATAGAGAAACAACCAATGGCTAGTTTTCCAGAGCCTTTGCAAGTAATTTTAGATACGCTTGGGGTAAATCAAGTAGCCGGCCCCATTCAAGATGGTCAAGGTGTAAGCCTCTATATGGTTTGTTCTGTTGACAATCCAGAAAAAGATTCACTTCCAACCAAAGCTGAAATTAAAGAAGGTCTTGAGCAAAAGGAATTTTCGAGACAAGCAGGCCGCTTGCTGAACAAAATTATGGCGACTGCACGTATCGCGATTACTCATGAAGATCCCAAGGATGAGCTTAAGAAAAATGCTAAGTAAAGCTGAGTCTTAAGATGTATTTTTCGCCCTAAAGATGATGTTACAGGCGGGGTCATGACATTACAAAGATATTAATGATTCCGCGCTTTGTATCAGGGATTTTTTGAGCTACGCTAGCCATAAGCCAAAAAAATATAATGCTATGATATCTCAAACCTATTGGATTGCATTCACCGCTTTCATTTTTTTATTTTTAGCCCTTGATTTAGGGATATTTAATCGACATCAGCATCAACCTACCTATAAAGAAGCATTATGCTGGAGTCTGTTTTGGGTAGGTCTATCAGTAGCATTTGGGGGGTGGATTTACTTTCACTTTGGTGCTTCGGCTTTTTTTGAATACATCACCAGCTACAAAATTGAGAAAATATTGAGCTTAGATAACATCATGGTGTTTGCTGTGGTCTTTAAAAGCTTAAATATCCCGGTGCAATATCAGCACCGCGTTCTGTTTTTAGGCATTGTTAGCGCCTTGATATTGCGCGGGCTGATGATATTTTTAGGAGTAGAGCTTCTCCAAAACTTTAGTTGGCTGTTAACTATTTTTGGGATCTTTCTTGTATTCACTGGTCTTAAAATTTTCTTCGCAAATGAACACCAGAAGGATTTTACAAAAAGTAAACTGTGGCGGTGTTGCGAAAAGCTTATCCCCCTTTCTTCAAAACTGCATGGGAATAAATTTTTTGTGGTTGAAGGTACAAAGCGTAAGGTGACGCCCTTACTTTTTGCGTTAATCCTGATTGAAATTTCTGATATTATTTTTGCGGTTGATTCGCTTCCGGCCATATTTTCAATTACGACTAATCCTTTTTTAATATATACCTCAAATATTTTAGCTATTTTGGGGTTGCGTTCTTTATATTTTGTTTTGGCTAAAGCTATTGAAAGCTTTAAATATCTTAAACCTGCCTTGGGATTTGTTCTTGTTCTTGTTGGTGGCAAACTTATTTTTAATATTCATCTACATCCAGCTATCACTTTTACAATTTTGACGGTAATATTTATATCATCGGTATTTCTTTCAATGCGTTTTAAATCTTAAGTGTTACAACGATTACATTTTTCTGGATTTTTCCTAATTGCTATTTTGATTGCATGTGGGGTTAGCTTGCTCTTTGCATCTGATCCGGTGCAAATGACGCTGTTGTTTTTATGCATTCTTGGTCTGGGGGCGTATTTGCCCATATTTATTCGTGAATCCGAAAAGCAACAGCAAAATTCCCTTTTGGTATTTCAGTCGCAAACGCTTCACCAGGCAGTGGAACAATTTAGCGAATACGCAATTTTTTCGATCAATGGTCAGCTGATTAAAAGCTCACATCCACACCTTTACCCAACCTTGAATGACTTTATTCAAAAGCTTGATAAGAAATTTAAAAAAAGTGAGCAATGGCCAATGCTTAAGCGTTGGATTGAAGAGTTGCATATGGGAGAGTTGTTACTGAAGTTTTCTCAAAATACTAAAGAGAAACAGCGCATTTTATTAGCGCGCGTTTTACCCCAAGATTTGCCTCATTTCCCGATTAAATCAATTTTTATTGGGTTTGAAGATGTGACGGCCCAATTAGAAGATGCTGATAATATTCAAAGCGATTTTTCAAGTCTAGAGCGGTTTGTTGATAATGCTCCTTTCGCTGTGTTTTACCTAAATCGTTCTCGCCAGATTATTGCGTGCAACCAAACCTTATGTGATTGGCTAAAACAAACAAAGGAAGAAATTGTTAATAGCCGAATCGAACATGTCATGGACGGCATTGAAGATTGGCAAGCTGCAAAAATTAAAATTATTCAGGTTAAACCTTTTAGGTACCCGCCGTTTAAGGCGATTTGGTTTCCGCCAACTCTTGCTGCTTCTACAGGTGCTTCTATTATTTGCCGAATTGACGGATTAACCATTGATGAAAGTACAAATAATACAGCGGAAGAAACTTTTTTAAAGGCTTCCATACCGGCTGTGATTATTCATAAGTCGGGCGAAATACTTAGTTTTAACCAAGCATTTCAGGGGCTTATTGAAGTTGCCTTACCCAGTGCAACGGTTAACTCAAATACAAGCTTTTTAGATTTGTTGAGTCAAAGTGCACATACCCAACTAGTTGGGGCCTTAAATGATGACGCATTTTTGCCTGTTGAGCTTACGCTTCAAGGAGGAAAGACCCATTGTATTGCGTACATGAGTCAGATTGATAAAGAACGCGATGAGTACCTGCTGCAGTTAATGGATATCTCCCAGCAAAAACGATTAGAGCAACAATTTATTCAATCGCAAAAAATGCAGGCAGTTGGACAACTTGCTGGTGGTGTGGCCCATGATTTTAATAATCTTCTAACAGCCATGATTGGGTTTTGTGATTTATTATTGCAACGGTATATGCCAAATGACCCTTCCTATTTAGATGTTTCACAGATCAAGCAAAATGCAAATCGAGCGGCGAACCTAGTGCGGCAGCTGCTGGCATTTTCGCGCCAGCAAACCTTGCAGCCAAGAATTGTCAATATTACTGACGCATTGGCGGAATTATCTGCGTTATTACGTCGGTTAATTGGTGCAAAAATTGACTTAGATGTGGTGCACGGTCGTGAAATTTGGCCTGTTAAGGTTGATGTTAGCCAGTTTGAACAGGTGATTATTAATTTAGCGGTGAATTCCAGAGACGCTATGGTAGATGGGGGTAAACTGTCCATCAAAACAAATAATCTCAGCAACTTAAAACCTATTCAAGTTGGCCATGAAACTATGCCTGTTGGAGACTTTGTGGTAGTAGAGGTGGCTGATACAGGTAGCGGTATCAAAGAAGAGAATCTAGAGCATATATTTGAACCGTTTTTTTCCACCAAAGAAGTGGGAGCCGGAACGGGGCTTGGGCTTGCTACCGTATATGGAATTGTGAAGCAAACCGGTGGATTCATTTTTGTTGAAAGTGAAGCCAAGGTAGGCACTACTTTCAGGATATGCTTACCACGCTATAGTGGTGTAGCAGACCCTTATACAGTCGTGGCAGAAACCCACAAAGGCGATTTAAGCGGGTCAGGGACTGTATTGCTGGTAGAAGACGAAGACGCGGTGCGTATGTTCAGCGCGCGTGCGTTAAGGGAAAAAGGCTATCATGTGATTGAAGCGTCTAATGGAGAGGTTGCTCTAGAGACAATCACTCAAGGTACACATTTTGATGTGTTGGTAACCGATGTGGTAATGCCTCAAATGGATGGACCTGAGCTAAATAGAAAGGTTCGGGAAATTATTCCAAACCTTAAAACCATTTTCATTTCAGGGTACACTGAAGACGCTTTCCGTAAGAATTTGGGGGATGATACCAATATTCATTTCTTGCCCAAACCCTTTACCTTAAAAGACCTGGCTGCTAAGGTTAAGGACGTTTTAAGTAATTAAAGTTGAAAAATCATGGAACCACGCGCAGACAAATCAAAGGCTCTAGAAGCCGCCCTTTCACAAATTGAACGTGCTTTTGGAAAAGGTTCAGTTATGCGCCTTGGACAACGGGAGAATGCAGCAGAAGCTGACGTGGTTTCAACCGGATCACTCGGACTAGACATAGCTTTAGGCATTGGTGGATTACCTAGAGGCCGAGTTATTGAAATTTATGGCCCAGAATCTTCTGGTAAGACGACTCTTGCTTTACACGTTATAGCAGAAGCTCAGAAATCAGGTGGTGTTTGCGCTTTCGTAGATGCTGAGCATGCGCTTGATCCAGGTTATGCCCGTAAACTAGGGGTGAACATTGATGAGTTATTAATTTCTCAACCTGATACTGGTGAGCAATCATTAGAAATTGCTGATACATTAGTACGTAGTGGTGCGGTAGAAGTGCTGGTAATTGACAGCGTAGCTGCGCTTGTTCCTAAAGCAGAACTCGAAGGCGACATGGGGGATTCCCACATGGGCCTGCAGGCTCGCTTGATGAGCCAAGCTTTACGCAAACTAACCGGATCAATTTCCAAAACCAATTGCATGGTGATTTTTATTAACCAAATTCGCCAAAAAATTGGCATTATGTTTGGTAACCCGGAAACAACAACTGGCGGTAATGCGCTGAAATTCTATGCGTCTGTTCGCCTTGATATTAGGCGCATCAGTAGCTTAAAAGATCGCGATCAAATTGTGGGCAACCAAACCCGCGTTAAGGTTGTGAAAAACAAAATGGCACCTCCTTTTAAAGTGGTTGATTTTGACATTATGTACGGCGAAGGCATTTCCAAAGCGGGTGAATTAATTGATCTTGGGGTAAAAGCCAACGTTATTGAAAAGGCCGGATCATGGTATTCTTATGGCGCAACCCGCATAGGCCAGGGGCGTGAAGCCGCTCGTCAATTTTTGAAAGAAAATCCTGAGGTAGCTGCAAAAATTTCTACAGCGATTCGGGATAATTCTGTCACAGTTGCAGATAGCATGATTGGAACTGCTGAGGCTAGTGCAGCTGAATAGAGTAGTTTTCTCTCTAATTTCCCTACGACTTGAGCGTAGGGCTTATTGTAGCCTAATTATCATCTAATTTTATGAACTAGACACACTGGTTCTCCACCTGCGCTAATTTTAGCTATAAGGATTCTTAATGCCCTTAACAATAAAGCGTATCGGTACGCCTGGTAGGTTGAAATCGTCCCGCAGCCCATTGCTAAGATAACGAAGGTATGATGCAGGTAAGTCATCAGCCTTGGTGCAAAACAAAGCAAAAGTTGGCGGGCGTGATTTTACCTGGGTCATGTACTTAATACGAATTCTCCGGCCTGAAACCACAGGGGTGGGATGTTTGTCTAGCATAAATGGTAGCCAATCATTAAGCTTGGCCGTCGGGATACGCATATTCCATAATTTGTTAAGCTCTAAAACCATATCTAGCAGTTGATCAAGATTTTTATGATTCAACGCTGAAATTGCTACCATTGGCACATCGCGCACCTGGGCAAGTTGGTAATTCAATTGATTACGGATATGTTCCATAAGCTGGGGCAGGTGATTGATTTTATCAACCTTATTCAGGGCTAAAATGAGTCCGCGTCCTTCTTCAGCTACTTGCTGGGCAAGACTTAAGTCTTGCTTTTCTAACTGTTCCTCAATTGGAATTGTAGCATCAATGACCAACACAACCATTTCGGCAAATTGTAGGGTTCGGTTAGCACTTTGTACCGCTAACTGCTCCACTGCATCTTGCACTTTGGCTTTGCGACGAATACCTGCTGTGTCAATCAATTCAAATTTTTGGCCATTGTGTTCCCACAGCAAGCTAACGGAATCACGAGTGACTCCTGGCATATCGGCAGTAAGTAATCGTTCTTCCCCAAAAAGGGCGTTTACTAAAGTAGATTTTCCAACATTGGGACGCCCCATAATGGCTAGTTTTAAGGGTCTGTCTTTTACTTCAACTTCTTCTTCTAAAGTTAAGTATGGATGAATGGCTTCATAAAGCGCATCAATACCCAAGTTGTGTTCTGCAGAAACGCTAATAACTGTTTGAAAGCCAAGAGCGAACACATCATATTCAGTTGTTTGGGCTTTTTTGCTGTCGTTTTTATTAATAAGAACAATAATGGATTTATTTTTTTTGTGTAAGAATTTTGCAATTTCTCCATCAAATGCGGTGATGCCTGCAATACCATCAACCACAAATGCAACCATTTGTGCTTCTTCAATTGCTGCTTCACTTTGTAGTTGCATGTTTTTTGCAAGTTCCGGATGGGTCGCAGATGTTTCAGGGTCAGCGAGTCCGGGCGTGTCTAATATCCGAAAAGGCATGTCTCCATAATAAGCCTGGGCTTCTTGGAAATCCCTGGTAACACCAGGGCGTTCATGGACAATGGCAACCTTTCGCCCTAAAAGGCGATTAAAAAGACTCGACTTGCCAACGTTAGGACGGCCTATTAGGGCAAGAGTAAACATATCTAAATTTCTATCGCCAAGCTTGTAAGAGGCCTGAATCGGTTAAAGTAAATATTGTTTTGTCAGCAACAATTGGTGATAGTTGGCACGCCGATTCTAAGTTAAGCGTTTTATCAATTTTACCATCAGTAACATTTACAAACGCCATTTGTTCACTGGTGCTAACAAGTACTAGATGATCATTCACAACAATAGGGCCTGCCCATGTGATAACATCGTCACTTTCCCGTTTACGAGGTAAAGATGCCGCCCAGCGTACTTGACCGGTTGATTTTAATAAACAAACTAAATCATCATTGGTAGTGATTGCAAAAAGAAAGTCACCACTTAGTACGGGGGTGCGCAACGCTCCAATTTCTTTAGCCCATATTTTTTTACCGGTTAAAAGCTCATAGGCAGCGATACGACCGCCATGGCTGGCTAGATAGACAACATCACCTTCAATAATTGGACGTGCGCGAATATGTGCAATGCTTGAGACCGTATCAATCCTTAATGCTGGCGTCATCGTGTCCGACCATAAAACACGTCCGCTTTCCGGGCTTAAGCAATAAATTTCTCCCGAAGTTAAAGCAACCACTACAGCTTGTGCGCATGCAGCAGGAGCACTACCGCCAAGAAGTGAGCTTGGCTCGATAATCCCAGCGTAATCCCATAATTCATCACCTGTTTTTGCTTCAAGTGCAAAAATTTCATTATTTACAGTTACTACGAACACACGTCCTGCAAAAACGGTTGGTGCAGCACGAATGGGCGTCTCTAGAGCTTTTGTCCAAATATTTTTACCTGATTGGGCTTCAACACACCACACATCTCCAAAGGACGTAGTAATATATAAAAAATCACCATCTATGGCGAATCCGCCTCCCATGGTATTGCTATGGCCTTCTTCGGGGGATGTGTTTAATTCCCAAGCCAGCGTGCCATCTTCAGTTTTTCTAGCTTGCACATGTCCATGGATATCCATTGAATATACTAATCCATTGTTTACAACCGGATGGGTAATTAACCTATGGTACGTATCAGCGCCTTCACCAATATGTTGAGCCCATACTTTTTTAGGATCACTACCTACTATTATAGGCGGCATAAGGTGGCTAGGGTTTCCACCAACATGATTCCAATTTTTAATATCTTGAGCAGGCGGCAAAGTAACCGTCATATTTTTTAGGGTTGGATCTGGCTTTAAAGAGTTTCCAACAATAATAAAAGGTTCGCGCTCTCCTTTTAATTTTTCTTTATTTTCACTACATCCAACTAAAATTAATAAAGCAATTAGCCAGCTTGTAATTGGTATGTGCTTCATTTGCCAGTTCCTTGAGCGTTACTTGCTAATTGAGCTGCTAGATTTTGAGTCATTACCTGCGCCCGCGAGCGAAGATCCTTAGGAGCCTTGTCATCTTGCGCAATAGTTACGAAGGTTTCTGCAGCACCTGGGTAATTTTTTTGACGTAGTTCAATCATACCTCTTAGCTCAAGAGCTAAATGACGATAGGGAGCTCCTTCTTTTAAGCAAGGCTCGATCAACTTTAGCAGTTTTTGAATTTCTTCCGCATTATCTTCATTCATGCGCTCTAAGCGTAATCCTACAAATAACACTGTTGCTAGTTCACGAAACATATGTTCTGTGCCGCTACTCATAAGATCTTTGTAGATTTCTTCCACTCGGTTTAAATCTTTATGGCCAGTTTCTTGACGTAAGATTGCAGCCATATTGAATTTTGCAAGTGTTGAATAAGTACGATGGGAAGCTTTTGAAATGCCCTCCATGGCAGACAAGGCATCACCAATGTTTTTATTAAACAGTAATGATTGTGCACTTACAAATTGCTGGGATAAGGTATCACGTTGCTTAGTTTGGTAATGTTGCCAAAGATTAAATGCACCTGATAAGGCAATAACCACAACAAAACCAGTGGTTATGGCCTTGCCATATTTTTTCCAGAGGTGTTCAAATTTTTCGTGGCGAAGGTCGTTTTCTACTTCTTGGATGAATTGCTCAAAATTATTTGACATAAAAATTTCGTTTAGATCTTAAAATTTATTCATAATTGCACTATATACTGTATTGAGAGAACAGCAAATACAGAAGTGATGGCAATTTTACCAATCTTGGTTACACCTAACCCTATTTTACGCAAAAAGGCTGCATTTGTGCCTATGGTGGATAATGCTATTAAAAAACTATTAAACGATATGATTGAAACTATGGATGCGGAAGATGGTATTGGACTTGCTGCTCCACAGGTCGGGGTTTCAAAGCAAGTTTTGATTATGAATGTGCCTGCCAATATGACGGTGAATGGTGAAGAAATAGAGGGGCTTGAGCCAACACCTGAATTTTATCAAATGATCAATCCAGAAATTATTTGGGCCAGCGAAGGATTAGCTTCCTGTGAGGAAGGTTGCCTTTCTGTGCCTGGGCAATACGCTGCGGTGCTCCGTCCAGAAAAGGTGCGTGTCCGATATTTAAATGAAAACGGTACGCCTTGTGAAACAGATTTTTCACGTTTGCAAGCAGCTTGTGTGCAACATGAGATGGATCATCTAGCTGGAAAGCTGTTTGTGGATTATTTATCAGTAATGAAACGTGACATGTTACTTCGCAAGGCCCAGCGTGTGGGACGGTAATTTTTGCTCAACTACCTTTCGAAGATGGTATAACGCAATAGTTCCGAATAACGTGCTATTGCTTATCCGGGAACCAAGTTACTCAGCTGGCTTATGTCTGTTGATCCCATGGGAGAATTGGCAGGTGTAGGTTGGAATGTTTCTTGTTGAGTGGCGCGTGCAAGTAATCCTAAAAGGGAACGAATTTCGGGTTGGGTGGATTGTAACTCTACTAAGATTTGTGACAAGGTCTTGTTTTCCCAACTTCCCACAAGCCTCAAAAGGGCTGGTGATGGGCTGTGGGGCTCAAGAGTGATAAGATACTCACTTAACTGACGAACTGCTTGGTAAACTCCTGCTCGGTCATTTATAGTTTGTGAACCTTGCTCACTTTCTTTTGATATTTCCGATTTTTCGTCAGATGTTGCTAACCCAGGCCCAAACGCTTTGTCATTAACGGTTTTTTCAGCCATTTCCTTTTGACACAGATTGTATAACCCCTTTAATTCGGTCAAATGGTTGATAAGTTCATCAAAACTTGGCCCTTCACTTCCAACTTCATTGTTAATAAAATCCTCAATGTCTTTTATGTTTTGAATACAAGTTTCTAGCACAGAGACTTTTTCAATTCCTTTTTCTTTGCTGACTTGGCCAAGTGCATTTCGGATTCGGTCCATGGTAATAAGGCCACTCGCTAAAGCTTTTTGGTAGGCATCAGCTGCGGTACCTCCTCTTTTAGCAGTTTTTTCTAGGTTGTCTGCTTCATAACATTTTGCAAGGGTTGGTGGCTGGCTGAAAAAGGGTGAAAGAATATTGAGTGGCTCAAGGAGAATAATTTCTCCAGCTGATCGCAAGAATGCCTCAAGAATATGAGTGCGAAATTCTTGGAGGGGATCTTCTGTTTTTTGTGGGAAAAGATCCTGCCAAAACGATCTGATAAAACCTAAAAAAATGGTTGTGTCTTGTGGAAAATTATTTAGACCGTACAAATGCAGCCTTGCTTCCAAAAGCCAAACTAAAAGTTGTAAATCCTTGGTTTTTGTTTGGAGAGCATCCATGCATAAACGCTCAACTTCCTGCCAATTTGCGTGTTTTAGTTCTGCTTCCCAACTTTCGCGACGCATGCCATCATCTTCTTCGCGGCGAGCATCCTTGATTTTTACATAAACCGGATCATAACGCAGCCATTCACCAACTCCATTATTGTCCCCAAAGGGCGTTAATAAATTATCAGGAAGAGTTGTTTCACTCATGACCATATCCAGCACTATTATTAGTTACACTGGATTTCCGCCTTCGCGGGGATGACAAAAATATGAAAACCATTGTCATTCCCGCGAAGGCGGGAATCCATAATGAATAGATGATATTACTCAGCAGCATCTTCTTCCTTTTCTTCCCCAGAATCATCCGCATCTTTATCTTTTTTCTTATCATCGGCCGCTTCATCTTTAGGCTCATCTTTTGGTTTATATTTGGGCTCCTCTTTTTTTGAGGATTCAAAAGCACCAAAGTCAGCAGCCTCAATTGTTCCATCTGTTAAAATAGGCTTATCTTTCACTTCCTTTATTTTTTCAGGTAAATCAGGCGCTGAAGTAGGGAAATTTGGCAGGGTAATTATTTTAGGAGGACCTTTTTTACCTGTCGACTCAACAAGACTTATGGAATTGTGCACCGTTGTAAAGGTTTGGTCAGTCATTGGAATATTAAATTTTAGAACGTATGGATTAGGGTCAGTTACTTTAGAGAAAGAGCCAGCTGGTGCGCGATGATCAAGAATTAACCACAGCAATGCCCACTGACTATCATAAACAAATTCAGCGGTAGAATCGTCAACTTTTAAGGATCCCTGGCCAGAATCAGTTGTTGGTTTAGGGGTCGTTCCTGTTTCAGGCCATTTAAACCCAACAGTTACTGGACTACCAAAAGACCAACTGCCTTCCGTTTTTTTATCATGTTTATCAATGGTTGTTAGTTCATCGGTTTTTATATACCAATCAACAATAATATTGCCGCCTGTTTCCTTGTCACGTACTGATCTGAAATCAACTTTTATATTAAAAGTTGGCTTATCTTCGCTTGAATCTTTAAGGTATTTATTAAGAAATTGGCGAACATCTTCCATATATAACAAAAATTGTACGACTTCTTTCATGTCTGGACCGATTTGATAAAGCTGATCTAAAACTGCTTTAGCTGAATCCCCTGATTCCTTGAAGAGTGAGAAAAATTCTCGGATATCTTCCGGGTTTGCTTCGCCATTGTTTTTTTCAAGCTTACTTCCGACAAAGGGAAACTTTCCTTTCAAATTCTTGTTAAAGAACAGTGCTAATTTTTCATAATTTTCAATGGCTTGGTGGCGTTGCAAAACTTCCGCACGCGATAAAACCTTTACCTTGATTTCTCGCAAAATTTCAAGCAAATAGTCCCCAGAAATTTCAGCCAACTCTTTCAGCTTGAGGTTTTTTAGCATATCTTTGTAATTGCCTGTATTGAGATCTTTTAGAATGAAGTTTTCAAGCTGGGCCAAAGAATTGCTTGGTTGCTTTTTGGCATAGGCCTCAACTTGCTCTGTGAGCCTTATCCATCGTTCAATTAATGCTTCATCGCGGCCTTCTGCACCATCAAAGACAGGGGTTTTTAAAAGCTCTACAATGGGCTTTGCAAAGTCATTTATTGACGTAGTTAGTAATTCCCGTTGAATGGTCGTGTAGTGATTTAAATCATTGACGTCGCGAACGGCAAAACCTCCCACTGATGCCCCTGATTTTCCATCCCACCAATCAAAATCATTATGCTGCATTTTATAGAGCTTATGTTGCTTGATGTACGCATCAATCTGAGTAAGTAGCCATTGTGATTGAGCACAAAGTAAGTTACGAAGATCTATGTAAGCCTTGCTAACATCATCTTGCTTTAAAGCTTCTAATAATTTCCCAAGAGGCTCAAGCACTGTCTTAAAGTCATTTACCTGTGCACGTAGCATACGCTCAGCAGCGGTTCCTGGTTTTATATCTTTTGGGGTATCTATGAAAGTTTGCGCTTTACCCAAGGTTCCTATCAGGACTTCTTGTAAGTTTATTCTGGCGGCTATTTTTATATTTTCTTGAATAGACATTGGGTACGCTAGCAAATCTTTGCTAATGAATGCATCAAAATCTTTCATCATGTTATATGAGATTTGCACTAAGCTTGCATCCCAATAAATAAGTTTTCCTGTAGGAATAATAGTTGTAAGAGGCTTTCCAGAAGGCGCTCCCATAAAACTTAACTTGAACAAAGCAGTTAAGTGCTTTTCTAAAGTTAATAACCCATGGGAAGGGGGCAGTGCTTTTTGGTTAAGGCCTTTATCCACCAAAGAATCATTGATCAACATTAAAAAGTTTTTAAAACGGTTGAATCCAATAGCGGTTTGGTCAACTAAGTATTGCGTAACATCCCGACCAAAGAGGGGAGACATATCGATATGATCAAGAACTTTGTCAAATTCTTTCCCAGGCATAAAAACTTTTCCGTCAATCCATGTTGAGCCAAGTTCCCCTAAAGAGGGGGCTGTTGTGGTTAAATCGCCAACGGCGCTTCGAAGGCTGGCAAGATCAATAAGATGCTTGTCGTTTTGACCTTGCATTTGATCAACTAACGTTTGGATACGTGACACTAATGTTTGAGGGTCATTTTTGGAAAATAGGGCATTTAAAAAATTTTCATATAGAACTGACAAGGTTTGCCGCGCCATTTGTTGATAAGGTTTAAGATCAATCAAAGGATAGGAAGACTCATTCAAAAGTTTTCTGAAGCTGGCATATTGTCCCACGAATGTCTCAGGTAAATGGGAGTTAAAGGTATACATAATTAAGCTATCAAGATCACGGGCGTCAGGCGCACTTTTCAAGTTATTAAACTTAAAGAGCATATCGTTAAGCTCGTATAGCCCATCTACGTATCTCTTTAAAAGAAGATATTCGCTACATGTTAAGGGGTTGAGAAGTGCTGCTAATGAGGTTGAACGATCAGCAATAGTTGGTCGTAACTGCAGCAATTCCCTGGCTTTCATTAACAAATCTACATAAATAGTACGAATAACGATTTCTTGGTAGGCAACTTGTAAGCCTGCATGAAGGTCTTTATGTAGGGGGCTAAACCATGAAGCAGGAACGATTGCAGAAAAAAATTCAGTTTGTTGAAGCTCTTGCATCATCTCAAGTAGTTGACGGGCGTAGGTATCGAATAAAGATGCTGTATGGCCAGGTTCATCAATTTTTAAATGCTGCATGTCCCTTAGAAGGCTACTCATCTTTGAGAGTACAGGTAAAATGCGCTCCTTCTTATCTGTAAAAGTATCATACGCATTAAACAACCCATAAGTTCCAAGTAAGGTAAAGCATATGGTTGAGTTACGAATAATGTTTACCCCACGATTTAGGGTGGCAACTTTGCCTGTTAAAGGTTTTGCAATCCCTATTTCGCTAAAAATTTTTGCTTGAAATAAGTCTCGTAAGAATGTGAGAGATAATACAGGTTTTGCATGAGCTTCTAACGATAATTCAGATGGAGTTTCGTCCATAAACGGTAATGCTGATTCATTAATTCCACTGTTACCGGTAAAATATATTCCTCGTAAAATTGGCGCTTCATGGGTTGTACTAGCGTGGAAAATACGATTTAGATATCCACTAAGATTTTCATTGATTGTTAGAAGTTCTTTAGAAAAAACAAATAACCCATCGGCATTATCAGGGTCGATTGCAGAGCTTAAAAGTTCAGTGCGTAAGCCATCAATTTTTTCATCAATGTAATGAAAGGCTTCATCAATCCAACCGGGTGAATACATATACTGTAAATTATAGGGGCTTGACCATCCCAGTATGTTTCCTTGATTGCGAGAGGGTAATTCTTGGGCAAAGCTTTGAAATCCAGGGATAGTGTCACAGCAGGTTACAACTACATAAATAGGTAGCCGCATGCGCAAGCTGGTTTGTGCTTTGCTAAGCGTGTGCATCATTGTGTTTGCGCGAGCCTGCAAAGCATCCGGTGACAGTCTATCTTTTCCGTAAAGATCTTTAGCGTTTATGCACAATACAATACCATTCAGAGGTCTGGTTGCTCTGTAGCGCGCTAGTAAAATAAGGAGATTACGCCAGGTGATTGTATCTGTATCATTTTCTGGATTATTTAAAAATAGTCGACCTGCTACATCAATGAGTACGCCACGACTAAAAAATTTCCAGCGAATAGAGGGGTTAGGTTCATGAAGGCTAAAATCCGGGCTACTGTGAGGTTCATGTAATTGGGTATGATTTACAAGCGTTGATTTTCCAGAATCTTTTGCACCTAAAACTAGATACCAAGGTAATTTATATAGGGCATGTTCCCCGAAATTTTTTTTTAAAAATTCAAGGCCTTTTAGGAAAATCTGACTAACAGAATTAACCTGTATCCACCCTTGCTGAACTAAAAATGATGTTATCATTGCGCCCAGAGGGGGCAGAGAAAATTTTCGCTTAAAGAATGATTTTTTGTCTTCAAGACTAATTTTTTTGTCTTTACTAACGCTCATGCTGATAATCAAAATGCAGATCAGCATGATCATCAGACCAAAGAATAACAGCAAGAAAATTAGGCTAGGCAAGCTGCTTGTGTGGCTTTGCATGAACTGAATAAAGCTATCAAATGTGCTGGGAACGTTAGGCGCCATCTAAACCACCGGTCCCTGTTTTGCAAGATGAAAAATGCTCTGTAACACTTCATGTAAATCTTGGGAAATAATCATCCAAATTCCATAACTTACAAATAAATAGATTACCAGTACAGTAAGTGCAGTTACCGACCACGCTCTTAAATCGGGCAGTCCTTTAGTTGGTGCTTCGGTGAAAACAAATTTTAAAGAATCTTCTAGCATATATTCGCGTTCACCTTGGGCAAGAGTCGGTGAACAATGGTAAATAAAACTAAAAAGCTGTTGTTTATATGATAGTATTTGCGAGCTTCCTTGAGCGCGAAAGCGTCCTTGAAATCCTAAGGAAAGACATAATAGGTAAAGCCTTGCAAGTTCTCGTTGTAAGGGGTCATTCGTCTTTAGCAAACTTTCTATTTGCGAAAAAATCCGCTCTCCAGCAACTTGAGTTTGAAAAATTTTAGTTTCAAGACAATTTTGACGCCAATAATCTGCCCCGTGCCAGTTGTGATTAATCATGATTTCATCTGCCATGGCTACAAAAATATATTGCGCTTCTTGGATAAACAGCGAACTTGGTCCAACTGCAATTCTATGCAACCTTTCTCTTTGTGCATCAAAAAAATCGGTAAAGCGTTCTTGTAATGCCAATACAGGACCCGAAACAGTAATGGTCTTAGAATCCTCATCTTCAGATTCTGAAGCGGTTAATGGAGGGGGAGCGCTTCTTAAGGCTACCTCCTTAATGCGCAAAAGTTCATAGTAAAAAATATCAAATTCTTCACTGATAATGCCATGATGAGAAAGGCTTGCTGTTTTCATGCAGATTCATTCTGACGAATAAAGAGGGTGATATCTAGCGGGCGTTTTTCTGGGGTATCCCCAGGATTAAAGATATTTAAATTTTGTCGTGCTTTAATAAATTCATCCCCTTTTTTAATAGCAAAAATAAGGGTGCCGGCATTTGGAATAAGATCATCCATTTCGTCATCTTGAATAGCAGTCCTAATTGCCCCTGAAATTCGCCGCGTGGTTACGACATCAATTTTATCATCAGAACTAATGATCGATTCTTGTACCCAATCGTACATTTGATTTTCACTCATCCCTGGTGGACAGCGAAACCCTATATATAGATCATCGTTTGTATATGTTGGTTGCAAATGAAGATAAAATAATCGGTCTTGCTGATGAAACGGAACACTAAGATAGCGTTGCTGTACTGAAGAAATCGTTTTTTCAAAAATATTCAAGAAATATTCAATGCTGCTTCCCGGATCAAATGGGTCATAAGTTGGAAGAATACCCGGAATTTGGGTTGTTTGAAGGGGTAAAAGATTCGCTGCAATGTTCAGTAAATGATCAAATAATCTTTCTGGATGAAGTTTTTCCAAGCCTATCAATGGCTCCAGAATGCATAGACAAGAAATTAGCGGTCTCAACGTATTTTGAGTGTCCCGCAGGATGGGTGCAGATGTTGTCTGTTGAGATTTGTTAATTAAATACGCTGCCTTTTGCCGTATGTTTAAAACAATTTCCGACAGCCTTTTTCTGATTGGATGCCCCGCTGAAATTGATAGCGACGCTGGAAGAAATGGCTGAAGGCCAAATTGCTTTCCATCAAAAGTAAGTTTTAATAAAGGAAAGCCACTGCATTCATTAGGAACAACGTCAGGATTTAGAAATATCTTAGGCCGTAAAATAGGCAAGGTAATAATATTATCGGCGCTGTTTTCATCAACAATGTCACTGTATTCCACCGAGTCATAACGCTTTTTATTATCAGTTGCCTGGTGGAGGCATAAACAAATGGTTATTTCTGTTGCACTTTTTAGATCTAGATCAGCAAGGTTGTACCTAAGGTTAAGTGGTTGTTGATCAGAAGCTGTATTTTCTGAACCATGCAAGACAGTTGTTCCATCAGGAAGAATTGCCAACAGATCAGAAATTTCCACAATGCCTTGGGCTAAAAGATTTTTATCAATGTCACATTCTAAAACCCCCCACCCTGTATAGGCACTACTTAAGGATGAGGCATATAATAATTGCTCAAGGCGTAGTTCGCTGTACTGAAAGTGTTGAGGGCTTAGGAGCATTCCTTCGTGCCACTGCACTTTGTAGACATTTGGAAGCGTTGTCAGAGACATAGCATTTTAATCAGAATATTTTAATAAAATTATGGGAATTTTTATGGCGAATGGCAAGGTATTCCTTTAAGTGCGTAGCAAATGGTTCTGTCGCATCTGTTAAGGACTTCTAAAATCTGTTAGATTTTTGAGTTGAAAGAGGATGCGATGCTTCTAAAGATTTCGAGAGATTTATTACCAAAGTTCAAATGTTTTTGTTCATCACCAGAATTGATCATGATGTTCGTTTAC
>CANJXJ010000011.1 GCA_947478955.1 Alphaproteobacteria bacterium | reverse complement strand
GGGATCCAGTGAATGATGTCTATAGTTTTGTGGATCCTCCGGTCAAGCCGGAGGAAAACTAGAGGTAGTAATCTTCTTTAGTTTCCATATGGCTTGACCATATGGTCCATTGAGTAGCATCAATATTTTTCAATTGGATCCCCCGGTCAAGCCGGAGGAAAACTAGAGGTAGTAATCTTCTTTAGTTTCCATATGGCTTGACCATATGGTCCATTGAGTAGCATCAATATTTTCAATTGGATCCCCCGGTCAAGCCGGAGGAAAACTAGCGGTAGTAACCTTCTTTAGTTTCCATATGGCTTGACCATATGGTCCATTGAGTAGTATCAATATTTTTTAATTGGATCCCCCGGTCAAGCCGGAGGAAAACTAGCGGTAGTAACCTTCCTTAGTTTCCATATGGCTTGACCGTAGGGTCCATATCTATAATTTCTGGATCCGGGGATCAAGCCGGAATGACAAAGAGTAGAAGTAGGAGGAGAGAGAATGCAAGAAAGAAGGTCGTCATTGCGAGCCCTGTAAGCCCGCGGCAATCCAGTCAGTAACATCAATCGTTATGGTAGGGCATAGCCACTTCGCTGTCCTCTTATGACAGCTAATCGATGAAAAAATCATATCAAAAAAATAAAAATATTTAGTTTGGCAATAAAATATTAACTATATTGCGCAATACTCCACACGGAACTTTAAAAATTGCGAGATGGCGATGAAAAAATATAATAGCTTAAGGTGGTACATAGTTATAACTCTTTGCCTACCATCCCCTATTAATGCCGCTGAGCATTACTGGGTAGATACCATTGCAGGAGCTGTTGGAAGTCCAGGACCTACAGATTCAACAACGACATCTGCCAGATTTTTTCACCCTAGCGACATGGCAATTGATGGAAATGACACACTTTTTATTGTTGATGGGGGTAACCATGAGATACGACAAATGACGACAGATGGAGCGGTTACAACCCTTGCGGGAACAGGAAGCCCGGGAAACAAAAATGGGGCGCGTAGGGCGGCCAGTTTTTCTAGTCCTTTTGGCATAACAATTGATGCACTTGGAAACCGTTACATAACAGACTCGGGTAATCATATGGTACGAAAAATGATGGCAGCTACAGGTGAAATTTCTACCATCGCAGGATTAGCAGGTGTTAAGGGCGGCTTGGATGGACCTATAGATATAGCTACATTTCGTCGTCCTTTTGGAACAGTGGTTACGGCAGATGGCACTGTTTATGTTGTTGATTCAGGAAATCATGCGATACGAAAAATTAAAGATGGAGTAGTTTCTACATTTGCAGGACTAATTGGGGCAAAGGGGCATACAAATGGATTGGGCACAGACGCTAGATTTGAGCATCCGTCGGGAATTGCGCTTGCCCCTGATGGTGGCTTTTATATAGCAGACTCACAAAATCACCTAATTAGAAAAATTACAGCAGCAGGTGTAGTTTCTACTGTTGCGGGGCGGGCGGGCAAGCCTGGTTCAGACGATGGGATTGGCCTGGACGCCAGTTTTCACAGTCCATTCGGATTAGTAGTTGCTGGCGACTATATTTTTGTAACAGATGCTAATAACTATACTATTCGAAGGATTAATATTGCAAGTCGTGCAGTATCTACTATTGCAGGCCTTGCAGGGGCTCATGGATCTGTTGATGGGCCCGCAGCGCGTGCTAGATTCTATCTTCCATGGGGGATTACAATGGATAGTCGAGGAAATATTTTTGTAGCAGATTACTATAACCATACTGTTAGAAAAATACATTTTGTAAATACTCCTCCCGTCGCAACGAGTGAAACCGTTACTGCTATACAAGATAAGATCTTTTCAAAACAATTAGTAGCAACTGATGCTGAGGGGGATCCGCTAATATATAGCCTAGGGAATCAGGCTGCCCATGGTACGGTTGTGGTTCGCCCCGACGGCAGTTATACGTACACGCCCACTGCTAAGTATCATGGCACTGATAGCTTTACCTATAAGGTGAGCGATGGATACGAAGAAACTACTGCCACCATTACAATAAATGTTGCTCATGTTAACGCTCCTCCAGTAGCAATAGATGGAAGCGCCTCTGGTGAAAAAAATAAGGATATAACGGGTAGCGTACCAGTAGCAACTGATGTTGACGCTGGCCCATTAACTTATAAATTGAAGACTGCTGCTGCGGGTGGTCTGGTAACCGTTGCTGCTGATGGAAAGTTTGTCTACAGACCAACATATAATTTTGTGGGCCCCGACACATTTACCTACGAAGTTGAAGATGGCAATGGTGGAACGGCAACTGCTACAATGAAAATAACTGTTATTCATGTAAATACTCCACCAGTAGCGCATAACGGAATCGTGGAAGGTAAAAAAAACAAAGACATTGCAGGTAAATTGCCTAAAGCAGACGATGCTGATGGTGATACCTTAACTTATAAAATAAATACTGGTGCAGCCAATGGTTTAGTTACGGTATCGACAGATGGAAGCTTTGTCTATAAACCAGTTCATGATTTTATTGGTACAGACGAATTCATGTATCTAGTTGATGATGGTAATGGAGGAAAGGATACAGCTATTGTTAGAATAAAAGTAAAAGATGGTTCTCTTAAGCCAGTTCCTAGGACACCTGTACCTAGTGATGATTCTAGTGATGATTCGAGCGATGATTTTTCCGCTAGTGATTCCGATCGTTCTTCCTGTCCTTCTCCTGTCCGCGCCCCCCTAAAAGCACAAAATGGGATAGTTGAGGGTAAAAAGAATATAAATATTATAGGGAAATTACCGTCAGCAATTCATGCTGTTGGAGATCTATTAACCTATGGCATCGAAACTCAAGCCACTCACGGGGCTATTCACATCGGTACAGATGGAAAGTTTACCTATGTACCCCATCATAATTTTATAGGTGAAGATCGCTTTAAATACCAAGTTAGCGATGGTCGAGGAAGAACAGCACTAGCGATTGTTAAAGTAAAGATATCAGATAGAGGCCACCACGGGAAAGAAGGAACTCATTGTTCCCCTCATTCCAGCCATGGTTATAGTAGCAGTCGGTCATCAACAGGTTCTGATTCAGATGACTAATAGTGGAGATTCCCCTAGTTTTTAGGAATTGAAGTTTTTCATTCGTTTTTAGGAATTGAAGCATTTCATTGTCATCCCCGCGAAGGCGGGGATCCAATGATTCCTAAGCAGCCCAACTTGCGGTAGGCGGTAGCGACATTAAAATCGCATCGATGTTACCACCAGTTTTTAAGCCAAACTGAGTGCCACGGTCATGGATTAAGTTAAACTCAACATACCGGCCTCGCTTATGCTGTAGCTTTTGCACCTCCTTGGTGCCCCAAGCTTGTGCCATGCGGCGCCTAACAATAGGTGGGTAGGTTTTTAAAAATGTCTTACCAACACTTTGGTTAAATGCGCTATCAACTTCAAAATTGCCTGTATTGTGGTAATCATAAAAAATCCCCCCAACGCCACGCATTTCTTTACGGTGGGGTAGATAGAAATATTCATCACAACCTGCCTTGAATTTGGGATAATAGGTTGGGTCAAAATCATCACAGCATTCCTTAAAAGCTTGATGAAAGATTTGGGTATCTGCATCATAGGGAATCGAAGGTGTCAAATCTGATCCGCCACCAAACCATGATTTTGTTGTCACAATGTGGCGCGTGTTCATGTGCACAATTGGCACATACGGGTTTCGGGGATGAATCACTAACGATATTCCGCAAGCCCAAAACCTTGGATCATCAGCAGCACCTGGAATTTTGGCGGCAAATTCTTTAGCAAACTCGCCCCAAACACACGAAACATTCACCCCGGCTTTTTCAAATACGCGGCCATGTTGCAAAATGTGCATTTGTCCACCGCCAGATTGGGCATAATCCCATGGTCGTTTTTCAAACTGCTGCGGTTGCCATTCTTGATATATATCAAGAGCTAATGATTCTTGTTCGATAGCTTCTAATGATTGGCAAATCTGGTGTTGTAAATCCAAATACCAATGATGAATTTGGTCAGCGTAAATGGGGGGAATCACCGGGAACCTGGCGTAAACTCTCTGACAGCACCATAGCACCCGCAATTGCCATATTCAAGGAGCGCCGGTTGGGTAACATAGGGATTCTTACTCGGTTTGGTATGGACTGATATACATCTTCAGGCACCCCTGAACTTTCACGACCAATCATCAGTATGTCATTGGGTTGAAAGACGAAATCCCAAAAAAGGATATCAGCTTTTGTATCAAGTAAGACAATGCGCTGATCTGAGTATAGGTTATGGTAAGTCTCCCAGTTCTCGTAACGCTCGACATTGGCTAAATCAACATAGTCCATGCCAGCACGCTTTAGGTGTTTATCGTTCCATACAAAACCGGTGGGTTCAATAATATCAATAGGTACACCCATACATGCACCTAGCCTAATTAAGGTGCCAGCATTTTGCGGGATCTCTGGTTGGTATAGGGCTAATCGCATGAGTGGATCTTGATCATAAGAAGGAAAGACAATCGACACCTGTCATCCCCGCCCAGGCGGAGATCCAGCTCTCTAAACTTCTGGATTCTCTCCCGTGCGGGCGTGACGGTAGAAAGAGACAATTCGTCGCCTAAAATATAGACTTTATAAAGGCCTTAACCCTACCCATAACACCCACCGATGCATCAGCTGGAGCTTCCACACTTTCAGGTTTCCACCCATAAGCCATCACATTCGTGCCAACTTTTGGATTGATTTCAGGAAACGCCAAGTTACCTGCCCAGTAAGCAAAACGGTTGGTATTGTCAAAGAACATCGGCACAAAATAATACATATTCATCATATAGCGATCCAGGGTATGCACTCTTGAAGTCAATTCTTCAGGGGTCTTTGCATCAGCAAGACTTATAGCAAGCTGCTCAGCGATTGGGTCTTTTAATCCTCCATAATTGCTGCTGCCTTTTACATCTGCCATTTTTTGGGAGTAGTAAAATATCTGTTCAGCACCAGGAGACAGACTATTGGCATTGGCATGAATGATCATATCGAAATCACGATCATCAATTCTGGTTTCGTATTGAGCATTATCCATAATCCGAATAACCAGTTCTACCCCAAGTTTACGCAGGCTTTCCTTAAAGGAGAGAACAATCTTTTCAAGCTTGGTATCCTTATACATCAGCTCAATTTTCAAAGGTTCACCCTTACTATTCGTACGGACTCCATTTACAATTTTCCAGCCTGCATCATCTAGTAGTTTTCCTGCTTTTTCTAAATTATCTCGTTGGTCGCCGTCACCTTTTGTACGTGCTGGGTTAAACCCGGTTTGAATCATTGATTCATAAAGCTCGGCGGGAATTTGTGCCTTGTATGGCTCTAGGGCTTTTGCTTCTCCATCACTGGCTGGGCCTTTGTGAGCAAGATATGTGTTGGCAAATAAGCTATCCATTGGTTGCATAGAGCTTGAGAAAATCATCTTATTTAAGGTATCAAAGTCAAAAGCTAAAGATAATGCTTTACGGACACGCCAATCAGTAAAAATAGGACGCTTCATGTTGTATAAAAGAGATCGCACAAGCACCGATTTTTGGTGGGACCTATCAACTCGTATAACTCTGCCATCTTTGATTGCTGGGAAATCATAGCCGGTTTCCCAATTGCTAGGATTTGTTTCAAAAAACGCATCAAATTCGCCAGCTGTAAACCCTTGGAATTGCGCTTGAGTCGTTTTGTAGTAATCAATACGGATACGCTCAAAATTATTCATACCCTTTGTTACGCCTAGATCTTTAGCCCAATAGTTATCGGCCTTAACGTAGGTAATACTGCGACCTTGGTCTATTTTTTCAATTTTGTAAGGACCTGATCCTAAGAAAACATCAAAGCTGAATGAAGCCAATTCTTTGCCTTCTAAAATATGCTGTGGCAACGGGCGCATCAATGAAAGATTAAATGGCAACTCAGGATTATAGGTGCCATCTTCACTTTTTTTAAGAGTAAGGCGAACGGTAAGCGGGTCTATAATTTCAATCTTTTCAATTTTACCATAATAGTTTCTATAAACCGGGGCGCCTTGTTCAGCTAAATACTCATAGGTGAATTTGACATCTTTCGCGGTAATCGGGGTGCCATCATGGAATTTAGCATTTGGGTTAATGTAATAGGTAACCTGACTGTTATCAGGAGCTATCTCAATATATTCCGCAATTAATCCATACAGAGTGAATGGTTCTTCTGCGTTTCTATAAGTCAACGCATCAAAACATAAGTTAATAACACCTTCAGCCTTTGTGCCTTTAATCGCATGCGGGTTAGCGGTATCAAACGTACCAATAGTACTTAGGCGCAGTGTCCCGCCTTTGTGAGCATTCACGTTCACATAAGAAAAATTGGAAAAGCCTTGAGGGTACATTGGTTGGCCAAAGCGAGTGATTGCGTGGGTTTTTTCAGCACTTAAGGTTAGAAAAAATGCGGTGGTAATTATAAAGAGAAAGCGAAACATCTTTTTTACATTATTAAAAACTGTGACCCAGTTATAGCGATTTAGAATACTAATGTCATGGGTTAATTTTTCATTTCAGCCGTAAACATTTCCAGTTCAAGTTAGCGAGCTTGGGTTATCCTTAAAAATTTTTGCTGTAGCCCCACTAAGTTTAAAATACTTTAACTAACATTTTTTATATAATTATTAAGCTATTTTATGTTATTATTCTAACAGGTAAATTTGCTTAGTAATGAAAGTCTGTCTTAATGATTAAATCTTTATATATAGCAATTTTTACAATTTTTTCTTTATATGCTGCAACTGAAATGGTTCCATTAGACCATCGGGGTGTTAAGAATTTTCGCGTAATGAACGCAGAATTAATAAAAGCAGCAAAGGGCGGCTCTCAATGGGATGCCGTTGGAATATTTCAACTCTGCCAAGAGGAACTGCGTGGAGAAAATACAGGCGCTATATGTCCGCAAACCGATCGTATCGCTTTTTTTGGAAGTTTAGGGATAGCAGTTGGCTTGGGGATTGGTTTTGATCAAGGTGTTGTTAGTGTTCCGATGACTCCTTCAGAAGCTGATATTTTTAAAGGAATGGCGCATAACTTAGGGCGTAATCTAAGGCCGGAAAGTCAATTTGATGTCACTAGTTGTGCGAATCCCACAAAAGTTTATGAACAGCAACATTTAAGAGGGTTTACTGCTGAGGTAAATAACGGTGTTACTGATCCATCTGCTGTAGTGAGGCAATACACTGTTGATTTATTTGGGTTGAATGAAGTTAAAAACGATCCAGAAAAAGCAAGTATAGCAGCAGAATACAATGCTCTTCTAAGGCTAAGAAACTATATCGATCCTGCATATCCTACCCTGTTAAATAAAGTAAAAAACTCTAATAGAAATTATCTTCAGTATGATAGCCCCGCGATTAGAGCTGTTTTTGTAAAACTTTTGCAAGGCGAAATTTATGAGGGCAATGTAGATCAATTACTTCCAGGATACCGAGCTTTTGTGACCTCTTGTGCTCCTAATCTTCAGGATGGGCCAGATAGATATCGTTTTCAACGCAAGATTTTAGCCCATTTTATAGAAGCTATTAGAGCTTACTCAATACAGTTTAGTTTACCTGTAATTGAAGATGTCATCATAGACGAGAGATTTAAATGCGTTGAAGTAAATGTTCGTGGGGAAATATCACTACCCTTATTAGGAAAGTTTTTGAAGGTAAGCATCGAAGCTATTCAAATCAATCCAGACAGGCAAAGGCAAATAATTAAATGTTTGAAATTATTTGTAAGAGATATAGTTGTTACCCAACGAAGGAAAATAGGACTATTTGATCTTGAAGCGTTGGAGGAACGGCTTCGCGCATTACTTGCAGAAGATGAAGTTCCTGATCCTGTGGCAGTGCGTACAGCAGGATATTTCGATTATGAAAAAGACGAGCACCTGCTGGCAAAGCCAGTAGTTTTTGCTATTCAAGATAGTTTAAAGCGGATTCAACATGAGCTTAATGATCGAATAGGAGCAGTTAAAAATGCCCTACTTTATCCAAATCCTGGATCTGCAAATTCAGTAAGTGGTAATACCTTGAAGCATTTTGAATCTATTTCTGAAGAAAATCGGGGTAAGGTAGTAAGTGCCCTGAGAAAATCGCGGCTTGACCAAAATAAAGTTTTACCATTCTTTAAAAATTATCAAGCACGCTGCATTGCTTTGTATGCCCCATATTTTGAACGTTTAGATGCATTAATTGCATATTTAAAAACAACGCCAGAATCAACGGTAGAGGCAAGCGTTGCCGATGACATTGGAGAGCTGGTTTCGTGGCATTCAGCGCCTGGTCCACTTCGTGATGCGCAGCATCAAGCGCTTAGAGATGTTGTTCAGCTGCAAGGAGATGTGGAAGAAATGGCTAGGCAATATAAATTCTCATTTTCTGCAGATGTGAGGGTTCTGTGTTCGTTTTTGACTGCTAAACCAGTTTACCAAAGCAATTTCTTATATGAATACAAACCAGAATTATTAAATTTATATACCCAGTATGAATTAGGTCAAAATTATGTACCGGTAGAGGAGTTTTTGAAAGGTCGAGATCTAAATTCTATGACGATCAAACAGAATTTGAGAGAGTTGATGGCAGCAGAAGAAGAAGCAGCAGCAGAACGCGAACGTCAGCGATTAGCGGAAATTGAGCGAGCAGCAGAAGAACTCTTAGCTGCACAAGCACGAGAGCTTGAAGAACAACAAGTACGAGAGGCGGAACGCCTACGGCAAGCAGAAATTGCGCGAGCAGCACAAGAACGCTTAGCCGCAGAACGAGAGCGCGTAGAAGCAGAACGTTTTCGCCTCCAAGCGGGTGCCATACCACGACCTCCTTTAGTTCCTCGTTATGTTGCTCCAGTTGTGGATGACAGGCCACGACCTCCTTTAGTTCCTCGTTATGCTGCTCCAGTTCCCGTTCCAGTGGTACCTGTTGTTGCTCGACTGGCAGCACCTGAATTACTTGAGGTGATAGAAAATCGCCTAAAATTAATTAGGGCTTTTAGATATTATTATGCCCGAGAAGCATCAGGTTATACTGCAGCAGAAGAAATTATGACCTATGGGACAAGTTTGCCTTGTAGAAAACCAGAAATTACTCCTATGTTTAAAGTGACTGAAGTTGAAATGGATGGAACGGTCTCTGCATTTGATTTTGGGCAGTTTAATGATAAGCCGCCCTTTTTAGAAGAATGGCGGGATAACATGCAGGCTGTTTTAGTAAAGGCATTTTCTGAGATTAATATTCCTATTAGTGTTGCAGTAGATGCAACGAATCAACAAAAATTAAAAGACTGGTTTAGTGAATATGGGGTGAGTGGGGGGATTAACTACACTGTTACTCAAGCAAGCTCTGGCGGTTCAGAAGATATAAGAATTGCTAATCAAAGGCTATTTAATACCATGATGATGGTAAGAAATCTTTATCAATACTATGTAATTGAGGAAAGAGGTGGAGCTATAACGGGGGGAGAGAAAAGTACTTTGGATCTTATAAAAGAAAATGCGGCAGAGTTTATGAGAATGCATGTCGGTAGGTGTGGAACCGGAGCAAGAGGCAGAACCTTTTTACTTCAACATGCTATGTTAGCCTTTTTTGTAAAACATAATGGCCCGCGCGTGGGCGGTCGAGGCGCTGAATAAGGCCCATTTTGATCAATGCTGTATGCCCTTAATGAACTCTAGGTCGTGATTAGATGTTTCAATATGGCGCTAGTCCTCTAGCTTCCATCTGGCTTAGCCAGATGGTCCAGTAGGTAACATCCGAATTTTCTTAACCTAAGTTTTTCAGAAAAGTTCTTAAAAGAAACATTTCATCACAACAGATGTTGAGTAAACCAAGGGATTAAAAGAATAGGTATAGGTATTTTGTTGCAGGGACTGTACCATCTTAAAATTCTTGTACTTAGAAACCAACGTTTCCACACCAATGGTTGTGCATCCATCTATACTAAAATCTACCCCTACGCCACCTAAGTAACCAAGACAGCGTTGCTTTTTCACAGCCACAGGATTGCCGGAAGCAAATGCAGCTGGAACCTGGGCCCTAGCTTCAAGGGCTGCAGATGAACCACCCATTTTTAAATAGGGAACTACTTGACCCATGCGCCAACCCAACCGCACAGCAGCTGTTAGCATATCTTTCATTTTCAAAGTGATTTTATAGGCATTGGGAGATAATGAAAGACTATCGTTTGTGCCAGAAGCATTTGACAGTGAGTATTGAACATCAAGTCCTATATTCATCTTATCGCCAATATCAGAATATCCTCCCAGTAGTAGCCCACCAAAAAACCCCGATGCATTGAAGTTCGATGTTGAAGAAGCATTGCTACGGGTGGAAAATTTAGCCGGCGTTTTCAAAATTGCGTACCCGACTTGTAACCCCACAGCAAAACCATTAAGAGCGGATTTTTCTTTACCATTAAGAGTAGGCTTTTCTTTGGCATTAAGGATAGGCTTTTCCTTAGGGGGAGATTTCGCGCCATAAACTAAAGAGCTCATCATTGTTGCTATTAGTAGTTTTTTATATGTTTTCATTAAATTACCTTATTAGTTTGCAGCACATGCTATTTAATTCAGTTTGCGTTGTTGCCGAAGCAGTTACTGCTTGGAACTAGCCTAGTGGTTTAGGTATATAATCGCTTTGGACATCCAAGCATAATTTTAATAAAATTTCAAAGAAATATGTGTAAAATTCTACAATCCTCTGAGTGGGGCCCAAGCTTTACGATTGGCTTGTATTTAGAGCTTTTGCAGATTCAGTAACCTCCCCAAAATCCAAAATTTGGTAGATAGTTATTTTTAAAAATCAGATGTTTATTTAATTAATAAATAATATGTATTTAATATTATTAAATTTTTATTATATGTAAGCAATGCGTTAATGTTTCTTTGATAAGATTTAAGTAGGTGTTTATAGCAATACTGTAGTTTTATTATGCGTTCAAAATCTATTTGCTTGATTTTTTTAATGTTTGCTTGTTTTTGCGTACATGTTTCTGGTCAAGATTTGGCTGTGATCAATCCTTTACTCCTATCACCTCAAGGAATTCACACTGCAGCGGTAGCTATAACAAATTATCCCACCACATTAGCGCAACTAGAAGCCTTGCAGGCGCAGGTTGCTCCCCTGCAGGCTCAGGTGGCCACAATCCCTGGGCTGCAAGCCCAGCTAACGGCAGCACAAGCTCAGGCAAACGACGCACAAGCGCAGGTAACCGGTGCACAAACCGCAGTGTCTTCCTTAATAACCCAATCAAACTCTGCAGCTTCGACAGCTGGAAGCTTGGCAACCCTGTTAACAACAGAAGCCTCATTATTGACTGCGGCACAAGCTCAGGCGGCTTCCTTAATAACCCAGTCAAATCATACAGCCTCCACAACTGGAAGCTTGGCAACCCTGTTAACAACAGAAGCTTCATTATTGACTGCGGCACAAACCGCGGTGGCTTCTTTAATAACGCAATCAAACTCTGCAGCTTCGACAGACGGAGATCTGATAACGCGAATAGCCACGGAAGCATCCTTACTGACTGCGGCACAAACCGCAGTGGCTTCCTTAATAACGCAATTAAACCATACAGCCTCAACAGCAGGAGATCTGACCACGCGAATAGCTACGGAAGCTACGATACTAACCGGAGCCCAAGCGCAGGTGGCTTCTTTAATAACCCAATTCAACACTGCATTAGGAACAACAACAACGCCATCAGGTGATCTGATATCCCAATTAACTTCGTTATCGAGTCAAGTAACTTCAGCACTTTCGGTACAAACATCTATAGCTTCCTTAATAACCCAATTAAATGCAGCATCACCAGCAAGCCCAGGGCCGTATCTATCATCGCAATTAACTACATTGGGATCTCAAATAACTGCTGTACTAGCCCAATTAAACCTGGCAACAGCAACTACAATTCCTGGCTTAAATACTCAGGTCGCTTCTTTATCAGGATTATTAACTTCAACGCAAACAAATTTGAGCGTTTCGCAATCTACAATAACCTCATTAGCAACTGCTGTAACCGCAGCAAACAATGCAGCAGCTGCGGCACAAACTGCATTAACTGCAGCGCAAGCTGCAACGGCTGCAGCACAAGCTTCCACTAATACAGCTCAGGCTGCTACTGCCGCCGAAACTGCTATAGCTATTACTGCACAAAATAATTTGGCAGCTGCTACCGCCACAGCGGCTTCAGCTACTGCTGCTGCGACTGCTGCCCAAACCGCGGCGACTGCCGCCGAAACTGCAGCGACTACCGCCCAAGCTACAGCGACTGCCGCCGAAACTGCAGCGACTACCGCCCAAGCTACAGCGACTGCAGCTACAGTTGCCGCTACTGCTGCTACTGCTGCATTAACTACTGCCCAAGCTGCTTTGACGGCAGCACAAGCTCAAATTACAAGTTTCACAACGGCACAAACTCAAATAATTGCGCAATTATCTCCTGGTGGGGGAGCTCTTGTTTCGCCTTTATTGGCTCCAACAACCTTACCTACAACGGTTACCTATTTAAATTCTTTATTTGCTGGACTTTTTGGTGGTAGTGGTTCGTTTACCCTTAGCTCTAATGCCGCTAGTATAGCTGGGCTTCCTTCAGGTTTATTTACTAGTGCCACTTCTGGTATCTTACGCAGAGGAACTATAACAATTTCTATACCAGCTGCTGCTGTAACAGCGGCAACAGCTGCTAGTGTTACAGGTGGTGTTGTCGCATACCCAGTGGCAGGTTCAGGGGATCCGCGTGTTGGCACGCCTTTAGCTGTGGGGGCTCCATCCTTTACCCTAGCTACGCTCGCGGCAATACTAACCAATTCCTCACCTTCAGTAGTTGTATCCTACTGGGGATAAGGTAAATGAAAGTTTCTACTGCTTAATGTTTTCTGCTAGCATTTCCAATTCAAGCCAGCGGGTTTCAGCCGTATCTAAGGCCTCTTGCTTTTGCTGTAATTCTTCACTGTATGCCTGAAATGCTTTAGGATTTTTTTCATAAAGTTCTGTGCCTTCTAAAAGTACTTCAAGCACGCTTATGCGTTGCTCTATGACTTTGATTTTTTTAGGCAGTTCATCCCATTCGCGTTTTAAATTATAGGACAATCGCTTAGGCGCTGAAGTTTTTGTTGGTTCTTCTTTAGGCTTTGCTTTTGAGACAGGCTTTTGAGTGGTTTTTATATATTGCTGGGCGTCACTATAACCACCCACATACTCTTGTACCTCACCCGTCATTGATACAACATAAGTAGATGTCACGGTGCGATCTAAAAAGTCACGGTCATGACTTACCACAATTAGGGTGCCTAAGTATTGCTGTAAACACTCCACTAGCAAATCTAAGGTATCCATATCCAGATCATTGGTAGGTTCATCTAGCACTAGCAGATTTCCAGGATTTGCCATCGCTTTAGCTAATAACAGACGATTTTTTTCACCACCCGATAAAATACTTACCTGCCCACGAATTTGACTTTCATTAAATAAAAATTCCTTTAAATATCCAACCACATGCTTGGTTTCATTGCCTATCCACACCTGATCCCCCCCTGCAGGACACAGCGTTTCCCACAATGTATCAGTTGGATTAAGTTCAGACCGCATTTGATCAATATAAGTGACCTTTAAGGTATTCCCTTGTTTTACATTTCCAGCATCTGGTAGCAATTCGCCTACCAGCATTTTCACCAATGTACTTTTTCCAGCTCCATTGGGGCCGATAATGCCGATTTTATCTTGATGCAAAATGCGGCATGAAAAAGGTTGTACGACGGTTCTGTCACCATAAGATTTTTGAATATCTTTAGCCTCAATAATAATTTTACTGCCTCGGGGCAAATTTGCAGGGTTTACATCAATTGATCGGGTTTTGTTTTGCATGACATCGCGACGTTCAGCACGCAATTCATGCAAGCGTTGCAGGCGACCTTGGTTGCGTTTACGCCGTGCCGTTACCCCATAGTGTAACCAATCAGTTTCTAATCTAAGACGTGTATTAAGCTTTTCTAGTCGACGCTCTTCTTCTTCAATGAGCATTGTTGACCAGCTATCAAATTCTTTAAACCCTTTTTTGTTCACGTGAAGCGTTCCACGATCAATCCACCAAGTTGTGTTTGATGTGTTTTCCAAGAAGCGTCGGTCATGGCTGATCATCACTACCGCACCTCGGAATTTGGTAAGGTACTCTTCCAGCCATTGAATACTAGGCAGATCAAGGTGGTTAGTTGGTTCATCCAATAAAAGAATAGTAGGGTTTTTTACTAAACTTTCAGCCAACGCAAAACGTCGCCGTTGTCCGCCTGATGCATTATTTAAAGAGCTATTGGGATCAATGCCTAATTTATCAAGAATAGAACGTGCTTCATGGGACTTTGCGTCATAGGACTCCAACAGTTCTAAAGTTGATATATTCAGCGGATAGGCTTTGTCTTGTTCAAGATACACCAAATTTTGCCCAGGCATTAGGAAATGCTCGCCATCGTCTAGTTCATAAATCTTAGCAATTGCCTTAAGCAAGGTTGATTTTCCGCACCCATTGCGTCCTACCAAACAAATGCGATCACCTTCTAAGATTTGGGCGGTTAGATTTTCAAAAACGGGCGTGCCGCTAAAACGGACGCAAGCATCTTTTAGGCGCAGGAGTGCAGTTGCCATAAGGTGTGTTTTCTATTTATTTCTTATCGTTCTGACTGAAAATGTACTTACTGAGCAGGCTTTCAAGACTTACTGATGACTGGGTTAAGGAAATAGTCTCTCCCGCTTTTAGGATTTCATCATCGCCACCAGGGGATAGGTTTACGTACTTACCACCCATTAGGCTTTCACTGGAAATTTCAGCGGAACTATCTTTGGGTAGTTTTAAAGAAGCGTCAACATCCATGGCTAGAATTGCTTTGAAAGATTTTTTATCAATGGTGATATGGCCTACATGACCAATAGTTACGCCGCCCATACGTACGTCATTACCGACAGAAACGCCATCGATTCGATCAAATTTTGCAAACACCCTTATTGTTTCCATCCTCGAAGAGCTCGAGAATTGATATCCGAAAGCGAAAAAAATTCCTGCTACCAGTAGAACTACAGCGCCGGTAATCGTTTCTAAAAAATTATGCCGCATTTAATAATCATTTTCGTGGATGTGCGTAACTATACCCTAACATAAGTGTTTTAAGGAAGTGTTAAGGGAGTTGATTTTTTGAGGAGCCGTTCACCCGCCAACCCACCGATTTTTCAAAAACTCTGGGACACCATTGGACTTTTTCCAAGGCATGAATTCATAATCTGTATAAACCTCACTACCGTGGACAAATTGTAAACTTGGATCTTCATTAGGATTAGTGATTTCAGCGCCTAAAAAAGTCCCGATAAGCTTGCCTAAATCATAATGGCTGATGGGTTGCTTTCTGATAGGAGAGATAAGTGCCTCATTAGTGCCTAGCGCATACGCCCAAACTGGTACGTCAGTTACTTCAGGTTGCATTAAGTTATGACCAAACATCCCACGTTCACCAATTAATTGCCCATGGTCACTAGTGAACACTATAACCGTGTCGGATGGGAGAATCTTTTGAACTGTTGCAACGCACTGTTTGACCCAATAATCATGGTAAGCGATTGCATCGGAGTACTCCTGGCTTGTTTGAGACATTCTATCTGTATGTTTTGTGCCAGCTGTATGCTCGGGATGATATTTAGCGTACCCACCAAATGGGGTGTGAATATGGCGCAGATGAATGACGATAAAATTCTTGTCTCCCAGCTCAAGCGCTTCCATGGCATCAAGTAAGGTAACATCCCCTTTTTCACTTAAGCTTTTTCGCATGTCTTTTTCTGAGGAAAATGTATTTACAAATTCAGTGCCTGCGTCATGAAAAAGTTTTTCATTTTGGGCTGATAAAATAACCGTTTTATATCCTTGATGTTGCGCTAAACGAAACAGATTAGCTTCTTTTTTTCTAATGAGCTCAAGAAATCCTGGGTTGTGAAAAACATTAAAAAGTAACTGTAAACAGGTTCTAGTGGAAACACTGCTTGAAATTCCTTTAGCATAAGCAAAATTGGGAGTGTTTTTTAAAGAATCCAAAAACGGCGTATTGGGTTGATCATAGCCATATAAGTGCATATATCGGCTGCTTAGGCTTTCGCCCACAATCAAGATAATGTTTTTAATTTTGGGTGTACTATATGTTATAGAGTATGGCTTATATCCAAGACTTTTCACTTTGGTTTTTGAATGAATTATCCAATCAGAAAAAGCCCGAACCGTATTATAAATGGTGCTTGAGGTGGGTTTTGTATAAAAGAATGAGGGCCCTTTTAGGTATGACAATAAGGGAGTGATTCCTAAAACCAACACAATAAGTACCCGTGCGTAAGGGTAATGCTTACGATGTTTAGTGTAGATTAACCCTACAACGATTAACGCAATTGATGAGCTTAATACAATCCACACAGGCCATAACACATGAATTAAAGAGGCGCCTGTTTGGAAAATCTCATCAAGCTCGAAAAAAACTTTGGTAATATCATGAGAGTGAATGGGAGCGCCAAAATACGCCCAGTGATTAAGTTGAATGGTCTGGGTAAGGGTAATCAACCCTACAACCAACCCTAATACCAAGCGATTATGTATAAAGCTTAATACTCCAGCAAAACCCAACACCCCCAGCAACGTAGTATAAGGAATTGTGCATGCTAGCATTTTTGAAAAATATCCCAGATATAAATCAGGTAGCAAAATTCCCAGGCTTACAAAGCCTGCACATAAAAAGTTTTGCATTAGTACCACAGGCACCCAATCCAAATAATCGCTACTAATATCAAACTCAGCATTACGGCAGCAGAAGCCGCATCTTTGGCAAATCCGATCATGACATCATGTTCAGTGGTGACTCTGTCTGCAAGTTTTTCAATGGCACTGTTTAATAACTCCAAACAAGGAACTATTAAGTACGCAGCAAACATCAATATTTTTCTAAAAATTGTTCCAGGCAAAAATACTAATAATACAACCAAAAAGGGTAGGGCAATTATCTCTAATCGAAAAGAAAAATCACATGCAAATGTGGCGCTAAAGCCATTGTAGGAATATTTTATGCTATTTAATATTTTTTTTATCATATCGCTTACCATTTATTTACGCTTACTTTGCTAAA
Source organism: Alphaproteobacteria bacterium (assembly GCA_947478955.1). Classification (GTDB taxonomy): domain Bacteria; phylum Pseudomonadota; class Alphaproteobacteria; order Paracaedibacterales; family CAITNM01; genus CAITNM01. The sequence goes on along the minus strand of CANJXJ010000011.1, from coordinate 23,457 downwards.
GTTTTGATGAACTGGCAAGATTTTAGGTGTGTGTTGAACCGACTTTTAGAATCGTTAAATAAATTACTAAAGTTGAAAAAGCATCATATTGAGGAATTACGCCAACAAAAGGCATTAGTCAATGATCAAATTGAAGCTCGTCTTTATAGAATTGAAAAAAACATTCGTTATATTAATACCGAACGGTTAATTTCATCAGTTAACATCACCGGTGCCAGTACCCTTGAAGCTTTTGTAGCTCATACACTCTCTCAAAATAAACGATACATTCAAGAAAATATAGAGCTTGGAAACACTTTAGATGAAATTAAAGAACAGTTATTTGTAGCGTATGTTGAACAAAAGCAATTTGAAAAAGTTAGGGAGCATGAGCAAATGCGTGTTGATAAGGAATACCGGCGCAAAGAAACCCAAGAGTTAGACGAAATGGCAAATCAAGGATACCTCTCCAATTTGACAAAAATTTAAATAAAATTTACACTTATTGTAGTATTACGCTTAAACACTTAGTTTAGGAAATTAAGGGGAAGAAGTTATGAATAAATATCTTGCCGAGATTTTAGGAACGTGCTTGTTGGTACTTATTGGTTGCGGAAGCGCTGTCTTGGCTGGTGCACACATTGGCTTTGCAGGCGTTGCCCTAGCATTTGGTTTTGCCTTGTTATTGCTTGTCTATTGGCTGGGGCCGATTTCGGGTTGCCATCTTAATCCAGCAGTTACCTTATCCCTAGCTTTTTCCAAAAAATTCCCAGCCAGGGAAGTGGCGCCTTATATTGTTGCTCAAGTTGTTGGAGGCATTATTGGTGCTTACATCCTTTTACACATCGCTCAAGGACATACTCATTTTAATGTGCATACTGCTGGCTTTGCTTGTAATGGTTTTGGTGAACATTCACCTGAAAAATATTCTCAAGGTAGTTGCCTAATTACAGAAGTGGTTATGACTTTGGTGTTGCTTTTAGCCATTCTTTCAACAACGCGTAAAAAATTCCCAAGCGAAATGGCTGGAATTTTTCTGGGGATCACCCTTGCTGCCGTTCATTTGGTAAGCATTCCGGTAACCAATACCTCTGTTAACATGGCGCGCAGTATTGGTGTGGCGTTATTGCATGGTGGATGGGCTGTGCAGCAGTTGTGGTTGTTTGCCGTAGCCCAACTTATTGCAGTTGTATTAGCAGTTGTTATATTCCAGGCATTGGAAGAAAAATAGAGGCTACAACACTGTGTTAAAGTAAGTCTTTCGCCATGTCGAAGGGCTTTTTTTATTACAAACATGAGGCAATTTGGTAGATAGTATTCGGCATGCTTGCCTGGTTGTGCTTTCATAATTTTTTCAGCGTGCAGCTCCCATGAAGAGATTTATAGTTCCATTACGTGGGGTTTTATCAATAATTTATGTTGATATTTATCTTTTTTAGGACTATAAAATGTGCAAGATTAGGTATTATCTTTTTCTTCTCTTTTTAAGGGAGGGTATTCACTATGAATAAATGGTATAGAAGATGTGTGATTTTTATTGAAACATTTGGACAAATGCTTAGTCTAAATAAGTGGTATAGAAGGTGCATGATTTTTATTGGAACCTTGATGCACTTGGTTTTTACAGTTTTATACAATGATCTTATTTATTTTTATTTATAAATACAATTTTTTATTTTTTAATGTGTGGTTCTACATTAGCAAATCCTATTTTTCTTAATATGTTCTTGCCATGACGAATAAAGTTAATTTTAGTTCCTACGTGTAAATTATAATTATTTTCCTTTGCTATTTTTAGTCTTTAGTCCCCATAACGTAACAGGTTAGTAATAATATTTTTTTTCAAAGGATAAAAAGCAGTGAATAAATGGTATGCGAGATACATGATTTTTATTGGAATTTTTGGGCAATTTGTTTTTTATTCACAGTTCTATGCAATCATTCAAAATAAAAGCGCACATGATGTTTCTTTGTTTGGGTTTATCTGCGGGTTTGTTTCAGTGGCGAGTTGGCTTATTTATGGTGTAATGCTACGTGACAGACCTCTCATTTTAGCAAATACCGTGGCCACTATCGGGGCTCTTTTAACAATCGTTGCGATTTTAATGTATCAATAATGCTCATCAAATCAAAAAGTGATCTTGCGAGCATTCAAGTTTGTCATCATAAACAGTGCAGCTAGATAAGTGCACCGCTCCGATTTTGCCCTTATCTGTGCGCACTTCGCAAAAATCTCCCGCACCAAAATTACATACATCAACCACGTGCCCTATGGTTTTACCATCAGCAATCAGGGGTAGGCCTATTAGTTTTTTGCGATAAATCTCCTCATCCGATAAGGGGGGGAGCTGATTTTCGTATATGAATAATTGAGAGTTCTTTAACAGTTCTGCTTGGTTGCGGGTGGTAATGCCTTTAATTGAGGCAATAGCGAGGGAAGGTGATTTTACAGCAAGGCTCGTGATTATAACTGGTTCTTGTTTCTCATTAACAAGCTGGCCATAGTCGGTAAGATGGCTTGGATTATAGGTCAAAATTTTGATTTTAACTTGGCCCTTAATGCCATGCGCGGCAACAATTTGCCCCAGTAATATTAATGGATCCATACTGCTAGTGTCATTCCCTTGACTCGCTGTCATGCCGAATTTATTTCAGCATCTAGATCCCGAAACAAGTTCGGGACGACGTAAAGAGCTTATAGGAATGACAAAAAACTTCACTTAAACAGCTGAAGTTTCTTCAGTTGTAGTTTCAGCTTGTTCTGTGGCAGCTTCAGCTGGTGCTTCTGCAACTTCTTCCACGACTGGCTCTGCAGCAGGTGCTTCTTCAACCTTTGGCATTGCAGCAGCAGCTTTTGCAGCCTCAGCAGCGGCAATTTTTTCTGCTTCTGCAGCAGCTTTTGCGGCCTCAGCAGCAGCTTTTTCAGCTTCAGCAGCAGCGCCTGCGGCCTTTAAGCGTTCTTGTGCTTTTTTCTTTGGCTGTGACTTTAGTGGGGTTACGCTACGCTCTGGTTTTGCAACAAGGTCAAGGCTTGCTAAAAAGCCAACCACTCGGTCAGTTGGTTGTGCACCAACAGAAAGCCAATATTTTGCACGTTCGGTGTCTACTACTAAGCGGTTACTATTTCCATGTTCCAAAAACGGATTGTATGAACCAATACGTTCTACAAAACGTCCATCACGAGGAGCTGTTGCTTCAGCTACCACAATACGATAGAAAGGACGCTTTTTTGCTCCACCACGTGCTAAGCGAATTTTTAATGCCATTATGTTACTCCTTAAAATACTCTTTACATTCCACGCATCATTGCGCCTAAACCTTGACGCATGAAACCTTTTTGTCCCATCTTGCCCATGCGTTTGAACATTGTTTGCATTTGTTCAAACTGTTTGAGTAAGCGATTAACTTCCATCACTTGTACCCCAGATCCCAATGCTATACGCTTGCGACGCGAACCATTTAGGATATTAGGGGCTCTACGTTCTTGTTTGGTCATTGATCTAATAATACCAAGTTGACGACGTACTAGGTTGTCATCAAGACCAGCCCCATCTAGTTTATCTTTTATTTTGCCAATTCCAGGCAAAAAACCAAGCATACTAGAAAGGCCGCCCATTTTTTGCATACCTTCCAATTGCTTGGCCATATCATTCAGATCAAAATGCCCTTTTTCTAACTTTTTTGCAAGCTTTTCTTGATCTTGGGTTTCAGAAAGTGCTGCGGCACGTTCAACCAGGGCTACAATATCTCCCATATCAAGAATTCTACTAGCTACCCGATGGGGATCAAATATTTCTAATTGATCAACGCGCTCGCCCATTCCTAAGAACTTAATGGGACATCCAGTCACATGTCGCATGGAAAGTGCTGCACCGCCCCTGCCGTCACCATCGGCACGAGTAAGGACAATAGATGTTACGCCAATTGCATCATGGAAACTTTTTGCAATATTTACCGCATCCTGGCCGGTTAAACTATCAGCCACCAAAAATGTTTCAATAGGATTTGATAAGGTTTTTATGCTTTTGAGTTCATTCATCAACTCATCATCAATATGCAATCGACCTGCTGTATCAAGAATGATCACATCAATATTTTGTACTTTTGCAGTTTCTATCGCACGTTTGGTAATTGCCAATGGCTTTTCACCATCTATAATTGGTAAACTTGGGATGTCCGTTTGTTTGGCTAAGGTTTCTAGCTGAAGCTGGGCTGCTGGGCGATATACATCGAGCGATGCTAGTAAAACGTTTTTACGAAACCTCGTACTCAACAACTTGGCTAATTTGGCGCTGGTTGTTGTTTTTCCTGACCCTTGCAACCCCACCATTAGCATTACCATAGGGGAGGGGGCGTTCAAATTAATCGCTTCAGGTTCATTACCTAAGGCATGAATCAACTGATCATTAACAATTTTGATAACCATTTGTGCTGGGTTAATGCTTTTGACTAACTCTTGGCCAATGGCTTTTTCTTTAGCTTGTTCTATGAACTCTTTAACAACGGGTAGGGCGACATCAGCTTCAAGCAACGCAATACGAATTTCTCTTAGCGCGGTGTTTACATCTTCCTCTGAAAGGGTACCACGTCCTTTTAAGCGATCAAAAATTCCTGTTAAACGATCCGATAATGACTTGTACATAACACTCCATTCCTATGGGTATAAAATAAGGATTTTTAAAGGGAATTACTAGGGATTTCTGCATTATAAAGAATTGACACGCATTTCTTATCAAATTAGTTAATTTTCTTTTTTATTTTTATGAAAAATGAGGGGGCATATGTTCGTTATTGTGAGCGTCTGTATGGCAACCCAATGAAGAGTTTCTTATGGGCTAACTATACTGAATGGCCGTGCTTACTATGCTATCCTCTAAATAACACATACCGCAGCCATTTTAATGGGGGAAACCGCCAAGCCTTATGTTCAATATATGACATTGACGATTGTTGATAAGGCATTAAGCTAAAAGATGCTTCTTGTGGGTGGCGGTGCTGCCACTTGACCATAGGTTGAAATTTATCTTCAGATAATGCGACCATGCGATTGGGGTTTTTTAATAGAGTTAGACTCAACAAAGTTTGATCGTGTTGATGTCGACTTTTTCCATAGCCTTTTACAAAGTTTGGCTTGGTGCATAATTCAAGCCACGTTTTGACAAAATCACGAGTCACTTGGCAATTCCTAAGCACCATAAATCCAGCCCAAAGCGAGCTAATTGTATCAAATTCAGGATGATTTGAAACGGCTAGTTCTTCAGCAATTTGACTATCTGTATTCTTTTTTAATGTTCCATATATTTCGAGGTCATACCGATAAAAAACTCCATCATAATGTTCTAGGTGCTTTAAAATGGGCATTAAGGACCCGGTTAAAATAGCACCTGAATCCATGTAAACAATGATGCTTCCTTCTGGGGCATTTTCCATGGTTTTTAAAATCACATAAGGTTTCCATACCCAATACCCTGCGCCATATTTTTCATCTAAAATTGCCTGGTGTTTTTTGTAAAATTCTTCATCAATATGCGATCTACGATAGTTCAAAATAAAATCAATTCCCCGGTTTATGGCTGATTGAGCCAACGCATTTTGATTTTGAAAGAAGACCTCATTCCCATCGGCATAGGAAACTAAATACACTCCTTTACTAAACAGCTTTTGCTTTGCATCAAGGTCAGGATTTGTAATGTTGTCGATGGAACGCGTTGATATATCAAAAAGGGTGTAACTTAGCTGTAGGCAGCCATAGCAAATAGCAAAAAAAATGAATAACTTTTTCATGGTTAGCCCCTTAATAATACATATCGAAGCCACTTTAATGGGGCAAAAGCCCATGGGTCAGAGAAAAAGATCAGGCTGGGATGTTGGTAAATAGACAGACTATATTGCTGCATTGATTTATGACGATGGTGCCATTTTAAAGTGAAACGGAAATCATCTTCGTTCAATGATTTCATGTGATTGGGATTTTTTAATAAAGTTATACTCAACAAGGTTTGATCATGTTGATGCCGACTTTTTCCATAGCCTTTTACAAGGTTTGGCTTGGTACATAATTCAAGCCACGTTTTGACAAAATCGCGGGTCACTTGGCAATTCCTAAGCACCATAAATCCAGCCCAAAGTGATCTGGTTTTATCAAATTCAGGATGGGTTGAAACGCCTAGTTCTTCAGCAACCTGGGCATCTGCATTGGCTTTTAAAGTGCCGTAAACTTCACGGGTATACCGATAAAAAACACCATCATAATGTTCTAGATGCTGTAAAATGGGCATTAAGGACCCGGTTAAAATAGCGCCTGAATCTATGTAAACAATGATGCTTCCTTCTGGGGTGCTTTCCAAGGTTTTCAAAATGACATAAGGTTTCCACAGCCAATACCCTGCGCCATATTTTTCATCTAAAATTGCCTGGTGTTTTTTGTAAAACTCTTCATCAATATGGGAACGGCGATAATTTAGGATAAAATCAATACCCCGGTTTAGGGCTGATTGAGCCAAGGCATTTTGATTTTGAAAGAAGACCTCGTCACCATCGGCATAGGAAACTAAATACACTCCTTTGCTAAACAGCTTGTGTTTTGCGTCAAGGTCAGGATTTGCCATGTTGTCGATGGAACGCGTTGATATATCAAAAAGGGTGTAACTGAGCTGTAGGCAGCCGTAACAAATAGCAAAAAGAATGAATAATTTTTTCATAGTTTTATCTCAATAATGATTTCTTAAAAAGTTGAAAGGCTCGTGTTCGGTGTGATGTTTGAGTTTTCTCAATTGGTGTCATTTGGGCATAGGTGCGTGTATCTCCTTTCGGTACAAACATCGAATCATATCCAAATCCACTTTCTCCCCGAGTTGGCCATACCAATTGCCCATTGCTTTGTCCTTTGAAAATTTTAGAGGTACCATCCGGCCACACAACTGCTAGCACGCAGACAAATGTAGCATCGCGGGGTTTACCTCCTAGTAAGCGATTAACCTTATCGCAAGCCATGGAAAAATCACGATCAGGCCCGCCCCAAAGGGCTGAATAAACGCCCGGAAGCCCATCAAGAGAGTGGACCGCAAGTCCTGAATCATCGGCTAAGGAAACATGCCCAGTTCTGGTTGCTGTGTATTCAGCTTTTAACAAGGCATTGCCTGCAAAAGTGTTTTCTGTTTCTTCAGGTTCTTCAATGCCTAAATTTCCAGAACTGTCGATATTTAATCTATAGGGAGAAAGAAGCGCCTGTATTTCTTTCAATTTTCCTGAATTATGGGTTGCTAAAATAAGCGTGTCACCAACTTTAAGCTTCAATGGTGGCTCCTCCTACTCCTGGATCAATAGTCTACGGCTACTTCACGAGCTATAGCACTATGGGCAATATGCTACTTATGCACATTAAGCCTTTAAGTAAGTGTTTGTCATCCATTAATGCATTTTTATATCATTATTTTTACGGCTTTCGGAACGCCCTTTTTTCTGGATGTATTTGAAAAATATGAGGTGTTTTAGTAACTGTTTAGCGTCAAAATCAGCAAATATATTTCTGACAATTTCTGTTACGTTTTATGGGGCGTGATGAAAATTTTAAGTATTTTTATTTTTGCCTATTACTTGCCCTATTGAACACTCTTTAAAAAACTAGCTAGACTTACAACTGGATCGCTTATCATCAAATACATTTGTCGCAGCCTCAAGATCATCACCAATATGTGCAAAAAGTTCGCAGCTTTGCTATGCTCAGCTTGGAAGAAGAGTATAAGCTGGCCAAGGACTGGCGCGAAAATCAAGATCAAAAGGCCATGGAGAAATTGGCTGCAGCTCATTTAAAACTAGTAGCGAAAATTGCAGCAGGTTATCGTGGCTATGGCTTGCCGATTAGTGATCTCATTGCCGAAGGTAATATTGGAATGATGCAAGCGATGAAGCATTATGAACCTGAGCGGGGATTTCGTTTTTCTACTTATGCAGTTTGGTGGATTAAGGCCAGCATGCAAGAGTATATCTTACACACCTGGTCGTTGGTAAAAATTGGTACAACCGCCGCCCAAAAAAAACTATTCTTTTCCTTAAAAAAAACCAAACGTGCTTTAATTCAAGAAGCACAAAGTATTGATGGTAAGCAACATAGTGATCAGCTAACTCCTGAATTGGTGCAGAAAATAGCCCTTAAGCTTAATGTTTCTGAAGATGAAGTTTGGTCAATGGAACAACGTATTGCGAGCCATGACTCTTCTCTTAATACTCCCGTTAAAGATAGTGAAAGCGCAATGGAATGGATGGATTGGCTGGCCGATGAAAGTGACAATCAAGAAATTCAGGTGGCGCAACGGGATGAAATGGATAAGCGACGCCATGCTTTCCAAGGGGCTATGAAAGCTCTAAACTCTCGCGAGCAAGAAATTATCGTAGGAAGGCGCTTAGATGAACCTCCAAAAACCCTTGAGGAGATGAGCCAGTTAATGACTATTTCCCGAGAAAGGGTACGTCAACTTGAAATTTCTGCTTTTGAAAAGCTTAAGAAAGCCTTGCGGTATTCGTCTCTTCGTACACCCTGAGGTGCCTCGGAACCCGCCCCGCTTATATATTTTTCATTCTCCAGTAACTCTAAATTTTTATTAAACATATCTTAACTTTTTATAATGTATTATTAAGATCGGTAGAGTTATATTTAAAATGTAGGCCATGAAAGAACATAATACTTGCAAGCTTATTGACTGCACGTTTCGGGATGGAGGTTATTACAATAACTGGTCCTTTGACAAGGTGCTTGTAGAAAAAACGCTTGATGTATTAAGTCGTTTGCCTATCCCTTATGTAGAAATTGGATTCAGAAATTTTGATAATGCTTCTAAAAGTGGCCCCCTTGCTTATACGACAGATGAATATATTGAACAGTTAATAATACCTCAAAATATTAACTTGGCCGTTATGGTTATGCTAAAGGACTTTGATCACCTGGATAAATCATGTTTTAAAAAGCTTTTACCAGCTGCAGATAAAAGCCGTATTCAGCTTGTTCGTGTTGCATCATCTGCTAAAGATATAGAAAATATCTTGTATGTGACGGAGGTTTTTAAAGATCTTGGATATAGTGTTGCAAACAACATTACCCATATTTCAGCATATAGTGACCATGATATTCTTGTGGCATTCCAAAAACTTAAGAACACTAAAGCTGATATGGTTATTCTCGCGGATACATTTGGAGTTTTAAGTCCCTATCAATTAAGAAAAATTTTTAAATGTCTTCGGGATAATTTTTCAAAAGAGTATGGATTTCATGCTCATGATAACCGAGGGCTTGCTGCCGCAAATGTTGTAGCAGCTATTGAAACGGGTGCTACATATATTGACGCAACAATCATGGGTATGGGGCGCGGGGCCGGGAATTCCAAACTTGAAAGTTTGCTTTTAGATTTGCTCAATAACAAGGATGAATTTGATTTGTTGCCTCTTATGAACTTAATAGAGACACATTTCTTTAATTTAAAAAAGCAGTATGGATGGGGGTATAGCCCTCTTTATCACTATGGGACAAATGCAGGGGTGCATCCTATGTTGCTTCAGAACTTATTAAGCAAGCAAAATATTAACTTTGAAGAATTTGTAAAAACATTAAAAACGGAAGAGAAGTGATGTCTATATTTGTAAACATTACTAGAACAATCATCTTGGCCATGTTTTTGATGGCAACGATGCCAGATATTATTGCAAATGAAAAACCAAAAAAAATCTTCATGATTCACTGGTTGAAGGTTGGAAGAACAGCCCTCGGTGAGACATTTATTAAGTATCTTAAGGAGAAAAATTTAAATATTGAATTCATTGAACGTTTTGCAGAACAAAACAAACAAAAATTAGAAGGATTTATTGCTGAAGCAAAACAAATAAGGCCAGATCTTATATACGTTTACAGTACAGGCGCTGTTCTTGGGGTGGCTGGCCCTTGGGATGCAATTGACCCTAAAAAACATATAACAGATATTCCTATTGTTGCTGTTGCCCATTCAGAGCCTGTAGCAACAAAAATTATAAAGGATATAGGAGTGCCCACAGGCCGAAATGTGACAGGCGTTGGTCACCATATTCCGAATATAACAAGCCTAAAAATCATGCAAAGCTTTAGTGACAATATAAAAAAAATAGTGGTTTTATCTAGCCCTGAACCTAACTCTGTTGCAGGAGGTCTAGAATTGAAGAAAATAGCAGCCACTGAAAAAGTAGAGACTGCCCTTGTTCAATTTGAAGTGAAAGACAATAAAATTGTGGAGGGTGGTATAAAAAAGGCGGTTTTAAAAGTATTAGCTGAAAAACCCGATATGATTTATTTGCCTAGCGATGGAGTGACGCAGGGGAGTATTCGTCTTGTTATCGATGAATTTATTCAGAATAAATCTATTCATGCTGCGCCAATCTATACAACATTGGAAGACATGGTGAGAGTGGAAGGCGCATGCCTTTTTGCTTACTTTACCAGTTTTGCTGTTATGGGGTTAATGGCAGGTATGCAAGCAGAAGACATTCTTTTCAAGGGAAAAGATGTGAAAACAATGCCTTATCAAATTGGTTCAAAAACATCTCTTGCAATAAGAGAAGACACGATGAATGCTCTGGGAACTACTCCTAAAATTGCCTTGTTGGAAACAGCTGAGATATTTAGAAAGGTCGCATCAAATGGATGATTATATAGACCAAGTAAAATCATTCAAAACGATGATTTTTAAAATCATTGCATACTTCGTTATAACGAATTTTGCTATAGGTAGCGTTTTATACTTTTTGCATATCGGCGCTCAAAAAGAAGGTTTGTTTAATGAAATTGCAGAAAAAACTCACACTATTGGCTCTTCTATTGAGCTGTTAATTGAGCGCGCAATTACGGTTGGTATTCCCTTTACAGAAATTAAGGGGCTTGAGGAATATCTTGATAAGAAATTAACAGCAATTGAAGAATTGCAATATATATTTGTAACAGACTTAAAAGGTAATGTAGTTGCTCAAACAGAAAATGCTCCTAGTTCTTTAAGTGGAAGCTTGAAACAATTTGCATTGACAACAGATGCATTGAAAGATGAAATGCGTCCCTTTAACATATTTTCATACGTTAACATTCCTATCCCAATTATTATTGATGCTCAAAAGAAGACATATGGATATTTACACTTGGGTGTTTCTGTTAAGGCGGTTCAAAATAAAATTAGCGATATTTTCTTTGATATAGCTATTATCTTGTTTGTTTCGCTGGTCATTGGTTTTGAGTTTATACGTTTTACGTTTGTGAATTATGTGGTAACGCCCTTAAATGACTTTTTGTCAGGAATTAGTCGAATGGCTAAAGGTGATCTTTCTCTTATATCGTCTATTAGAGCACAGACAGGTATTTATAAATGTTTAGAAAAATTAAATAATTTAATTAGTTATTATTATTCCCGTATTTCTAAAATAACTTCAGATTTCAAATTGATCAGTAAAAATAATTATTTATATGACTTAATAAGAGATAATATTTCTGAAATGAAATCAAATATTTTAACGCCAAAGGATGGCAACCTGGCCGTTGCTCCTCTCGCCCCAGCGATAGAAAATTTACGGCTGGTTGTCTTTCTATTTTTAATATGTGAGGGAATTGTAACAACCATTTCGCCGTCGTACGCAGGGCAATTTTATACCGAGGGCTTTTTCATTTCCAAGCAATTATACGCCACACTTCCCGTTATTTTATTTTTCTTACTCTCGATAATATCTTTTCCTTTTGGGTTCAGCATTGCCGCAAAATATAACTTTCGAAAAACTTTTCAAATTGGACTTTCGCTGTATTGTTCAGGATTTATTATAGTTACCGTGTTTCCTGAAAGTATTGAGGCATTTCTTGCATGTAGAGCCATGAATGCAGTGGGGTTTGGAATAGTTTATATATCTTTTCAAAATTATGTCGGAATGTATAGTTCACCCGCCAATCGTGTTAAACACTACTCTATTTACCTAGTGGCGCTCGGATCAGCTTATTTAACAGGTATGCCAGTGGGGGGGTTGCTCGTAGATAATATAGGATATGGATATACATTTACTTTATGTGCTTTTATTACAGCTAGCGCTATTATTTACTCAAAAAAATACATAGTTGATTACGAAGGATTTGATCAAAAAGGCCTTGAAGATCCTTTAATTAATCCTTTTAAAGTTAATAAAGTTCCTAGGCTAGCAAGTATTATTATCTGTCTTGCTTTTCCGGCAAGGTTTCTATACGGAGCGATGATGACAGTTCTTAATCCTTTGTATTTGGTTCACCTAGGAAACTCCATGTCTATAGTTGGGCGAGTGATGATGATTTATGGTATTTTTGTTTTTTGCATATCGCCGTATGCGCATAAATTTGTCTCTCTCTTTTTAACGCCAGTAATGTCTAGCATTATTTGTAATGGTTTAATTTGTTTTTCTTTGTTAGTGCAATGGCTTATGCCTACAACGCAAGGGGTTGTTATAGCGCTTACAATGTATTCAATAGGTACTGTTTTGCATGTTTCATCTATGATGGCTGTACTTGGAAACCTTGCTGCAGAAAATAAGTCAGATAATTACCACACAATCATTAGCGCTTATTTTACATATGAAAGAGTTTCCATGCTGATCTCTCCATTGATCTCTGCTGTTTGTATTTCACACCTTGGTTATCAAAAAACATTGTTATCATTTGCTGCCTTTATATTTCTTACAAATATACTGTTTATTTTTATAAACAAAAATAAATACAAAATTTTCCCCCAAAGAGGTTGATCATATGAATTTTTCATTTCGAATTTCTTCAGTTTTGTTGATAGTTGCTTCGTGTACAATGATATTACTTACCGTTTTAATGCATTTTAAATACCACATGACACGTTCAAACCTTGTTATTGATCGTTTGAATGTTGCCGCAGCAGGGATAGGTCAACCCATTGATAACGCCATTAAATTAGGCATAGAAATGGATGATATAAAAAATATTCCTGAGAGTATTAGAAATACAAAAAAATTTGACTCTACTATTCAGAACATTATTGTTTTTAAGACGAAAAATGAAAAAAATTATCAGATTGCATCGATTGAAAATCAAGCACTTTCTGACAGTGAGAACGAGCAAGTTAGAAAAAGGATACGAGCCTCAAAAACAGGTTACTGGAGTGGCGCGCTTAATGAGGGCGTGGGGTTTTCAGGGTTAAGTATTAAGAACGTTGCAGACCAGGAAAAAGGAGGAGTTTTAATTTTTTACGATCTTCATAAAATCCATATGAAGGAGATTTCTGAAATCAAGAGCCTTTACCAACGGCTCTTATTGGCTCTTGTTCTTGTGATAAGCATAAATTTTATAGCCGTTTTAAAAAACACAGCAAGTTTGAATAAAATGATAAAAATGACTGAAATTTCTATTATGTATATTTTAAATAATATTGGAAAAAAAATTGACCTGGGTAAAATTGATGAGCCTGTTATTAAATCTCAAATGCGCGCCATGGCATCTAAAGTTACTCTAGTTGGACAATACATTAATAAGCTTGATCAGCTTCTAATACAGGCAAAATCTGATGCTTTTCATAAGAAGGATAAGGAATGATGAAATTTAAAGGCCAAACCTCCCTTAAAGCAAATATCCTTTTTAATACATTTATAATTATTTGTTTTTTTGGAGTTGCGATCGCAAGCTATAATTATTTTTCTGTGAAAAATATAGTTATCGATACTGCATTTAATTTGATAAAACGGCAAAATCAAGCGGTGGTTTTGCGCGCGATGGATTACATGGAGGAAGCCGATGAGGAAGCTCGGATTTTATCCATTGCCATTGGTGATGAAAAGAACCTTCATGATCCTTCGGTACTTAGTAAGATTACGAATTTAATGGGGCAGTTCAAGCGTGTGTCTAACTTTGTTATTCCTGTAGATAAAAACAACTACGTTTTTGTATCACAAATTAGCCATTACAAGATGGGGAGTGATTTATATTTAGGGGTGCCTATAGATAGCAATGCGGCTTTCATATTAGGGTTTGTTCAAATAGATCAAGATCAAAATGTTATCTCAAGAAAAATGTATTATTATTCAGATAAATACACGCTTATTAAAGAACTCAATGTAGATGATAATGTATTAAAGGAAGTTTTGTCAAAAATAAGCTTATTAATTACGAATAATGCTAGTAAAGATAAAAAGTCATTAATTTATTCCAAAATAACAAACAACCCCGTCATAACTCTTGTGTGTCCTCAAGATAGTACTTCTGGCCGTAGTGAGAAAATTTACGCAGAAGTTACGTTTAATGATCTTGCACTTTATTTAGACATTAATCGTATCAACGAAAACAGTTCATTGTTTCTTGTAGATAATCATCAGAACTTAGTAGCCTATTCTAGCTTGCCTCAAAAATTCAAGCACGTTGGCATTCTTGATCTGAATAATCCTAATGTGAAGCTTTTTAAGGTGGGGTTTGATAAATCCTCAAAACAATCCAGTGCATCTCGGCAAGATAAGGGCATTATTTTTTCTTATAATGACACTGATTATATGATAGAAAATACTACTTTTCCTTCGGTGTCTAAACTGGATTGGAAAGTGGTTTCGATATGTGCATTGAGTGACTTTACCAAAATAGCAGAGATACTTATGCAGAAGGGAAGCCTTGTATTCTCGCTGGTAATTTTACTGATTGCTCTATTCTGGTTGTATTTTCAGATCAATAAATATTCTCAGCCCATAGTAAACTTGGCACTTGAAGCTCACAAAATCCATGCTTTTGATCTTGATGATTCGGTTAACATAGAAAGTTCCACAAAAGAAATTTCAAATCTTGCAGTCGAAATTCAAAATATGAAAACAAACGTCAAAAATTTTGCAAGATTTATTCCAAAAGAACTGGTTCAAAAATTTATTCGCTCGGGAGAAGATGTTGAAATAGGTGGAAAAGAAGTAAATATTACGGTGCTTTTTACGGATATAGCCAACTTCACGACCTTATCAGAAGCGCGAGAACCAACAAAACTTGTGACGCAGTTGTCGGAATATCTTGAAGAGCTTTCAAGCGTTATTCTTAAAAATAAAGGCACAATAGATAAATATATCGGTGATGCTATCATGTCCTTTTGGGGTGCTCCAGATTTAGATAGTGATCAAACGGAGAACGCATGTATTTCTGCATTGATTTGTATGGAAAAGCTTATAGGCTTAAACAAATATTGGATTAATAGTGATCAATGTGAATTCAGAACACGTATTGGAATTCATGAAGGCAGGGCTATTGTTGGAAATATTGGCTCATCAGAGCGGATGAACTATACAGCAATTGGTGACAACGTTAACCTTGCTGCACGCTTAGAGGGGGCTAATAAGCAATATGGAACGAACATTTTAATTTCTGAACCTGTCCACCAAAAATTAAGTTCTAATTTTATAAGAAGGCCGGTAGATATTGTTGCATTTAAAGGTAAGGCTGAAGGTATAAAAATATATCAGCTTATCGGTATTGATGACCATGCGTACCTAAGACCTATTTCTGAGAAATATAGGGACTATTTAGCCCAATACAATGAAGCCTATGAGGCGTATGTACAAAGGGATTGGAAAAAAGCAAAGAAATTATTTTCTAATTTACGTGAAGCCGCTTTAAAGATGAGTATTGAAGACAAGCTTATTGAGATTTATTCTGCCAGGGTGGAAGAATTTATCAAAAATCCTCCAGAGAAAAATTGGAATGGCATTATTCATCTAAAGGAAAAATAAAATAACCATGCTATAAATTATGGGTTCACGTGGAAGCATGAACCCATAACTGTTACTATTATGACTAGGTATTAATTTCTAACTTGAAAAACTTGTAGGGCGCTTATCAACTACATGGTCAATTAAACCAAAGGTAACAGCCTCTTCAGCTGACATAAAGCGGTCACGTTCCATGGCGTCGTTAATAACCTGAAGAGGTTGCCCAGTGTAATCAGCATAAATACTATTCAAACGTGCACGCAAATTTAAAATTTCACGAGCTTGAATTTCAATATCAGTTGCTTGTCCTTGAGCGCCGCCGTGGGGTTGATGAATCATGACTCTTGCATTGGTTAAAGCGTAGCGTTTACCCTTGGTGCCGGCGGTAAGGAGTAATGACCCAAAAGAACAAGCTTGTCCTAAGCACACAGTTGCCACATCGCAACGAATGTAATTCATGGTATCAAGCATTGATAACCCAGAGGTCACAACTCCCCCAGGAGAGTTAATATACATGTAGATGTCTTTATCAGGATTCTCGGACTCTAAAAACAAAAGCTGAGCACAAATTAATGCAGCCATTTCATCGTGAATTGGTCCTGTCACAAAAATAATACGTTCTTTTAAAAGCCTAGAAAATATATCATAGGCTCGTTCACCTCTACCGGTTTGTTCTACAACCATTGGAACAAGTGTAGAAACTATTTCATCAGTTTGCCTTGAGGATCGAGCATTAAAACCCATGCCTATTCGCCTTTCTCTTTCGTGCTGGCCTTCTTGGCTGGTGTTTTTTTGCCGTCAGATGTACTTTCTTTTGGCGCCTTTGTAGTCGATGTTTTTTGAGAAGCTGATGCGTCATCGTCTTCGTATCCGGGAACGACACCTTTTAACTTAGCTGGTAAATCTTGTACGGTAATTTTTGTTTGCTTCTTTTTTGATTTTTCAAACACAAAATCAACAACTTTATCTTCGAGAGCAGGAGCAATAAGCTTTTCTAAGATGCGTGGGTTCTTAATATAATAATCAACAACTTCCTTCATTTGGTTTTGATATTTCATCGCTTCCATCATGATTTCCCGTTGAATTTCTTCATTGGTTAACGCAATTTTATGTTCTTTTGCAATTTCAGAAACGAGAAGCCCAAGCTTAACCCTGCGTTCAGCAATCTGACGATACTCAACTTCAATCTCAGCTAGGTCAATATCTTCCTTTTCACCACGTGCGCGTGCTGCGAAAATTTCATCTTGTAGTTTTTTCCAAATTTGCTGGAACTCAAACTCAACAGCTGATTTTGGTAAAGGCATTTTATACTGGTCATTTAAAGCATCCAGAATTTGACGTTTATGGTACAAGCCTACTAAATGCTTTTGATCATTTTTTAAGGTCTCGTGCATTTTTTTATGTAAGCCATCAAGATCTTCGCAGTCAAATTCTTTTGCAAAGGTTGCATCTAGCTTAAATGTAATAGGTGCATAAATAGCTTCTATGTTAATTTCATAGGTAAAAGTTTTTGAAGCTACGTTAGCTTCGTGGAAATCCTTTGGGTATGTTATTTTTACGTCAACATTATCGCCAGTAGATTTACCATGAATACCTTGATGCAAAGGTAGCCAAGTTACATCTGAATCTTCTGCAAGAGTAATATCTTGCTGCTGTGCTTTGCCTGGAGTTCCTTTTTCTTTAATCGAAATAGTGGCTTTATCACACCATGCAGCTTTATCTTTTTTAGGTTCTTTTTCATGGGATTTATATCTTTTGAAAAGAGCATCAACAGCGTCATCAACTTCTTTTTTAGAGATATCTATAAGTAGTTCTTCACAAGAAATTGACGAAAAATCTTTTAATTCAATAGTAGGCAGACATTCAACACTGATGCTGCATTCAAAGCCATCTTTAGAATCAGCTTTTTCAATTGTTACTTTTGGCTGACCAGCTACACGAAGCTTATGTTCTTTATCAATGGTGGTGAGCGCACGATCAACGATGGTATTAATTACTGCACGATTTGCTTCGTCTGCATAACGGCTTTGAACTACTGAAAGGGGAGCTTTCCCAGGGCGAAATCCATCGAGACGAACGGTTTGTGATTTTCTACTAAACCATGATGCTAACTCTTGTGCATAGTCAGATGAGACAAGTGTAGCTTTGAAATCAATTATTGCGTCTTGCTCACGCACTTTTTGAACAGAAAGAGCCATAGTATTCCATGTATTTTAATTGGTGCGGGCGGAGGGACTTGAACCCCCATGACTTGCGTCGCCAGATCCTAAGTCTGGTGTGTCTACCAATTCCACCACGCCCGCGCGTGTTGACTTTATACAAGCTACCAGAAATCCACGTATTTTGGCAACTAAAGATATGCTATTTTTTCTAAATGGATAGAGATAAATAAAATGGCATTAGCTAACGCGTTTTAATACAACCATTCCGCCGCCTGGTTCATCTTTGTTGGGAATAAAATCAAAACTCATTGCAAAGTCTTTGGAATCTATCCATGAATCTGTAATTTCTAACATCCTAGGCATTTTTATACACACCAATCCTCTTGCTGCGTAAAATTCGCCTAGTGCCCCAGTTAAGCTGGGGGAATATTCTTCTGCTGACATCACCTTTAGTCTTTCATAGGTAGTATCTTCCATAGTTAAGGTAACCCATAAATTTTTTCCAATCATATACTTATCGGGTGCTGAATTCTTGAGAGACTCGGGAAACACAGTTATTGAAAAATTGCAACATCCTGCTCTGTATTCACCTCTAATTTCCAAGATTCCTTTAATTGTTTCTATCAATGATCCTGTCAAACTGGTGCCGGCTTCAACATGAATCACTTGGTACATTTTCTCCGCACTTCTTATATAATCATAGATTCCTGGGTTATATGAATTGGCAACAACTAATATTCACTGGATAATATGGTGGATTATTATAAATACCACTCGGGCTATGGAGATGATGGCTTAACAGTGAGTGAGCTACTTTTTCTTCACTTTTTATCATTGAAGCTGTATCCACGCTTGGGAAATCATCCTGCATTGCAGAGAGTTCACCAACTGCTTCTGTTAGTCTTGTGTTTATTTTCTCCTCTTCTCCTTTTAAATTCATTTCACTAAATTGTGATATCAAATCTAAAATTTGCTGAGGCGTGGTATTGGTAGTAGATATTTTTCTTTCCTCAACAGCATAAGGAGGGGTATCAATGCTTGAAATAGTTGGTATCGAAGCTTCTAAATTAAAAATTAAAATAAATAATTAGCATGTTATTTTATATAAAACATAAGAATATATATTCTGTAAAATAATAATATATATTACAGATATATTTATTAATTTTTTATGAATTCGCTTGAGTTGTTAGAAGTGGGAGTGTGCTGGCGACAAGAAAAATATCATCTTTTAATTTTAAAGGCTAAAAAACTCCTTTAACTTCCCATAAGCGGTTGCTAATCGTGGTTCAGCAACTGCTATAAATATGGTATCGTCCCCTGCAATAGTGCCTGAAATACCGAAGGTTTGTTCATTTAGAAACTCATCGTCAATAATGTAAGCAACGCTATTTGCATGACCAGGTAGGGTGTTGATCACTATTAAATTGGGGGGCAATTGTGTGATGCGCGTAATGGGGCTTTGGGCAC
Organism: Alphaproteobacteria bacterium; assembly: GCA_947478955.1. Taxonomy (GTDB): domain Bacteria; phylum Pseudomonadota; class Alphaproteobacteria; order Paracaedibacterales; family CAITNM01; genus CAITNM01. The sequence continues at coordinate 4,132 of CANJXJ010000011.1, read as the reverse complement.
GCTGCTTTACAATCTGATAAGCGCCATTAACTTTTGCCACATTTAATTTTTTCAGCCTCCTGGAAAGAGTTGCCTGTGGCATATCTATACCCTTAGCTTTAAGGGCGATTTGTAAGTCAGACTGTTCAGCAAATGCGGTCCCTTTTATGCATTTAAGGAGGATTTCATCTTCAATAGGGTGACGGCTCATATACTTTTAAATCCACTTTTTTGAAAGTATATTCATATTTTGTTGACAAAGCAATCATTTGGATTTATATTCAATATAATGAATAAAATTGGATAGTGCTATGTGGATAAAATTGTTGTGGGTGTTTTTCCTTATGCATCACCTAGGCGCAGCCTCTAATGAAATCACTGTTGGCCTTTCTGCCGACTATCCACCTTTTGAATTCAAACAGGGTGAAGACATTGTTGGTTTTGATGTGGATCTGGCAAAAGCAATCGGTGAAGAAATTGGCGTAAGCATTAAGATTCAAGATATGTCATTTGCTAGTTTGTTGAGTGCACTTAAACAAAATGATGTTGATGTCATCATTTCTTCTGTGACTTCTACACAAGAGAGAAAGAAAAGTTTTGATTTTTCTATTCCTTATCATTTTGATGAACTTGCAATTTTGCACCACGAAAATCAGCCCATTAGTGAACAAAATCTTAATGGTAAAACTATTGCATGCCAAATGGGATCAGCCATGCATACGTGGCTTACTGAACATACAACAAAAACTAAAATTGTGCCTATGGATGTTGCTACCCAAATGGCTGAAGCTTTAAAGGCTGGCCATGTAGATGGTGTTTTAATTGATGCTATTCAAGCTAGGGAATTTATTAAAAATTCAAAAAACTTAGCGTTTTCAGTAATAGGGCGTTCCAAGGAAGGATGCTCTGTAATGACAAGAAAAGGTTCACCACTTGTAACTAAAATTAATGCGGCAATCACAAAGCTAAAACAAAATGGAACGTTAGATAACTTACACAAAAAATGGATAGAAGGGGATTCGCAATCAAAAAGCCATACCTTGCTTAAGGATTTTATTTTTATTGCAAAGGGATTACCTACGACCTTAACCTATAGCTTTCTCTCAATACTATTCGGCGGATTTCTTGGCATTTTCTTTGCGGTGTCTCGGCATCTACACCATGGAACTTGGGCGATTGCTTCCATTATTTCGATTATCAGAGGAACACCTGTTTTACTGCAGCTTGGGTTTGTTTACTTTTCTCTTCCTGCTTTGATTGGGATTAAATTAAGCGTTCTAGCAGCTGGCGTTATTACGTTGGGTATCAATTCTGCGGCTTATATTACTGAAATATTACGTTCTGGTCTGCAAAGCTTGCCTAAAGGGCAATTTGAAGCGTGCCAAGCGTTGGGAGTTTCAAAGTGGCATTCCTGGAAAGATATTATTTTGCCCCAAGTTTTTCGTAATGTATTTCCTTCTCTGATTAATGAAGCAGTGACTCTTACCAAAGAAACTGCCCTGATTTCTGTTTTAGGAGAAATGGATATTTTGCGCCGTGCTCAAGCCCTTGCTGCTGAAACATATGACTACTTTTTGCCTATGTGTTTGGCGGGGTGCGTGTATTATTTGCTGGTTAAGACAATCGAATTTTTTGGAAAAACTTTAGAAAAAAGGTGGTACCATGCTTAAGGTCACAAATGCAACCAAGGCGTATAGCAATCACAACATTCTTAAGCAGGTTAGCTTCTGTTTGAATCCTGGGCAGATTGTTGCCTTAGCAGGTCCATCGGGTAGCGGAAAATCAACGCTGCTGCGGTGTATTCAAAAGCTTGAAAAACTAGATAGCGGTACGATTACCCATAAAGGTACTACAGGCTTTGTCTTTCAAGACTTTCAGTTGTTTCCTCATCTAAGCGTTTTAGATAACGTGACATATGCCCTAAGGGTTACAAAAAAACAACCTGCAAATGATGCACAAGAAAAAGCCAAAAGCACCCTTAAGCAGCTTGGTTTAAAAACTGCCTACAATAAAATGCCCCATCAACTTTCTGGTGGTCAACGGCAGCGGGCAGCTATAGCTAGGGCACTCGTACTTGAGCCAGATTTATTACTGTGTGATGAACCCACTTCAGGTCTTGATGGACCTAGCAGCAAAAGTGTTGCTGAACTCTTTTTAAACTTAAAAGCCCAAGGTGTTACTATGCTAATAGCGAGTCATGACCTTGATTTTGTTGGCGCTGTTGCCGATAGAATTATTGTGTTAAATGAAGCTGCGGTACTTCGGGATTTTATGATTGAGGAAAAAGGAAAACTAAGCTGGGCTAAATTGTTGGGTTGAGGTGCTATTTTAAGCTAATCGCAATTCTATTAAGTGCATTCATTAACGCTATGCATGCAGTCAAGTCGACAATTTCTCGTTCAGAAAAATGAGTAAATAGTTCTTGTTTGATGGAATGCTGATCTGGCTCGAGAGTGGTGATAACTTCAGCCCATTCAAGCGCTAGTTTTTCAGTTCTGGAAAAATAGGGAGAGGCTTTCCAATTTTTAATGTCTCCAATCTTTTTGGCATCAATCTCCAGTTTTATTGCTTCTTCAGTATGCAGTGAACAACAATAGGTACAGCCATTCATTTGCGATACACGCAGTTCAACCAGAAGTCGTAATTCTTGGTTCAATGGAGAATGCTTTAGGTTTTCATAGCTTTTGTAAAGGTTTGATATAATATCCCTTGATATTTCTGCATAGTTCATTATTTCTTCCTTATTTTCTTACAATAAAGTTCAGCCAAGCGTTATCAGGGCTGGGGGCGACCTGGCTCCGTGTATCTTCTGTTTGACATATTTCTATGACTTCGAATAGGTCTTCGAGATAAGGTAAAACAGTTTCTTCATTCATATTATAAAATTCTCGACCCTTTACTGACATATGTCCTTCACCATATTTGTAAGAACCATAAAAAATTCCTCCCGGCTTTAAAGCATTGTAAATACGACCATATACATCTTGTATTTCTTCGTAAGGAATATGTAATAACGAGGCGTTAGCCCACACCCCATCAAATTCTTCTTTAAAATTAAGGCTTTGAAATTTCAAGAGTTTTGTTTGTTGATTAGTTTCTTTGGTTGAAATCCTCACCATTTCTTCGGATGCATCAAATGCAGTAACGGTGTGCTCTTGGCTTTGAAAATATTTAGTATCTCTCCCACTTCCGCAACCTGCGTCTAAAATATGAGCTTTTTCTGGCAGAAAATCCAAGAATTTAGTGTGAAAATGAGATAAATCGGTGTTAATCGTTCTTTCATAAAAAGATTGAGCATTGGCGTTGTAGTAGGCGATGGTATTCATGGGGTGCTTATCTTTTTAATTGAACGAATTTATTAAGAAGGTGGATCATCATACTGTTGATTGATGCGTAATCTTGGGCTATCAATTCCTCTTGAGGTTGAGTGAATGTTGATGGATTTAAATCTTCAGGAACAGCACTGATCATAGTTTGTATGCCATCTAGCGTTATTTCTAAATGACATTGGAAACCGTAAACCAAAGGTTTGTAGCGAACAATTTGACGAGGACAGCCTGCACTATACCCAAGTAATGCAGAACTGCTAAGAAGTCCGGGCATGTCATTATGCCAATGGATGACTAAAAAATTTTGCGATAATCCTTCAAGGAGTGGGTCTTTTAAGCCTTCATTGGTTAGCGTAATAGGATAAACACCTACTTCCTTTTCAGGGCTACGTTCTGTTCTGGCACCTAGTGCTTCCCCTATAAGTTGGGCTCCGAGACAAAAACCTAAAATTCTCTTATCTTGCTGGATAGATTCTTTGATGAAGTTAATTTCGTCAATGAGGTAGGGGGCATCATCTAAATTTAGCGGGCTTTGAGGCCCTCCCATAACAATCAGAAAATCAAAATTGCTAGTGCTGGGTAGCTTTTCTCCTTTGTATGGTTTGCTAATTTGGAGTGCATACCCTTTATCATAAGCCCAAGATTCAATTACTCCAGGAGTTTCAGAATCAGCATGTAAAGTGACCCCCAAAGTCAAGAACACTAAGCAGCTATTTTTGAGGAGAGATTCATCTCTTGTTTCACTTTCTTTTGCTGCTTAATTTCTTTTTTTTCTTTAACCATTAAAATATTTGTGGTGGTGGTTGGGCCTTGTGGATCTCGTG
>CANJXJ010000010.1 GCA_947478955.1 Alphaproteobacteria bacterium | reverse complement strand
TAAAGGCGCTTAAAAATTAAGCAAATAAGGTGGTTAATAACGAAAACAATTCGTTAAATGCCACTCTTTCTCTCTCAAATCCCCCGCGTATTCCTCAAATAAACTAAAATCTTCCCCTAGTCTCAAATTTTGCAGAGGGTTCTTATTAAATGTAGTTATTAAAATAATATTGCAGATATATTCCTCTTTTTCAATATTATTTTTTAGTAACCTGTTCAGTCTTTAAGCCATTAGTCTTCTACATCTTTACATAACAGAATTTCGGCATCGGTCAAGCGCACTCTGCGATCATGAGCTGCTTGTAATTGCAAATGTAAAATAGTTAGGTGGAATCGTTCAAAATATCTTAAGTAAGCATTGTGTTCAAATGCAGTACGCGTATATTTTGCTAAAAGGAGAGATTCTGTAATTTCTACACAATGAGCACGCAAGTTATCAATAAAAACAATATGCGTAATTTCTGGCTTATCAGCTAACCACTTATGTAAGGTTACATCTTTCTTACAATCGTCTGCACTTCCAGAATAAAGCAGGTGCTCTCTTGCAAAACCTAGATCTGTAAAGAATTTTATACGAGCGGGTTCTGCGTCTGCACCATCTGTGAAAAAACTGCGAGATGAAATAATGATTGTTGGGGAGCCACTTGCTCGAGCTGACGCTAGAAAAGACCCCCATGCTTTTTCGGTGAGGCTATAGGAATGTGGGGCACTTTCAAATACCTCATACAAAGACTTAAAGAACGCACTATCTGCAACATCAAATTTTTTTCCCATTGCTAACTCATAAAACGCCATGCCAACAATGCATCATTGCATCATTGCATCATTGCATCATTGCATCATTGCATCATTGCATCATTGCATCATTGCATCATTGCATCATTGCATCATTGCTTCATTGCTTCTTTGTGCTGCCTGCCATTTTCATAATTACATGGCATGCAATCCACTTGTCCAATTGTTTCATCAGCGTCACACACAAGTACTGTGCTTGGCCCAAAGGCATGCTTGATTTCGGTCACGGAATCGATAGGTGTGTATAGGGGGCGGTCTATAGGCGCGCTAGTTGCTGCAGCGAATGCGAGGAAAGAAACACCAAGAATTATTAAAATGCGAAACAGGATCATAAAGAGCGCTAAAGAAATATTTTTAAGTTATAATTTAACCTAAATCGATTGATATTCATAATCTATTTTTAGAATAAGACTATGATGTACGGATTTTTCCAGCTAACACGTCAATCACACCATGGATAAATGCAACATCTTTTTTCTCAAGGAAGCCTTTGGCGACTTCGAGGTATTCATTGATAATGACCGGAGTAGGAACTGTGGGGGCGTGGGTTAGCTCATAAAGAGCGCAACGCAGCACTGACCGGCTTAGGCTTGGCAGGCGTTCAATTTTCCATTGTTCGGTAAGGTGCTCAGCAATTTGTTGATCAAATACACTCAGGTCATGGGCCAAAAAATTGGTAATACTTGTAAAGAAATTAAGATCCGGTTCAGTTGTTCCCTTAACATCGTCATTAAAGCGAGCTTGCAAGAATTGGCGAACCACATCTTGTCTATCATCAGGATTTTGTTCCATCTGATAAACAGCCTGAACTGCTGCCACACGCGATAAATGACGGGCACTACCGTGAATTTTTTCTAATTTTTCAAACACTGTTTAAGCTGCTACGGCAAACGGAGGATTAAGAAGTTGATGGCGGAGCATCATCAGATTTACTAATGACTGCACGCCTAGCTGAATTTTAGAAGCATAACGAGTTGCAGCATTGCTTAGGTCATCACCTTCTTTTTCAAAAGTTAAAACACTTGAAAATGGCACGCCTGCATTTGTTGCTAAATTAAGAATTGCTTCCCAAATACAATGATGGTTTTCTTCAGCCATATCACCTTTATAGTTAAGTCCCAGCACAAGATACCCATCAGGTGCCCTAAGACTTGTGCTTTCGGAATGGTGCGCTGTATCTAGCAACATGCGCAGAGCAATAGAAAGATCAGCGCTATGAGGAACAGTAACACGGCTAAAGGTTATGCCTTGTTGGGTCAACGCGCCAACAGCAATGTTGTACCATTGCTCGGTAATGTCAGGAAAACGTCTGCTTTCTAAAATTACGACATGGGGTTGGTGCATATTATCCTCAACTATACAAGTATTTGAACAATACCGAACTCTGGTTTGCTTAGTCAAACAATAAGTTCTATAAAAAGCTATGAAAAAATGAATATGTTTTTAATGCCAATTGTACCTATAGAAATAGCGCTAAAATATTTGACCAATCAACAGGTTGTGTCCATTCCAACCGAAACAGTTTATGGGCTTGCAGCCAATGCTACCAGTGATGAAGCGGTGGCTAAAATTTATACATTGAAAAACCGTCCCCAATTTAATCCGCTGATTATGCATGTGCCATCCATTGAAATGGTTGAGAGATGGGCAATTGTTTCTGAATTTGCCAAGCAGCTGATGGATGAATTTTGGATGAAGCGTGGTGTTTCAATTAGTTTTGTTTTGGAATTAAAGAAAAATCATCCTTTATCATTGCTGGCCCTTGCGGGGTTAAACACTGTTGCGGTTCGAAGGCCAAATCATCCTGTAGCGTTAGAGATTTTAAACAGCTTGCCGTTTCCTTTGGCTGCACCTAGTGCAAACCGATCGAATAACCTTAGCACCACCACCGCTAATCATGTATTAGAAAGCTTAGGCGATGGCGTGCCTGTAGTTGATGGAGGATCGTGCGCAGTGGGGTTAGAGTCAACCATTCTTGATATGACTCAAGATCAAATGACATTGCTGCGCCTAGGGGCGGTTACTGCAGATGACTTGGCGCCCTTTGGAAAAGTGACTCACGCATATACTGAAGGGGCGATTAAAGCACCGGGTATGTTAAAGCGTCATTATGCTCCTCAAAGACCTTTAAAGATGAATGTGCTTAATAAAGAGTCTGACATGGCTCTGCTGGGGTTTGAAGACTGCGCTGATGCTAACCTTAATCTGAGTATTTCTGGAAATTTAAACGAGGCAGCTGCGAATTTGTTCAGCTACCTGCATCAATTAGATCGTGAACCTTTCACATCTATTGGTGTAAATCCTATTCCGGATACAGGAATAGGCGCAGCGATTAATGACCGGTTAAAGAGGGCCTGTGAAGAAGGGTAGGGCTTATGATAATACTAACCAGAAGATCAGTATAAGTTTGCTTATTTTTAAAAATCTCACAGAGGATGATTTTCTGCATTTTATTAAGTTTTATGAATCTGCTGGATAGTCTTCTTATCTAAAAAATAAAGAATGCATCTCTAAGACACCACCCCTGGGTAACGTACTTCAGAATTTTTTAAAAACATAATAGGGTCAACAAAGCATTCGACTCCAATTCCTATAAATATTTGCCTCATGATCATTTCTTCAACGAATCCATATTGCAAAAGAACAAAATCTATCCAATGATCATAAAAGCAAAAAGCTAAGTTACTCAATCAGTCTAAGAATATTCTTGCCCCCATACAAAAACCGCTCTATACCTAATTTAAGTTTAATGAAAAATAGCGAAAAAATGTCCGCTGGAAAACTTGATAAGGCTGCCATTAAAGAATTGGCAGAAATCTTAAAACAAACGGATCTTTCAGAAATTGAATTTGAGGCCAACGGTGTTAAAATTCGTGTGGCTCGACAGATGGTTCAAACATCTTTTGCTCAAATGCCAATGGGTGTGGTTAGTACTGAAGCGCCTCAAGCTGGTTTAGCAAGTCCTGCTGGTCATCCTGGAGTGGTTAAATCTCCAATGGTTGGAACGGTTTATTTATCTCCTGAGCCTGGCGCTATGCCCTATGTTAAAATTGGTGATAGCATAAATGTTGGGCAAAATTTATTAATCATCGAAGCCATGAAGGTGATGAATCCGATTAAAGCTTCTAAAGCAGGTGTTGTAAAACAAATCCTTGTTCGTGATTCTGAACCTGTTGAATTTGATACACCCCTGTTGATTATTGAGTAACAATGAAATTGTTTGAAAAAGTTCTGATCGCAAATCGTGGGGAAATTGCTTTGCGTATTTTGCGAGGCTGCAAGGAACTGGGCATTAAAACAGTTGCGGTACATTCTACGGCTGATGAAAGCTGCAAGCACGTGAGATTAGCTGATGAAAGCGTATGCATCGGCCCTCCTTCTTCAAAAGATAGCTACTTAAAAATGTCCGCCATTCTTAGTGCCGCAGAAATTACTGGCGCTGATGCTATTCATCCAGGTTTTGGATTTTTGTCAGAAAATGCAACGTTTGCTCAAATGATTGAAGAGCATGGTATAACCTTTATTGGTCCTACTTCTCAGCATATCGCCATGATGGGCGATAAAATCACCGCTAAAAAAACCATGATTGAACTGGGAGTTCCAGTAGTGCCGGGAACGACAGGGGCCGTTACTGTTGATAACGCCGTGGATTGGGCTAATAAAATTGGCTACCCGGTTATTATTAAGGCAACTTCCGGCGGTGGTGGCAAGGGAATGAAAGTCGCTACGTCTGATGAGGAAGTAGTGAATGCGGTCCGCCTTGCAGGTGTTGAAGCTAAAGCTAATTTTGGAAATGATGAAGTATATATGGAACGCTATTTGCGGCGCCCTCGTCATATCGAAATACAAGTTGTAGGTGATACTCATGGCAACGTTGCAAACCTTGGTGAGCGTGACTGTTCTATTCAACGCCGTCATCAAAAAGTGTGGGAAGAAGCACCTTCACCAGCTTTGACTTCTGAGCAACGCAATAAGCTTGGGGAAATTGTTAATCAGGCCATTAAAAAAATGGGCTATCGTGGTGTGGGAACGCTTGAATTCCTTTTTGAAGACGGCGAGTTCTTTTTCATGGAAATGAATACCCGTATTCAGGTTGAGCATCCCGTTACAGAAATGGTAACGGGCATCGATTTGATTAAAGAGCAAATTATGGTGGCTGCCGGGTACCCTTTATCATTTTCTCAAGAAGATATAAAAATCACTGGCCATGCTATTGAATGCCGTATTAATGCGGAAGACCCGCAAACATTTGCTCCATCTCCTGGAAAAGTTATTTCTTACCATTCTCCTGGCGGGTTTGGAATTCGTGTTGATAGTCATTTATATGCTGGATATGTAGTACCTCCGCATTATGACAGTATGGTTGCTAAATTAATTGTTCATGGAAAAAATCGCGAAGAAGCTATGCAAAGGGTGAAACGTAGCCTGGATGAATATGTGATTGATGGCATTAAAACAACGATTCCATTGCACCGTATTCTTGTGGATGATCCTGATATGCGCAAAGGCGAGTATGATATTCATTGGTTAGAAAAACACCTAAGCAAAAATAGTTAGAGATTTTTTGTCAAATATTTTGACGGATACTATAAGGCTCGATATGATTAACACATGCATAGATTTAAAATACTCCTTCAAATGACTGCCTTTGTGCTAAACGATCGTGATTTATCACAGCGCGGGCAGGCTTTTATGTACTCGCTGCGAATGTGAAAATTTCTATTGCCTTTTAGAAATTTTCCAATAGCGAGGATGTTATGCGTTTTTTGACTTTATTTTCACCAATATTTTTATTTCTTGGGTTATTTGTAGGAAGTGGACTTTTGTTCACCTGGCAAGGGGTTGAACACGCCTTCTATCAAATTGCCCCAACCGTTGCAATTCTTCCAGCAATTTTTCTTGCGTTTTTTTTGCTAAAAGGCCCAATGCAAGAGCGGCTGAATAGTTTTTTAGATGGTCTACGGCACCGCGATATTGTCACGATGTGTTTAATCTTTTTGCTAGCTGGAGCTTTTAATGTTGTTACGAAATCAATTGGCTGTGTAGATGCTACGGTTAATTTGGTGCTTTCTTTGATTCCTAGCCATTTTGTGCTGATCGGGTTGTTTTTAACAGCGGCTTTTATTTCAACTGCAATAGGAACATCTATGGGCACTATTGCTACCATGGGCCCAATAGCGGTAGGTATTGCAAACCATGGAGTGTTGCCGATTGATTTAGGTATTGCAACTGTTATTGGCGGGTCCATGTTTGGAGATAGTTTATCACCGGTGGGGGATACAACTATTGCCGCTGTGCTTTCGCAGGGTGCTGATTTTCGGAAAAAATTAATTTTAAATTCGATAGTTGCGTGTATTGCAGCAGTGATTATGCTGATTATTCTATGGCTTATTCATACACATGCCGCAGAACCTATTGTTAATGATTACGACTTAATTTTGGTTGTTCCTTATGTGGTGTTAGTTATATTAGCATTCGCCGGCTTAAATGTTTTTCAGGTCCTCATTTCAGGTTTGATTGTCGCAGGAGGAATTGGATTTTTTCACCATGCATACAGCATACTCAGTTTTGTTAAAGATATTGCTAAGGGTTTTGAAAGCATGCAAGAAATATTTTTGCTGTCTTTGTTTGTGGGCGGCCTTGCGGGTATGTTAAAAGAAATGGGCACTATGCATTATGTGGCTGATTTTATTGGTAAAGCACATCATTTGAGCAAACGTTCCGCTCAATTAGTTATTGGTGGGTTGGTTTCAATTTTTGATGTTCTGATTGCCAATAACTGCGTGGCAATTATCTTTAGTGGCGAAATTGCAAAAACGATCGCGCACCGATATAAGATTCCTAATCATTACACTGCTGCCTGGCTTGATATTTTTTCCTGTGTGTTTCAAGGAATTATCCCCTATGGCGCGCAAATTTTGTTGGCCAGCACATTGTCAGGGGTGTCTCCATTGATAATTGCTGGGCAAGTTTACTATTGCTATATCCTAGGTGCAGTTGTGATTGCCTATATTGTGTTGGTGCCAGTGAAAAAAGATAAAATTTAGCATTTTAATTTGGATATCAGAGAAACTATTGGATGAGGCTTATAATCAACAATTTGCAAATATTGTCGTGAGCCTTAACTCAATTTCCCATATTTCCAGCAGTCTGTAAGGTGGTCATTCACTAACCCCACCGCCTGGCAATAGGCATACATAATGGTGGAACCTACAAACGTCATGCCGCGTTTTTTTAAATCTTTTGAAATAGCATCACTTAAAGACGTATTTCCCGGAAGGTCTTTGAGTTGTTGGTAATGGTTTAAAATTGGTTTACCTTCCACAAAGCCCCATAAGTACTTAGCAAACGTTCCATGTTCTTTTTGAATTTCTAAAAATACTTTAGCATTTTGACGGGCTGCGTATATTTTAAGGCGGTTACGTATAATTGCAGGGTTACTCCGCTGCGTTTCTAATTCTTCATCTGACATGGCCGCTACCTTAACCGCATCAAAGTTGTGAAATGCCAAGCGGTATCCCTCTCGTCGTTTCAAAATTGTCTCCCAGCTTAATCCTGCTTGGGCACCTTCAAGAATCAGCATTTCAAATAAATGATCATCATCATGGGAGGGCACACCCCACTCTTCATCATGATATTTTGCATAAAATTGTTGTCCTGGCTTTTCTCCAAAACATCGTTTTTTATTATCTGTTTCCAATGTTGTCATTTTCTCATTTGCCTTTCAGTTGTTATCCTTACCCAATCAACACCTTAAAAACATGTGCCTTTACGACGACGCTATTCCATAAAGAAACATCTATCCCTTAGTTTTTTATAGGATGCTAGACAATCCAAAAATACATTAAAGTCATTAAGTTACAAAACTGAAATCCTAATGTTATTCATCGCGGTTGCCTTCATCATGTTTTTGGCAGGCATGGAAGTTGATATATTCATTCCTAGCTATCCAGAAATGCAGCAACAATTTAGTTTATCTCCCGCTAAAGTACAGCTGTGCCTAGGCTTAAACTTTATTACCTATTGTATTGGGTCATTATATGCAGGGGCACTGGGCGATCGTTATGGCTTACGCAAGGTCATTTTGTGTGGTCTAGCTATCTTTGTGGTTGGAAGTGTTGCTTGTTGTTTTGCAATGCCCATGGTGGTGCCGGTTAATATTATTTATCCGCTTTCGCTTAATGTAATTCCCGAAACAAAGTCACGTGCTGCAGCTTTAGTAAATGTTGCGCGATTGGTGGGATCGGCAATTTTTATTGAATTTGTTAGTTACATTTATGATGGCAGATTGATGCAACCAGGCTTACTGATTTTTGGACTTTCAATCGTAGGATTGATTTTTGCAAGGTCAGTGTCTTACTGGAAAAATGAATAGTCTGTTTATCACAATCTTTTTGGCATAGAGGGCTAACATCAGCTATGGTGTGATCTGTACAATAATTACGAATGTTTTATGGAAAAATGCGGCTTCATTGCCATTTTAGGGGCGCCTAATGCGGGTAAGTCTACCCTTGTAAACCAATTGGTTGGGCAAAAAGTTTCGATTGTTTCACCAAAAGTGCAAACAACGCGCAGTCGAATTATGGGCATCGCCCTTAAAGATAAATGTCAGCTTATATTAGTAGACACGCCGGGTATTTTTGAAGCAAAGAAAAAGCTTGATAAAGCGATGGTTAAAGAAGCATTTGATGCTAGTGCTGATTCTGATGCTAACGTTTTAATGATTGATGTTACAAAGCCCAACATGCCATTGGCTCAGCAACTGTGCCAGCAACATAAAAAGGGCTTAATTGTTTGCCTGAATAAAATTGATTTAATTGAAAAAGATAAGCTTTTAAAAATTGCTACAACAGTTAATTCATTTGAAAACGTTAAATCCATATTTATGATCAGCGCATTGCACAGCGATGGTGTTGATGACCTAGCCAAATATTTGTGCAGCATTATGCCAGAGGGTCCATGGATGTACCCAGAAGACCAAATCACCAATATTCCGGTGCGCTCTTGGGCAGCTGAGGTAACTCGTGAACAAGTATTTTTGCAACTGCACCAAGAAATTCCCTATAACATTTTTGTTGAATCTGAAAGCTGGGAAGAATTTGATAATGGTTCGGTAAAAATTAGCCAGGCTATTGTTGTATCCCGTGACAACCACAAGGGAATTGTGCTTGGTAAAGGCGGTCAAACATTGAAACAAATTGGACTAGAAGCCAGAATGGAACTTGAAAATCAACTTGAACGACGCGTACACTTAAAGCTATTTGTTAAAGTTGAAGAAGATTGGCAACAACGTTCATGGGCACTAAGGGCATTTGGTATTGGGGTTTAGCTCTTTTTTTGTTTTTTTCAAATGCCTATTCATCAGCGTGTGAAGAGACACCAGATGATATAATATCATCTAAATATTTTCTTTGGAAACAAGGCCGACCAGGTTTTGAAGGCATAACCTGCGGAAGATACTTGGATGACCTGCCAACATCAGGAAAACCTTGTGAACGATTGTTTTCCCCCTTTAAAAGAGATATTGCTCTAAAGGACAAACAGTACGTTGTGGTGTTTGAGCAGCATAAAGTTCAGCTTTATAAAGCTTTCACGGAAGGGAAATCAGAACTTTCAATTGAGGACCTTGCAGAAGCCATTAAAATATCAGGTTCCGCATGGGTTCAATTTTATGCGCAAGACATCACAAATATAAACACAAAATACGGCGGTCTAACAGCACTTTTGCCTGGTTGCACCGTTACTTTTCACAAAATCTAGATACCAGACATGCTTGAAACTCGAGCCTTTTGATAAAGCATTTTTAGCGTCGGTAATAATTCGATAAATGGACGCCCATGCAAATTTTTAGTATAAGGAATGTATGAAACTTTTTAACTTAATGGGATATGGATTCTTTATCATTAATAATTATTAGCTGCGGAGCATTAGCTATTATATATGCTATTTTCGCAGCTAGTAGTGTTTTTGCGTGTAGCGCAGGAACTGATCGTATGCAAGAAATTGCAAGAGCAATTCAAGAAGGAGCAAAAGCCTACCTTAATCGCCAATACAGCACCATTGGTGTAGTTGGCATTATAATAGCCGCTCTGCTTGGATTTTTTATGTCAAAGCTAGTGGCAATAGGGTTTATATTAGGAGCTTTATTATCGGGATGTGCTGGTTATGTGGGCATGAATGTGTCCGTACGCGCTAACGTGCGTACTGCAGAAGCTGCCCGTAAGGGTTTGGCGCCTGCACTTTCTATTGCATTCAAAGCAGGTGCTGTTACCGGTCTTTTGGTAGTAGGGCTTGGGTTGCTAGGTGTGGCTTTGTATTATTTCTATTTAATTCAAGCAGAAGTTGAGCAACGTCAACTTTTGGAAGCATTGGTTGCCTTAAGCTTTGGTGCGTCTCTTATCTCTATTTTCGCCCGTCTTGGTGGAGGTATTTTTACAAAGGGTGCCGACGTAGGTGCTGACCTTGTAGGAAAACTTGAAGCAGGAATTCCTGAAGATGATCCACGCAACCCAGCCGTTATTGCAGATAACGTTGGTGATAACGTTGGTGACTGCGCGGGAATGGCAGCTGACTTGTTTGAAACTTATGTGGTAACTATTGTAGCTTCCATGCTTTTAGCGGCCATCTATTTCACAGGCGACCTACAACAAAAGCTCATGATGTACCCATTAGCATTAGGCGCTGTGTGTATTGTTGGATCAATTGTTGGAACGTTTTTTGTGCGCCTAGGCAAAGACAATAACATTATGAAGGCTCTTTATAAGGGATTACTCGCCGCGTCAGTAATTTCTGCTGGATTAATTTTTTGGGTAACAAACCATATGTTTGGGGGAATAACTGAAGCCATGGTGATTAATAACCAAAGCTTTAGCGTTACCTCGTTGCATATTTGTGGATTGACTGGTTTGGTTGTTACAGGTTTGTTGGTATGGGTTACTGAATACTATACTTCTACTAGCTATTGCCCGGTGCGAAGCATTGCTCAGTCTTCAACGACTGGTCATGCGACAAACATTATCCAAGGTTTAGCTGTATCTCTAGAATCAACCGCGCTTCCTGTTGTGATTATTTGTATAGGAATTTTGGTTGCACATTTATCAGCTGGAATATTGGGGATCACTGTTGCAGCAACAACAATGCTAGCGTTGGCTGGTATGGTTGTAGCGCTGGATGCTTATGGACCAGTTACCGATAATGCTGGCGGAATTGCTGAAATGGCTGAACTACCAAAGTCAGTTCGCACAGTCACCGATGCTCTAGACGCTGTTGGTAATACAACAAAGGCTGTTACTAAAGGATACGCGATTGGTTCTGCAGGTCTTGCAGCACTTGTGTTATTTTCTGCGTACACACAAGATCTTAAACACTATTTTCCATCCCTTTCGGTGCAATTTAGTTTAGAGGATCCCTTTGTTCTTATTGGTTTGCTAATTGGTGGTATGTTGCCATTCTTGTTTGCTTCTATGGGAATGAAAGCCGTAGGACGTGCAGGAAGTGCTGTTGTGGTTGAAGTGCGCCGTCAGTTCAAAGAAATTCCTGGTATTATGGAAGGTACCGCCCGCCCAGATTATAGCGCTGCGGTTGACATGCTTACCAAATCAGCAATTACAGAAATGATTCTTCCGTCTATGTTGCCAGTGCTAGCACCGGTTGCAATTTACGTGATTGTAAACTGTGTTGTGGGGCAAGCTGAAGCTTTTGCAGCCCTAGGCGCTATGTTGATGGGTACCATTGTTACTGGATTGTTCGTGGCTATTTCTATGACATCAGGTGGTGGTGCTTGGGATAACGCGAAGAAGTATATTGAGGACGGTCACTTTGGTGGTAAAGGGTCTGAGGCCCATAAAGCTGCCATTACTGGTGACACTGTAGGTGATCCATATAAAGACACCGCAGGTCCTGCAATTAACCCAATGATTAAGATTATTAACATCGTGGCATTGTTGCTATTAGCAATTCTTGCTCGTTAATAATAATTCAGAAATAAGAAAGCCCGCTTCACGGCGGGTTTTTTTATTTGTAGAGTATTATCACTATTTGCCGAGTTGATTAATGAGTATGTATCAAGATCAAAAAGCTATCCAGCTAACGCCCCAATTGCGTGAATACCTTTTACAAGTAGGGGTTCGTGAACCAGATTTGTTGAAAAAATTACGTGAACAAACCGCTAACATGCCTGAGCGGAACATGCAAATTTTGCCCGAGCAGGGTCAGTTTATCGCCATGCTTGTAAAAATCTTTAATCCTGGACGTATTTTAGAAATAGGTACTTATACGGGATACAGCTCTCTGTGCATGGCTTTGGCTCTGCCAGAAGTACGTATTACAGCCCTTGATAAGAACCCTGAATGGACAAAAATTGCCAACAAATATTGGCAAGATGCAGGTGTGAGTAACCGTATTGAACTAACCGTAGGACTTGCCCTTGATACCCTTAAAACCTTTGATGACCAATCATTTGATTTTATTTTTATCGATGCAGATAAAAGAAATTACTTAAATTACTTTGAGGAAAGCTTAAGAGTTGTCAAAGCAAACGGCGTTATCCTTATTGACAACGTTTTATGGAATGGGCGTGTTATTGATGCTACTCATGATGACCCAGGCACCCAAGCAATTCGTAAATTAAATGACCTTATTAGTACTGATCCCCGGGTAGAGATTTGCATGGTACCAATTGGCGATGGGTTAACAATTGTTAGGAAAAAATGATGGTAGCGGAGGAGGGACTCGAACCCCCGACACCCGGATTATGATTCCGGTGCTCTAACCAGCTGAGCTACTCCGCCATAAGGCGTAATATAGGATCTGGAGGCAATTTTGTCAAATATTATCCATCTCTTATGACATTTTATTCTTTCATTTTATCTTCAATTTTTTATTTTTATCTTCCCCCTTTCCTTCGCCTAGCTTTGGGGTGCGGTACTGATCACTGTTACGTGCAGTATGCTTATAAATGGGGAAATTCCTATATATTCATTGACGTTAACGTTTTTAAGATATTAGCGAGTGAAGAAATAATTTTTGTTTTGACTTCAAAATCTAACATCAATTCTTTAAATTTTGGAGCAATTGCTTCAACGTCACCAACTCCTCCTACATAATTTGTCAGCATTCCTTCAACTTCATGAGCTTTATGTATGAATTGCTTCATATCTGTTTTAAAAAAATCTGCAAAATTCCCAGCATTTGCAGGTGATCCAGAGGCTTTTTGAGGGGATATTGTAATAGATGATAATAAACTTGGCTTAACCGCATCGACCATGGATAATTCCAAAAGTAAAATTCCTACAATTAGTATGAAGAAAAATTTAAAATGGCAAAAGCTTATTAAGATATTGCTGGCCCCACGGCGCTGACTGTGCATCGCTAAGGTCACCTCTGCCACCATAGCTAATCCGCAGCTGGGCAATTTTTTGTGAAGCAACTGTATTGTTTGAACTGATATCTTCCCGTCGGATAACACCCTTAATTTCTATTTCTCGCAGTTCATTAACAAGGCGTACTTCTTCACGCCCTTGAATAACCATATTTCCATTAGGAAGAATTTGTACGACCACTGCTGCCATATTAAATTGCATTTTGTCTTGCACGTCATACTTTGCCGTTGATTTATGAGCTGGGCTACTTGTAACGTCTGCCCAGGTGGTTAAGGGTTTTGGAGTGCTATTTTTTTGTCCTGGAAGAGCTTTAGCCATTCTCTTTTGTACAGGCAATGCCTGGCCAAATAACTCATTAACTGTAGTGGAAAGACTGCTTTGACGTTCAATATCAGGATTCATTTGCATGTACTGTTTGCGATCAACAAGTACTTCAACTGATAGCACATCACCAACTTTGCATGCACGTTGATCCTTAAAGAATGCCCGAGAACCTGTTTGCCATAAGGAATTTGTAGATTTTTCTGCAACACGCGTGGGTTCAGGCATTGGCATGTTGATAGGCTCATATCCTGGCACATCGCGGGGATCCTTTATTTGGCTCATTTGCGGTGGCTCACCAATCGTTGAGAGATTGCGCGCTAAGCTACAGCCCGGAAGGAACACAAGGATTAGGGATAGAATATAGACCGCATACAGTGTCCCTCTGGCTTGACCAGAAGGCCTAGTTAATATTTTTCCTATTTTTTTGATCAGTTGCACTGGATCCCAAGATACTAAGGCTTTCAAGGCGCCATGCGCTTTTCGCCTAAGTTCCGGGGAAACTAAGGTGGGGTTCTTACACCAAACAGGGATTACTTTACGCAAATCCATGGAGTATTTCCGCTGTGCTTGGCCCTACGACCTTTGCTGATATTTTTTTTGTTTGTTTGATATTGTCATGTTGCGTTTCAAAGGTGCCTGTATCTCCGCAAGCCAGATCTTGAGTTGCTTGGGCTTTTGCGCTAACGATAAGGCATTGGCTCCGATACACAACATCAACCATATCGCCTCGTTTAATAATGGTTGGGTTTTTAAGTAATGACCGTTCAACGGGTAGCCCAGGCTTTATAATGGTATGAGCTGATGATTTTCCAACAATGTCATTACCATCCATCACCACCATTGCAGTTAACTGGTCAACTGGATACGACTGATATCCAACATCTGATACATTGATAATGTCACCAGGCCCAATGGGTCTAAGTAGAATGGGGATATTAGCAAGCCACTCAATTTTTCCTGAACAAGAAATTTTTTCACCTGATTTTAATTTTAAGGAAACCTGAAAGCTACGTTGCTGTGAGGGGATGACCACATCATCAACAATTGCTTCCTTTAAACTTACATTTTCTGGAACACTTTCTGTTGGCATTTTTTCAATAACAATATCAAAATCTTTGGTGTTAATTTTTCCTCCAAGCAAAGGTCGTAAAAAATTGACCAGGTCTTGCTTTGAAAACCCCTGTGTTGAAGAGGTCTCGTCTGCATTTATAGTAGCAATGCTCATAAGAAAAATTATGCAGCGTACAAAGTTTTTTATGTTGAGTTGGACCCTACGATTAAGCCATAAGGAAACTAGCGAGGAACGTAAATCACTGCCTATAATTTTTATCTGGCTTGCCCGCATGGTCCATGCTCTATATGCCAACATCAGTAATTTCATTATCTCACCATACCATTTGCCGCCGACATCATTGAATCACCGGTTTTAACTGCTTTTGTAAGCATTTCGTAGACTTTTTCAATTTTGATTAAGTCAGTCATTTCTTCTACGGCATTAACGTTTGATCCTTCACGATAAGCTTGCTTTAGGTATCCTCGCCTGTTAGTGCCTGGTATACCTTTGTCTGCTTGACCTGAAGCTTTGGTTTCTACAAACAAACTGTCTCCAATTGCCTTTAGGCCCGATGGGTTAAAGAAAGTGGCAAGCTGTAATTGGCCAACTAAGGTTTCTTGCCCGGGGCTTGTTTCTGCGTAGACTTCACCCGCTTGGTTAATGGAGACTTTCATTGTATTTGCTGGAAGAGTAATACCAGGTTGGATTGTGTATCCTGTCTTGGGCATCACTAATGTGTTGTTTTGATCACGGCTAAAGCTGCCAACCCGGGTATAGCCAATGGTACCATCGGGCATGGTTACCATCAAAAAGCCATCACCATCAATCATCACATCAAGACTTCTGCCAGTTTGAATTGCTTCACCTTGAGAAAATACCCTGTAAACAGCTGCTGCTTGAACACCGGTACCAATCTGAATTCCTGTAGTATCAATGGAACCTGATTTCGATGTGTTGACGCCTAAGTTTCCATAATCCACATATGGAAGGTCGTACATTACTAAGTACTGACGCTTAAACGCATCAACCCCTTGTGAAGCAATGTTTTGAGTCTTAACAGCTAAAAGTGCTTCCTGGCTTTGTAAACCGGTTCGCGCAATGTTAAGAGCATTTTGAACTGAAGCCATAATTACCTATTTACACATTCTTAGTTGATACATTGAGTACTTTTTTATTGCTTTGATCTTGTTCATCTATTATTTTTTGGGCGTGTTCGTATTGGCGTAAAATCTCGATCATTAAAATGCTTTCTCGTATTGAGGAAACGTTTGAGTCTTCTAGACCAAATTGTTTTACGTTGTATTTTATGGAAACAACCGGGAGTTGCTTTAAAGGAGCTAAGAGGTTGTTTCCTATATTTTTTAGTTGTTCTTGTTGATTATCTACGGAAAAAACACCAATTTGCCCAACAAATACTGAATCTGCATATACTTCTCCACGCGTGTGAATGGTAAGATGTTTAACATTAGTTGGAATAATAATTGGGGAGTTATTTTGATCTAAAATTTTATAGGATCCATTTGCCATAACTAACTCGCCATTGGCACTAAGCGTAAACTGACCATTTCTGGTTAAGCGATTTCCTTGAGGGGTTTGAGCCATGAAATATCCCCTTCCACTTAAACAGACATCTAAAGGGTTGCCTGTTTGGCGGTAGGCACCATCAGTTGTATCTCTTACTGACTTGTTGGCGCTTACAAAGTGAACAATTCGTCCTTCTTTTCCCTTTTGTGTTGTGTTTACAAGTTTTACCAACTCACTTTTAAATCCAGGAGTATTTGCATTGGCTAAATTATTTGTTGACGTTGCTAAGCGTACACATTGTGCTTCTTGAGAAGATAGGGCAACAGCATTGGGCTTTTGTACCGAGTGATTAGGCTTATGTATATGTTGCACCATTTCTCTTTTCCATTTATTACGTTACTTAAATTGGAAAGTGCAAGAAGCGTGCCAACAAACAACTTGAATCTACGTCGTTAATTTCCTATGGTGCCATAACACAATTATTTATGAGTTACGATTATACCCCGTAAGCTTCTTTATACCTCTGTTTTCCTGTTTGTTTTACTAGGAATTGTTCCACTTTTTATTAATTTTTCAGATTATGCGGCCCCATATATTGCCGATGCACAAAAAACAATTGGCAGAACTATAAATACGGGAGCTATACGCTTACAGATACTGCCAACCCCTCGAATTAAAATTCATGATGTCGTTGTTGGTAATGCCCCAGGTTCAAGTAAGCCAGAAATGGTCAATATTAAAAGTGCTGAAGTTATTTTGAGTTTGTTTGATTTGTTAAGGGGCAAAATTGTTATTAAGAGCGTTAGCTTAAACAATCCCGAAATTACCTTAGAAAAAAGTAAAGCAGGGAAGGGGAACTGGGAATTAAACATAACCCCATCAGAAAAAGAACCTAAGCAAACAGCTTCAACAACCACAAATGCTGCAGCTGCGGGGTTGGTTGTTAAACGTTTTGATATCTATAACGCAACCATACACTACATTGATCACAAAGAAGGTACGACCAAGAGTTTTTCAAATTTAAACATAGAATGTGCTAGCGAAGAACTGATGGGGCCATATAAGGCGCGCATTCGGGCAGATTCCGGCGCAGACCGCATTGATGTAGAAATCCTTACGGGTATTTTAAATATGAATGAGAAAACACCCATAGAAGCTGATGTGGATTTAAACCATCAAGGACAGAAGGTGCATCTTAAATTAGAAGGCGCCGTTGATGTTTCAAAACAACAATTTATAGGGCAGTTTAAGGCGTCTTCGGTGGATTGTCCTTTGACATTAGAATTGCCTTATCAAAAAATTGATTTACGAAAAGCCATAGATGCTCAAGGAGAAATACAGGCTAGCTCCGAGCATGTTACTGTTAAAAATTTGAGTGTGAGCCACCCAGTTGGGCAACTCGTTGGCCAGGCAAATTATAGTCTTGCCACTCATTTTTTCGAAACAGACCTTAAGTTCAAGCACCATGAAGATTCTTTTAATATTCATTGCTCTACAAAGAATTTTGCGGAATTTGAATATCATATTTCCAGTTCGCGCTACTTAGAAATCCTAAAATGGTTTACGCTTAATCAACTTTTAAAAGATCCTATTGATATCAAAGGTGTATTTAAATCTGAAGGTAATAACCTGACATTTAAAAAAACAATGGTACAACTGGGCGATGCCCACACGGAAGCTAACATTCAATTTAATACAGAAACAAAGCAAACAGTTGCCAATGTGCAAATGCAAAATGTGCAGCGGTGGGGGCAACTTTTTGGTCACGACCTTCCTTTTTCCGGGCCAACGGCAGTTGAGTTGAAGCTTACTCCAGCCCATGAAAATTTGGATGTTGCTGCAAAGGTATCAGTTAGCAAAGGGAACATCATTTTTGATGGTTCAGTAGGAACTAAAAATTTAGTTGCCAAAGGAAAATTAATCTTAGAGCATATTAATTTAAGCGATTACAATATTAACTGTAAAAGCACGGTTTTATTTAAGCCAACAGAAATTGATTTGAGTATTCAAAGTATTGAGCTAAAAGACAAATCAGGATTCGATATATCTGCCGGTGGAAAAATTTTGATTGATTTGATCAAGAGCGTGCCCCATATAGTGGGTACGATTACTGCTCATCCAATTCAGCTAACAACTTATCATCAAGATGTTCCGGTCTATTTGATGCGCACCTTGTATATACCAGAAATGGTTAGGTATCAGCTTATGCGTATTGTGGCAAATGCAAATTCTCGCTGGTCTTCTGCGCCTATAAAATTACCCTTACAAACATTTACCATGAGCTTACAAGTAAACATGCCAAAAGTTACCTTAGGAGGCTTGGTCTTTGAAGTGCTGCAATCAGAGATTACTCTAAATGCCGGTAAACTAGCTGTTCCTTTTTCTGCGCATATGTATGGTGGAAAGCTCAATGGCGCTTTGTTAGTTGAAACGGCAAAAAATCAAAGCATTAATCTTTCAGCAAAATTTGATGGTATTAATATTGAAAAAATTCAAGCTGCGGCGGCCCACTTTAGGCAAGGTAAGGCGTCGGGACAAATAGAATTAAAAACCACCGGAAATTCTCAGCACGATTGGGTAAGCAAGCTGCAAGGGCAAGCGCAATTCAGCATAAAAGACGGTGTTGTTAAAGGATTCGACCTGGGAAAAATTGTGGGAATGTTAAAAAAACCTAGCAATTTACTTGATCTCAAAAACCTTCAAGGAGGTTTTAGTGGGAAAGGTGAAACAGCATTTTCTAATGCTAGCGGAAAATTCACCATTGTTAATGGTTTGGCTAGTACGAATGATTTAATCATTGAAGCGCCTGATGCTAAGATGAAAGCCGAAGGCCAAGCTGATCTGTTGAATTGGCAAATGCGCTTTACTGGTGAAGTTTCGGCTCCAGCTTTAAAAGATGTGCCCCCACTAAAATTCACCATAAAAGGCCCACTAGACCAGCCAAGCTATAACCTTGATCTTAAACAACTTCAACAATTGTTTTTGCAAAAAGGTGCTGGCGATTTGATCTCAAAATCTCTTGGAAAAGTGATTCCCGGGCTTGATAAAATTATACCGGGCATGAATAAGAAATCGGAAAAAGATTCGTCAAATGATGCACCAAATGCTACACCCGATGCAGGTAATTCAAATGATCAAAAAAAAGATAAGTCGGTCAAACCTGAAAAAGTGGTAAAAGACCTTTTGAAAGGGATTTTTGGGTGAACTTTTAAAAATAATACTGCCCTGACAATTAATAAAAATTAAGCTACCATGAAAGTATGGAGCTTATATACTTACCGATGGCAGACATCTACTTATCCTTGCCCTTGCTTTTGGCAATTGGCTTAGGGGGAGGCATTATATCTTCTATGCTTGGTATTGGTGGTGGAATTATCATTACCCCCAGTCTGATGAGCATTGGTATACCCTCAGGAGTTGCCATTTCAACCCAATTAAATAATTCTGTAGGTACAAATTTCAGCGGCTTTTTGGCCTATCAGCAAGAACGGGATGTTGATATTAGTCTTGCTTGGTATTTATTTGTGGGTGGGCTTGCTGGCGCATTGGCTGAAAAATTTGCGCTTCATCTGGTTGAAGCCAAAGCTGGTAGCTACGCAGTTTTAAAAATTATTGTATTCCTTGTTTTGATCGTAAGCAGTGTTGTAACTTTTATTCAATCGCAACGTCCAACCCGTGCAAGAACTGAAAAAGGGGCCATGATGCGCCGCTGGATGATTTATTTTCCGTGGCATAAAATTTTTCTAAGGTCCCGAGTTGAAATGAGCATTTTGGTGCCTATTGGGGTTGGCTTTTTTACCGGAACTGTAACTACCAGCTTAGGCGGTGGGAATAGCTTGCTGATGGCCCCTATTTTAATGTACTTGTTGGGTCGTAGTTCTCCTGTGGTTTCAGGAACATCTTTGCTTGCTGGTTTTGGCATAAATATTGTTGTTACTTTTATCGCAAGTGTTGGCCAAGCACCGGTTGATTTTGTGCTGCTCCCTATTCTGGTGGTCAGCAGTGTAATCGGCTCAATCATCGGGGCACGGCTAGCTTATAAATTTAGTCCTAAAGTTTTAAAGGTGATTGGTGCATTTGTTTTAATGGCAATAGCATCAAAGATGTACTTTGAGTTAAAGCTTGTGAACTGGCAAACTACGTCCAATGGCAAAAATTTCTTTAACAAGTTCCCAATGATTTTAAAAAAAATACAAGCAATGCCTGATCAAAATTGGATGTTACCCATTGCGCAGTACGCCCATGATTCTCCAATGGAATATACTATTATAACATTAACATCTGTTTCTGTGTTTGTGGGGATATTACAGTTTCTAATTAATCGCATTGTTTGGCGTAGTTAGATGTTCTCTCGTATTTTATTTCGTTTACTGCTTTTGGTGAGTCTGCTTAGCGCTGGTGTTTGGTATTATTTTAAACCATCTCCAGCACAGGCTGAAGATCGCTACGTAAACGTTTATTGTTGGTATGGGTTAATTGATTCAGAAACAATTAAAGAATTTGAAACCGAGACAGGCATAACCGTTCGTTTGGATGCTTACGATAATAACGAAGTTTTAGAGGCAAAGCTTCTTGCGAGTAATAGCGGGTTTGATGTGGTGTTTCCAACAACAAATCCCTATGTAGCCTGGCAAATTCAAGCAGGAGTTTATCAAAAGCTAGATAAAAATTTATTGCCAAATATTGCTGAACTTGATTCGCTTGTTGTGCGCTGGATGCGAGGTGTTGATAAGGACATTACCTATTCTCTTCCTTATTTTTGGGGAACGATTGGAATTGTTTACAATAAAGATATTTTGGACCAAGTTTTCCCTGAAGGATTTCCGCAAAACTTGAGCTTACTATTTGATCCTGAAAATCTTAAAAAGCTTAGCAAACAAGGCATTTCATTACTTGAAGAAGGTGTGGATGTTATTCCATATGCGTTACTGTATTTGGGTAAAAATCCTAATTCATCGTCGCCAGAAGACCTTGATTTGGCAGCGCGCCATCTGATGAAAATGCGCCCCTTTGTTAAGCGGTTTACTTCTTCAAGAGTTGTGAATGATATTGTTTTAGGTGATACAGCAATAGCGTTGGTTTGGTCTGGTGAAGCACAACAAGCCATTGATGAAGCAAAAGAACAGGGTAAACATATTGAATACTTTATTCCCTCAGAAGGTGGTGTTGTGTGGATTGATGCAATGGCTATTCCGCAAGGTGCACCACATCCTAAAAATGCTCATGCGTTTATAAACTTTTTGCTAAAGCCACATATTGCCGCACGTATTTGCGAAAACACAAAACATGGTGTTGCAGTAAGTAGTGCTAAAAAATACCTACCTGATGATGTTTTAAAAAATGAAGGTATTTATCCTGGGAAAAATACATTAAAAAAATTATTTTTAAACACTCCTCCAAAAACGCATGAGGAAATACAATTTGAACGTGAACGTACCAGGGTATGGGCCAAAATTCGTCTTAATGAATACTAAGGAAAAATGACATGTCAAATGCTGGAAACAGAGAATTTTTAAAAAACCTAGAGCCCTGGCAAGATCCAAAAGTTAAGCCCTACGTTTTAATTGAAAATATAAATAAAAATTTTGGGGCAACGGTTGCTGTTAAAAACTTATCTTTATCAATTTATCGAGGAGAGCTGTTTGCACTGCTTGGTGGGTCTGGCTGTGGCAAATCAACTTTACTTCGTATCTTAGCTGGCCTTGAAAAACCATCAAGTGGACGAATTGTTATTGATGATTTAGATATTACTGATCTTCCGCCCTACAAACGCCCTGTGAGCATGATGTTTCAATCTTATGCATTATTCCCGCATATGACCGTTCAAGACAACATCAGCTTTGGCTTAAAGCAAGAACGACTTTCAAAGAATCAAATTACTGAGCGTGTAGATGAAGTTCTCGATTTGGTACAACTTCGTAAATATCGTGACCGAAAACCGGGACAACTTTCAGGTGGGCAACAACAGCGTGTTGCGCTGGCGCGTAGCCTTGCTAAACGACCAAAACTCTTGCTGCTTGATGAGCCTTTGGGGGCTTTGGATAAAAAGCTTCGTGAAAAAACTCAGTTTGAATTGGTCAACATTCAAGAACGTGTGGGAATCACCTTCGTTGTGGTAACCCATGACCAAGAAGAAGCCATGACTATGTCTAGCCGCATTGGCGTAATGGATGAAGGGCAAATTAGGCAAATTGGAAAACCCCATGAGATTTATGAATTTCCCCATTCAAGGTTTGTGGCAGAATTTATTGGTTCTATGAATATGTTTGAAGGCGTTGTTATTGAAGATGAGCCTGACCATGTCGTAATTGAATCATCAGAAGCAGGGTGCGAATTATATGTGACCCATTCTGCATCTATGCCTGTGGGGGCCAATGTTACAGTGGCCCTTCGCCCAGAAAAAGTCATGATATCAACAACGCCCAACCCACATTTGGGAAGAAACTGCACAAAGGGAATCGTGCGCGAAATTGGCTATCTTGGCGATATAAGTATTTACCACGTGCAGTTGGAATCGGGGAAAATAATTCAGGCATCCCTACCCAATTTGCTACGTTTATCTGAGCGTGACGTAAAATGGGACGATGAGGTTTATCTTTTTTGGAGGCCTGAAAATGGAGTCGTTTTAAGCGTATGATTGTTCAACTACTCGAACATTTTTGGGATTTCCTTTGGGGAGAGCTTCGCGATATAGGAAAAAAGTTACGCGATAAGTGGCTTGTGATTTCAATTCCTTATGCTTGGCTTGCGCTATTTTTTCTTTTTCCATTTTTAATAATTTTCAAAATCAGTTTTTCTGAACTTCAAGTAGGCATACCACCATTTCGAAATATTGTGGAATGGACCCCAGATCTGCTTTTAAAAATTAGACTACATTTTGAAAGCTACTGGATAGTTTTTACAGATAATTTTTATATTCATGCGGTGTTTAGTTCCTTAAGAATAGCCCTATTTTCAACAGTCGGTTGCTTGATTATTGGTTACATGATTGCTTACAGCATTTCAAGGGTTAGATCTTCACTTCGAATGCCGCTATTGCTAATGATTGCTTTGCCCTTCTGGACATCATTTCTTATTAGGGTATATGCGTGGATGGCAATGCTAAGTAGTAAGGGGCTTGTTAACAGTATTCTTTTAAAACTGCATATAATCAGTGATCCATTGCAGCTACTTGATAACGATGCCGCAGTTTGTTTAGGTATTATATACTGCTATTTACCGTTTATGGTTTTTCCAATTTATGCCTCCTTAATAAAAATAAATGATGACTTTATCGAAGCAGCTCATGACTTAGGATGCCCTCCGTGGAGAGCTTTTTGGAGCATCACAGTGCCATTATCAAAGCAAGGAATCATTGCAGGTATTATCCTTGTATTTCTTCCCTCAATAGGCGAGTTTGTTATTCCAGAAATTCTTGGTGGTCCTGAAACCGTAACTATTGGGCGCGTGCTTTGGTGGGAATTCTTTAACAACAGAAATTGGCCATTAGCAAGTGCGGTGGCAGTTCTTATGGTGCTATTATTTGTTGTGCCAATCATGATATTGAAAAATCGCCAGTTAGAAGCAACTGAGAAAGCAGCACACATATGATTAGGTTTTCAAAATTTAACTTAGGGGCGCTTATTTTTGGGTATGGTTTTTTATACATACCAATTTTGTACTTAATGGTTTATTCCTTTAATGATTCCAGGATTATAGGAGTATGGTCCGGTTTTTCTACCCGTTGGTATACCAAATTATTTGAAGATGATGCTTTAATTCACGCGGTGTTAAACAGCTTTGAAATTGCTGCAATTGTTGCCACCATGGCTGTGGCGTTTGGGACGATGGCGGCGATTATTATGGTGCGGTTTAAGCGTTTTCGCGGCAAAACGTTATTTAGTGGATTAATATCTGCGCCACTCGTAATGCCCGAAGTTATCACAGGCCTAGCTCTTTTGCTCATGTTTGTAACTTTAGAGCGTTCCATTGGATGGCCGTCTGAGCGAGGCATGTTAACAATTATCATTGCCCATATAACCCTTACTATGTCTTATGTGTACCTTGTTATTCAAGCTCGGCTTATTGATTTTGATACATCATTAGAAGAAGCAGCTATGGATCTGGGTGCAAAACCCACCACTGTTTTATTTAAAATAACTCTTCCGCTAATTTTTCCATCCTTGTTAGCCGGTTGGTTATTGGCTTTTGCCCTGTCTTTGGATGATGTCGTCATTGCTAGCTTTCTAGCAGGGCCTGGTGCGACAACCTTACCCATATTAGTTTTTTCTAGCGTTAAAACGGGAATCACTCCGGAACTGAATGCCCTGGCTACAATTATTGTGGGGATTGTCAGCATTGGTATTTTGATTAGTGGCCTTATTATGCACCGCAAGGCATCGATGCACTAGAGTGCTTTAGACTTGTTAATGGCTTCATTAAGCTTATTAAAATGATCTTGCTGAGTAATTGTAAGTTCTTTCAAACAATGACGTAGTTGCTGGATTTCATGTTCGGCTCTGAGGTTAATTTGATAGTCTTGCTCTGCGCGTATTCTATCTTTTGCTTCTTGGCGATTTTGGCTCATCATAATGATGGGTGCCTGAAGTGCTGCTATGCATGACAATACTAAATTTAAAAATATGTAAGGGTAGGGGTCAAATGGTTGAAAAAACAGAGCCCAAGAATTAAGGCCAATCCAAATACTCATCATTATTGAAAAAAGGATAATAAAAGTCCAGCTGCCGCCAAATTCCGCGACTTTATCAGACCATCGTTCACCTAGAGTAGCGGGTAAAGGTTTTTGCATTTTGATACCTCGTATAAACTTATTCGTTTTCGCTTACATGCTTTAGCCAAAGGCGTGATATTTTTTCCAGCAAGCTATTTTGCTTGCTTCGATTTTGCAATGCCTCAAACGGCATGGATTCAATGCTCCATTCTTGTGCTTTGCAGCAAAACTGGGGGCCTTGTTCGTTCATTATAACACATTGCCCACATATACCTTGCATCATACACTGCATGGGAATATTGATATTAGCAATTGTGTTGAGTGTGGGTTTTAATATGCTTTTTAACGATTGAAGTTCCCTGGCAATTGCTTCTTGCATCGGGGTTGAGCCCATCACAAAAAGCCAATCAATTGTTTGTAAAATATTTTCATTTTTTAAGTGACGTAGGCCATCAATAATATTGCCAGAATGTTCATTTTTAATGGCTTCTGTGTAATACCACCACATTTTGTCCGTTGTTACTTCCATATCGTTAGCATGCGTTCTATCTGTACTTGAACGGTATCCAGCTAACCAATGAACTGTATTGCCTCTTTCTTTTAAAGCTTCAGCTTGGTGAATAAGGGCTAAATTAAAATGCCCCCCACCAACAAGTAAAACATTTTGGCTAGCAGGCAGATCTGTAGGAGTTCCTGTTGGACCCATTAAACTAATGGCTTCACCTGGTTTGAGGTATTGCACCAGCATGGACGAGCAGCCTATTTCCACAATCACAAAGGTAAGTATTCCAGTTGTTTTATCAACCTTTACAGGTGTAAGTGCCAATGCTTCCATGTATAGACGCGTATCATGAACGATTGGTGCATGAGATTCAAAATTTTGAAGACGGTAAAATTGACCAGGCTCAAAAGTCTTAGCTGCAAGCGGTGCCTTAATTTCAACTTGAACAAGATTTTTTGACAGCCTGGAAATTGCGATTACTTCCGCTTTTAAAAGAGGCAACAAATTAACTTTAGGTAAAGGCGGATTAGATTTTAATTCATCGCTAATAGCCTTATAACCATTTTTGGCGCTTGCAATGGCCTTTACTACACTACCTGCATAAGTAGGGTTTGCATCGCCAAAACTAGGATGGTACTCATTCAAAGGTTCATGTTGGGTGCCCACCGCCATAATAATGCAACGGGCGGGAAGAAATTCTTGCATATCTCCCCGCATTGCCCATAAACCTTTAACCTGACCTGCATTATCTTTTTCAATGCGTAGTGGTACAAGGTTATGCTCAAAAACAATGCCTTCTTCTAAGGCTTTTTCAACCTCTTCATGATTAAGAGCGTAGCTTGGTGCATTCGTTATATCAGCGCGGTAAATAATCCGTACGTCTGTTGCTTCAACAGTCAACAACTGCTCTGCATCAACATGATCTTGAGGTGTCCACCACCTTTTTAGCTCCGCCTCACCATAGGCTGCCAACAGTTGGTTATAGCGATGTTTAAATTTTTTAGCCTGAACCGTGTAATACGCCTTGGCTTCAGTTGCTGTATCAATTGCTGTAAGTCCCCCACCGATCACTAAAATCGGGCCCAGAATTTGTAAGTTAGCTAGGGAATCTTTTTTAGCAGCGCCTGTTAACTGTAGAGCCATTAGAAAGTCACTAGCTAAGCGCACACCGGGAGTTAGAGCACCTGGAATGTTGGGCAGCTTCGGAGCTCCCGCTCCTGTACATAATGCGACCGCATCTAATCCTAGTGTTTTATAATTACCTTCATTTATCTGACCACCATAACGGGTCGATCCAAAAAATTTAATATTGCTTCTGCGTTCAAGCAGTAGGCGTAATATTTTTAAATAATTTTTGTTCCACCTAACCGTAATGCCATATTCAGCAACACCGCCGAAGCCGCTGAGAATGCGTTCATCAAGTTTTTCATACAGCGTATTAATATCCTTTATGAGATTTTTTTCCAAAAGCTGCTTTGGCAGTGGTTCAAGCTTAGCTCCATCAATCCCTATAACCTTATGACCGTCTCTTTCAAGATAATGGGCTAAACTGAATCCAGCCGGGCCAAGGCCTACAACAAGTACTTGGTAACCCGTTTCAATGGCGGGCAATGCTTGGGCAAAATTTAAAGGATTCCAGCGGGTAAGTAAGCTATAAATTTCAAATCCATAAGGCAGGCTAAGCACAGCATTTAAAATATTGGTTTCAACCCCAGGCGTGTTCACTGGTGTTTGTTTTTGAAAAATGCATGATTTCATACAATCATTACAAATACGGTGACCAGTTGCTGCAACCATGGGGTTATCAATCATGATCACCGCAAGGGCTGCAATGTTCAATTCACTGCGCTTTAGGGCGTGCATTTGGGAGATTTTAAGGTCTAAGGGACATCCGGGTTTCTTAGGCTTCTGTGCTAACCCGGTACGGCAACTGTCTTTACCTTGATTATGACACAAAATGCAGTAATGTGCTTCGCTAGCTGATTGAGGATTTGAAAAACCAGGGTCTGTTAACCCAAAGCCCTCACGGTTTCTATGAGTGGTTGTAATGTAAGTATCATCTACTTTTTGAACATTTCGTAAAGCAAAATGCGGGTTAATTTTTTCTGGCAAACTAAATAGTGAATCCAGTTTATGTTTTTGTTTTCCCATGGTTGTAAGCACAGCCCAGGATGCATATTTTGATAAATCATCTAAGATAGGCTTGGAATGTTCAAGGGCATCACACGCGGTATTGGCAAATGCTACCGCATTGGTAAATGCGTACAGATGCTGCCAATCATCCTGAGGCTCAGGAAATGCTTTCAACGCATGGCGCTGCACAAATTGCCGTTTAGCATAGGCAATTAGGCTGTGCTCTGAAATGTTCTTGTATACGGCAACCAAGGCTTGCTTTAACCCAAACTGCTCACACAAAAATTCTTCCAAGTACTCAGCTGTTTCAATGAGTGGAAAGTCGAAATGTGAATCTTTTGCTTTTACAAATTGCAAAAAGCATTCATGTAATTCGTTTAACCCCTGTTGGGAATATAAGTTTTCGTAATTTAATTTCATAAAAAAAGGGGTGCTTTAGGCACCCCTCATAGTAGCTTAATAATAGTTTTTTAACAGCTATTAAACTGCGTTTGCTTCAGTTTCTAGCTTTTTCTTGAGTACAGCTGCAGTCACTTTTACAGAAAGTGCTTTCACAGCATATAGCCAAGCTACTGCAACGATCGCAAACACTGCAAATGCAATTGGTGCAATTGCCACAACGTCTTTAGTTGCAAATGCAATCAACAACATGTTTTGTACAAAAGCTCCACCGGCTTTACCAGCACGACCACCAATAACGTCAACAGCTGCTTTACCTTTTGTCTTTAGCTCATCATCTAATGGAATGTAAGCCATTTCCTTTGTGGGATCGAACAAAATGTATTTGATAGCTTTTGATACAACAACGATACCTAAACCGATAACGGTTGCCGCAGCAATTGCATGGGTGTTAAAGAATTGCAAAAACGGTTCCATTAAGCCTTCTGCTAAGATAAAGCAAAAGAATGCTCCGCCACCAACCAAAATTACCAAAGGAGTAATCATCGCAGCTTTAGCCCAACTTACTTTACGCAAGATATTTGAACCAACAAACAGTCCAAATAGAATGGTGAAGATACCAGTTGAGGTCGACAAAATACCCATGTAATAGTTGAAAAGTCCTTTATCACCAGAACAGAATAAGCCTAATTGGTTTTTCCATTGAACTTCAACTAGGTTAATAGTTACACCATAAGCCATGATCAAAAGCGCAATCAAACCAAGTTCAGGAGACTGAATAATGATTTTGAAGCTTTCCCCAAGACCTGGTTTTTCTTTTTTCTTTTTCTTTGGGGCACCATCTTCTTCAGGGTTAAAGTACAACTTGTTAGTTAATACTTCTTTGTGCATCCAACGGTATGTGTACATAGCGATTAATCCCATGATAACAACCGTAGACATTAGAAGATATAAAGTAATCTGCCAAGGATCTACACCCGCTGGGACCATATGCTTAATGTTTTCAGAACAAAACATAACTGTAGGACCTGAAACCACTAACGCAGCATTTCCAATAACGGCGAATAAACCATAAAAACGCTTTGACTCACGTAGACGCACCACATGGTTGGCAAATTGCCAGAACATAAGGGCAATCATCGCGCTTCCCCAAATTTCGGAAAGAACATAGAACAGAGAAAATGCCCAATATGCGTACAAATCAATGAATCCACTTAGCGCTGGATAAGCAGCATGTAGGGCTTGAATTGATTCAACTGAAGGGTGAAGCATATGAAGGTTTGGATAAATAATAAATCCAAAAATACCAAAAAATATGATGAATGGCGCAACAACAGCATAGAACACATTTTCACGGGTCATAACGTTTGTGAGTTTTGCATACAAAATCACAAACAATACTGCCGCTGGAGTAACGCAATACAATTTTAAGAATGTAATTGCGCCAGCTCCCGCTGAGTTAACTACCAATGAATCCTTCGTGTCACGAAGAACTGTATAGTTGAACAAAAGGCAGAACATGATAATGCCAAGGGGAATAAATTTCTTTAGTTCATGTGCGTGAATTGGCCAAAGTCGAGCACGTAAGCCCGTAAACTCTGGCGTAGTAGTATCTGTTTTACTCATCTCTTTATTTACCTTAAAGTTGTTAAAAATAGCAAACACTACCGAAAGCCTTTGGCATTCAAGCTGTGTATACTATCTTCATTTTAAGTGAAAACCACTCAAAATAGTTTTTAGTTGACGTAGTAGAGTACTAAATATTTTCTCCATAGTCAATATTTGGATTTACAATAAAGAATGTATTTTGCTCAAGCAAAGGAAGTGGGCATATACTCTTAAAAGATTTTTTGAATGTAATGTATTTATTGGTATACACTTATGAGTATGTTAAAAAAACTTATATATAAGAGTCATTACCGTGGCACCAAAGAAGGGGACTTTATCTTATCTTCTTTTGCCAAACATGCACTTGAAGCGTGTTCAGATGCTGATATTAAAGCCTATAAAGAGTTGCTAGAATATACAGATGGTGAAATTCAAGAGTGGGTTTTATCGATACAAAATACCCCAACCCATTTGCAGCCAATCATTTTAAAAATTGCTGAATTTCATGACCTTAATAAAACTTCCTTTCTGCAATAGTTAATTTGGGAAAAATTTCTAAACTATCTATTTTTTGTGGTAGAGTTCGGTAAAGACAATAAATTAGACTATTGTGATTGCTAAACTAACCGGCATTTTAGACCGTATTTATGAAGACGCTGTACTCATTGACGTAATGGGTGTGGCGTATCGTGTATTGGTTTCAAAAAGAACGTTACATCAATTGCCTGGGTTAAATGATCCTTTAGTATTATGGACAGAAACTGTATTGCGTAATGAACAGCCACACCTATGTGGTTTTTTGATTGAACAAGAAGTTGATTGGTTTCGCATTCTCACATCTGTTCAAGGGGTTGGCGCTAAGGTTGCGTTGTCCATTTTATCAAGCTTAACCGCTGCAGAAATTGGTGATGCAATTATCAATCAGAAAAGTAGCGCTCTTTCCAAGGCAGATGGCGTCGGGCCGAAACTTGCCAGCCGTATTGTATTAGAACTTAAGGGCAAAAAAGATCTGCCAGTTGTTTTTGGTGTATCAGCTCAAAATGTTAATGCAAATATACCGGCCTCAACAGAAATTGATGATGCAATATCTGCTTTAATGAATCTTGGGTATAGCAAAAATGATGCTGAAACTGCTGTTTCAAAAGCGGCCCAAAAAATGGCTCCTCCTATTACACTTGAAACATTGGTAAGGCTATCCTTACAAGAATTCCAGGCTCGTTATGGCTGAACGTTTAATCGATGCCGAAGCCTTGTTTGAAGACGATTGGGAAGCAACCATTCGTCCAATAATTCTTAATGATTTTATTGGTCAACAGCCTCTTCGGGAAAATTTACTTGTATATATCAATGCTGCAAAAAAACGCCAAGAAGCGCTTGATCATGTGCTTTTACATGGACCGCCAGGCCTTGGAAAAACTACCTTAGCGCAAATTATTGCTCGTGAAATGGGAGTAGGATTCAAAACAACTTCCGGCCCAATTATTTCAAAAGCTGGAGATTTGGCGGCAATCCTTACGAACTTACAGCCGAACGATGTTTTATTCATTGATGAAATTCACCGTCTAAATCCCGCGGTTGAAGAAGTTTTATATTCAGCAATTGAAGATTTTAAGCTAGATGTCATGATAGGCGAAGGGCCTGCTGCCCGATCTATCCGCTTAGACCTGCCAAAATTTACTTTAATTGGCGCTACTACCCGATCAGGTTTATTAACTCAGCCGCTTCGTGAGCGGTTTGGTATCCCCTTGCGTTTACAGTTTTATGACCATAGTGAACTAGCAGAAATTATTCTAAGAGCAGCTAAGATTTTAAACGTTAGCATAGATGCTGATGCTGCTTTAGAAATTGCCTCAAGGTGTCGTGGCACTCCTAGAATTTCAGGACGCATCTTAAGACGCATTCGCGATTTTGCCATGATCTATGCAAGTAATCATATAAATGCACAAACAGCGAAACAAACATTAGCCCGCTTAGAAGTTGACCAAAAAGGACTCGATCAACAAGATTTACGGTATTTACAAGCCATGGCCAGCCATTACAGCGGCGGACCAGTTGGTGTTGAAACGCTTGCTGCATATCTTGCTGAACAAACTGACACCATTGAAGAAGTTGTAGAGCCATACTTAATTCAGCTTGGGCTAATACAGCGCACAAGTCGTGGGAGAGTGTTAACACCTACCGGTTATCAACACCTAGGACTTCCTACCCCATGAGTACAGCAATATATGCCTTGATCCCCGCCTACGCGGGAATGACAAGATGGGCGCCCTATTCATGAATGAGAAAGCCCCTTTTACCCAGCCACAGATCACTATTGAAGGAATGAGTTTAAACTTAGGCATTGCCCATGGCCATGCCTATATGTATGACCCCGAGTATACAGAAGATACACAACTATCTACTAAGCAAAAAGAAGAACGATTTCTTCATGCGGTTGATCAAGCCGTAGAATTGTGTGGTGAAAATCTTAATATTTTCCAAGAACAAAATCGAGAGTTGATATTAGTACAAAAAGCATTATTGCAAGACCCTGCATGGCAACAGCGTGTTATCGATGAAATCCAAAGTAAGCAAAACATTGCGTATGCGCTTGATAAAGTTTTAGAAGATCTAGATTTAGCCTTTGGTGGCGATAGCTTCTGGCATGCGCGCTTCCAAGAAGTTAGGGGAATTACTCAACTTGTTCGTCAATGTTTGGCCAAAAAAGAAATTGAAATAGACAAAACTAAACCTATTGTTTTGTGTGCTAAAACCATTTCTCCAGTTGAAATGATGCAATTTGACCAAGCAAACTTGGTTGCGATGGTGGTTGAGGATAATAGCTTTTTATCTCACGGAATGATTATCGCAAGGTCTAGGGGTATTCCGGTGGTGGGCGGTGTTATTGAACTTAAAAAGTTTATTAATAACAATGATGAATTATTAGTTGATGGCGATTTAGGTCGTATTTATGTACGCCCTTTAAGTGCAATCGTCGCCAATTATGATACTTCTAAAAAGCCCCAATTTAGCAAACCATCTGATGCTGTCGCCAAAGGAGCTGTCATTTCACGGGATGGAACACCGGTACATATTCTTATTAATGCAAACATAAATGAAGACCTAGAATGCCTTGAGCGTTCTACAATAAAAGGGGTTGGGTTATACAGAACCGAAATTCCATTTATGATGAGTGAGCGTTGGCCTGATGTCCAAACCCAAACCAGGTTGTACCTGCAGGTTATGAATAAGGCCAAAGACAAATTTGTTGTTTTTCGGGCCCTTGATGTAGGAGGCGATAAAACCTTTCAATCACTTCATAAAAGTTTCAAGGAACCTTCAAAAGGTTGGCGACATTCAAGGTTTACACTTCAGCGTCCATCTCTCATTCGTTTGCAACTACGTGCCATGATCAGGGCGCGTGTTACGTGCGATTACCCAGACCTGCCTTTGCACATAATGTTTCCCATGATAAGCGAAGCCCAAGAAATGCGCTTTGTCAGGGAGCTTTTACAAAAAGAACTTGATCGTGAAAAAAACTTAGGTCACGCCGCACCTACTACCGTTCGGGTTGGCGCAATGGTTGAAGTGCCATCGGTTGTGTTTCAGCTTACGCAATTTCTAGATCTAGTTGATTTTATTTCGATTGGCAGTAATGATTTGTTTCAATTTTTCTTTGCTATTGATCGCTCTGATGCGGTCATGAGCAGGCGCTATGATTTCCTCTCTCGTGCCTTTATGCAAATGCTTAAAACAATTATTGATCAAGCCAATGCAAAAGGGGTGAGTGTAAGTTTATGCGGCGAAATGGCAAGCCGTCCCCTTGAAGCCATGGCCCTATTGGGAATAGGATTACGCTATTTTTCAATCAATCCAAATTCTGTTGAAACTATTGAAAACATGGTGCAAAGCCTGGACATTTGGTCTATTCAAGATTGTATGAATGACTGCTTAAGCGATAATCCTTTTGCTTATAAGGCAGCGCATCTTAGTATTAGGGAGCGAGTAATGGAGCTGGCGCAGATTCAGCAAACGCAACTTTCTTGATGCCTAAATACAAACTATAATTCTTTGCATTCCTTAAAGTTATTAAACGTTTTGACAACAGCTGTAGAAATTCCAGGTTCTATCCCTGCGTGTCCAGCATCTTGAATAAAAATTAGTTTTGAATTCGGCAACGCCTTATGCAACTCATAAGCAGCTTGCGGCCTTGTAATAACATCGTAACGGCCGTGAATAATCGTAACGGGTAAGTGCTTAATTTTATGCGCATTATTGAGCAATTGATTGGGCGTAAAAAAGCATTGGTGGTAGGCGTAATGCATAAATATACGCGTCACGCACAGCACCTGGACTGAGTTTTCCAAAAATTGCTCGACTAAATCGTCACGTTTTAACAAGGTAGAACAAATAATATCGTACTTCATGAAAGCTTTTGCAGCGGGCAGATGTACCTTAGGATCGGGATCGATTACACGAAGATAGTATGCTTTTAATAAATCATGACGTTCATTCTCTGGTAAAAATTCAGCAAATTCTTGCCAAGCTTCAGGGAAATGATCTTTCATGTTGTTGATAAGTTGCAGGCACTCTTCTTCACGGCCTAAGAAAACCCCACGTAAGACTAAACCTATGACAGCATTAGGATAATGTTGGCTATAGGCTAATGATAAAGCGCTTCCCCAGGAAAAACCCCATAAAATCCATTGATCAATGTTCAAATGCATGCGCAATTTTTCCATATCAGCAATAAGATCAAGTGTCGTATTTTCCCTTATTTCACCCATTGGCTGAGAGCGCACAGCGCCCCTCTGATCCAGACAAATAATCCGGAAATAGGTGGGGTCACATACACGCACATGAGAAGTATTACACCCTGCACCTGGCCCGCCATGGACAACTAATACGGGTATGCCATCAGGATTGCCATATTGCGCATAATAAACGTTGTGAACAGAAGAAACCTTTAAGTACCCTTCGTCATAAGCAGAAGTTTCAGGATATAAAATTTCATTCAATGTTTTGTTTGGTGTGTAAACTGAAGGGGGAACATGAATGCGGTTATGATCCATTTAGCTAAATTTCAAATGTTCTTTTGCTTGAGAATAAGCCAAACATGTGATTTGCGCAAAAATTACTTTTGATTTTTAGTCATTAGTTTTTTTACCGTCACTTCCATATATGCAGCGATAAATATTATTAATTTTTCCGCCGCCACGTCCATAAAAGCAACGATCAACTTCGTTATCAGTAAATTAAAAAGAACTATCTGATTCCCATAACCAGTGCCAGAAAGATCGCAATAAGCCACGATGGCATTTTTCTATACTTTCGCTAGCTATCATTTCAAATTCTCCAACTTTAATTTTGTGCCGCTTGTGACGTTTTTTGTTTACGCGCCAGTAAATTATTAGGCTTTCAAGTATGATGTCTAACCATGTGATCATAATAAATAATTTCTTCACCTTTACCACACTACTTGTATAGTGATTCAGCGTTAATTTTTCAAACTTTTATCAAAGATTTAACGATTTCATGATTAAATGAATCTAGAATTAAGCACATCGATAAAGGTAAAATTCCGTGCATTTGGATAAAGAAGATATAAAAATTTCGGTGGATTCCTTAAACGAATTGTTAGCAAACACCTATGTGTTATCTGTTAAGACGCAAAATTTTCACTGGAATGTTGAAGATCCACGTTTTGCCATGCTACATGATTTTTTTGGCAACCATTATGAAATGTTGATTGAAGCTATTGATGAAATTGCTGAACGTATCCGGATGCTTGGGGAATACGCGCCTGGTTCTATGGCTGGGTATTTAAAGGTAGCGAGCGTAAAGGAAGCAGGGCTGATCCAAGATGGAACCTCAATGTTGCAAGAATTAGCCAAAGATCATCGCATTGTTATTGGCATTCTTAGAAAATCGATAGAATGTGTGACAAAAACTCAAGATCAAGGAACCTTAGACTTTCTTATTGGCAGGCTTCAAGAACATGAAAAAATGGCCTGGATGATAACTAGTCACTGTAAAGCGTAACAAGAAAAGCCTTAACACTGTTTCAAATGATGCGTGAAATTATGTGAACGTGTTGGTAATATTACCCTTGCCCAATTGCTCATCATGGGCTGCTATGCTACCCTTTGGAGAAGTATATCTTCTTTAGGAAAACATGCAGGGCCAACACATGCAAGTTCAACGTGTTCAGCTTCGAGTAAGCCTAACAGGGCGTTACGCAACTGCTTTGTATCAGGAAGCATTGGAAGCAAAAAGTCTTGAAGCAGTTTTGAATGACATCAACGTTTTCGAAGCTCTGCTTAAAAATAATTTGGATCTTGCTCATATCTTAAAAGGTCAATTGCTTCGTATAAAAAATGCCATTGAGATCTTTGAAGAAATTGGAAAACTCATGAACTTTTCTAAGCTATTTATGAATTTCTTAAAGGTGATTGCAACCAACAAGCGTTGTGCCTTGCTTTTAAATTTTTTTAAAGATTTTAAAGCTCTTGTTGATATTCAAACCGACACAATACCTGTTCGCATAGAAATCGTATCTATTAACGAACAACATCTTCGTGCTATCGAGAGCTTACTTAAAAAAATGTATCCAAATTACTCTTATCGATTTGAACACGCACAAGTCCCAGAA
This sequence comes from Alphaproteobacteria bacterium, assembly GCA_947478955.1. Lineage (GTDB taxonomy): Bacteria > Pseudomonadota > Alphaproteobacteria > Paracaedibacterales > CAITNM01 > CAITNM01. The sequence continues at coordinate 5,285 of CANJXJ010000010.1, read as the reverse complement.
CTTTTAGGTGGTTTTAGAGCTTTTATTCATGAGCGTTGCTTAGACTATAGTTTAAAAAGCCGCCTAGATCGTCTGTCTTACCAACTCAAAGAGGCTTAAAATTTATGCAAAATCGCGCTACTGAAATCAGCGATATCATCAGAAAAAATCTACATCATGCTGGTCAAGCTTTTGATGCGTACGAGGTTGGTATAGTACTTTCAGTTGGTGATGGCATTGCACGCATTTATGGTCTTGATAATGTTCAAGCAGGCGAATGGGTTGATATTATCACTGAAGACGGTACGCCAGTACGTGGCATTGCTGAAAACCTTGAGGTTGATCACGTGGGCGTAGTGATTGTCGGCAATGACCAACTTGTTAAAGAAGGCAACCAAGCGCGTAGAACCCATCAAATTGTTAACGTGAATGTAGGTAAAGGATTACTAGGACGCGTGGTCGATGCTTTGGGAAATCCTATTGATGATATGGGTCCCCTGGAAAATGTCACCCCCACCCCAGTTGAGCGTAAGGCCCCTGGTATTATAGCCCGTAAATCTGTACATGAACCAATGCTAACCGGTATTACCGCCATTGATGCGCTAGTACCAATTGGGCGTGGTCAACGAGAACTTATTATTGGTGACCGGCAAACCGGTAAAACTACCATCGCTATTGATGCGATTTTAAATCAAAAAGAGATTAACAAGGGCCCCGACCCTAAAAAGCACTTGTATTGCATTTATGTAGCCATTGGTCAAAAGCGCTCATCGGTAGCACAACTGGTCAAAACCCTAAAAGACCATGGGGCGATGGACTATACTATTGTCGTTGCCGCAACCGCTTCTGACCCGGCGCCCCTGCAATATCTTGCCCCATATACCGCTTGTACAATGGGAGAATATTTCCGTGACAATGGCATGCACGCTTTAATTATTTATGATGACCTTTCCAAGCATGCTGTAGCTTATCGCCAAATGTCATTGCTATTGCGTCGTCCACCAGGGCGTGAAGCTTACCCCGGTGACGTATTTTATTTGCATTCACGGCTTTTAGAACGTGCCTCTAAATTAAATGATGAGCTTGGTGGCGGTTCACTTACGGCCCTGCCAATTATTGAAACCCAAGCGGGGGACGTTTCGGCATATATCCCCACAAACGTGATTTCAATTACTGACGGGCAAATATTTTTAGAAACGGAATTGTTTTATCAAGGTATTCGTCCGGCAATTAACGTTGGGCTTTCTGTTAGCCGTGTGGGCTCTGCTGCTCAAACCAAAGCCATGAAAAGCGTTGCGGGTAAAATAAAATTAGAACTTGCTCAATACCGGGAAATGCTAGCATTTTCTCAATTCGCTAGCGATCTTGATGCCAATACCCAAGCGCTTTTGTCCAGAGGCGCTAAACTTACAGAACTATTAAAACAAGGGCAGCAAAAACCCCGTTCCTTGGCCGAAGAAGTTGTTATTCTTTTTGCTGCAGTACGTGGATTTCTTGACAGAGTTGATGTGGAACGCATTAAGGAATTCGAAAAAGAATACCTGCACCTTCTTGAAACCCAAGAACCAGAATTGCTTTACGCCATAAACCATACGGGCGTATTAAGTGCTGAACATGAAGAAAAATTAAAAACCTTCCTAGATGAATTTTTAAGTCGTTTTGCCCATGAGCCTAAAAGAACTACGTAGAAGAATCTCAAGCGTTAAATCAACGCAAAAAATTACAGCGGCTATGAAAATGGTGGCATCGGCGAAATTACGTCGATTGCAAGAACGGGTTCATTTTGGCAGTGAATACATTGAACGCTTAAATCTGATTGGCAGCTATTTAGGAAAAGTAAGCCAAGATTTAGAAATAGTGTCCCCCTGGTTAAGTGCTGAAGGTGACCGCGATTTGGTAATCGTTTTTGGCGCAGAAAAAGGCTTGTGCGGCAGTTTTCACAACAACCTTATTCGTAAAATCAATCAGGTGCTAGAAGAACATTTTAATGCCCAAGTGGTAATATTCGGGGCAAAAGCGATTGATACTTTAAAAGATCGCTACCATACCAACCTACATTTTAGTGCAAATTTCAAGAAACCTGACATGCAGACATTTTTGAACCTTGCCAAAGCAATTGAGCCATTAAAAAAATCGGGTGAAATTGGGCGCATTCACATTGTAGGATCGGCATTTAAAAATATTTTATCACAACAAGTGTATTCCAAATTTCTTTGTCCTTTTGTGTTTGATTCTACGCAAACTACTTGTGATATAAATATTTTTGAACCATCTCCCGATGTCTTTTTACCTCACTTTTTCATCCAATACTTAAGTGCAAATTTGCACCAAACATGGCTAGAAACCCTGACAGGAGAAATGGCATCAAGGATGACTGCTATGGATAATGCCACTCGAAATGCCAAGGATATGATTGATGACTTGAGCCTTGTATATAACCGCACCCGCCAAGCCCATATCACTACCCAATTAATTGAAATTATCGCAGGATCAGAAGGAGCAAAACAATGACCACCCAACCCAAAGGCTATATCTCACAAATCATGGGTGCTGTTATTGACGTGTATTTTGAACACCATTTGCCTCCTGTTTTAAATGCTTTAGAAATTCCTCAAAAAGATAACACTAAAGGCAAGTTGATATTAGAGGTTGCCCAACATTTAGGCGAAGGCACCGTGCGCACGATTGCCATGGATGCCACTGCAGGTTTGTACCGTGGGCAAGAAGTCATTGATACCGGCTCCCCGATTTGCGTTCCCGTTGGTCCAGAAACCTTGGGGCGCATTATGAATGTTATTGGTGAACCAATTGATGAACGCGGACCCATTAAAACTAAACAAATATTGCCAATTCACAGAAGTGCTCCAGAATTTGTTGAGCAATCCCCAGCCACAGAAATTTTAACCACTGGCATTAAGGTTATTGACCTTTTAACCCCTTACCCCAAAGGCGGTAAAATCGGTCTTTTCGGTGGCGCAGGTGTTGGTAAAACCGTTTTAATTATGGAATTGATTAACAACGTTGCTAAAGCTCATGGTGGATATTCTGTCTTTGCTGGCGTGGGTGAACGCACCCGTGAAGGAAATGACCTTTATCATGAAATGATTGATTCAGGAGTGATTAAGCTGGATGAAGATGGATCAAAGGCCGCATTGATTTACGGACAAATGAATGAACCACCCGGAGCACGTGCTCGTGTAGCGTTGTCAGGATTGACCGTGGCTGAATATTTCCGGGATTCAGAAGGCAAAGACGTCTTGTTCTTTATTGATAATATTTTCCGCTTTACCCAAGCGGGTGCCGAAGTTTCAGCATTATTGGGGCGTATGCCATCTGCAGTTGGATACCAACCAACTTTATCTAGCGAAATGGGTAACCTGCAAGAACGTATTACATCTACAACTAAAGGCTCAATTACATCGGTTCAAGCTATCTATGTCCCCGCTGATGACTTGACTGACCCCGCTCCTGCAGCATCCTTTGCCCACTTAGATGCCACTACGGTATTAAGCCGAAGTATTGCGGAATTAGGCATTTATCCGGCGGTTGACCCGCTCGATTCTACATCACGTATTTTATCGGCTGAAGTTGTTGGCGAAGAGCATTACCAAGTGGCGCGTCATGTGCAAAAAATCTTGCAAACCTATAAATCGTTACAAGATATCATTGCCATTTTGGGCATGGATGAATTATCTCCTGAAGACAAGCTAACTGTTTCAAGGGCACGCAAAATTCAACGATTCCTTTCTCAACCATTTTTCGTGGCTGAAGTCTTCACTGGAACGCCTGGAAAACTTGTGTCATTAGCCGATACGATTAAAGGCTTCAAAGGCATTTGTGAAGGCGAGTACGATCATATTTCTGAAAGTAATTTCTACATGATCGGCAGCATTGACGAAGCATTGAATAAGGCTAAGGCAGCTTAGGTATTTCTCAATTTTGAAGGTGTTTTTTTAAGCATGCTTCTTTTTAGCAAGGGCTCTTCAACATTGTGACTTAAGCTGATCTTCTCCAAGCAATGTTTTTATTAACATTTGGGCTAACCATTTTTCGTAAGCATTTGATGTCCATCCTTGTTCAACTACGAATAAGCGATACATATCGCGCCCGGTGAAAGCCCATAGAATGTCCCTTGCTTTTGACAAACTAAGTCCCTTTATCAACGATTTTTCCATCGCTATTTTTTTCATGCCTTCTTCTTGGCGTTGATAACGACGTTGCTCTCTTTCTATTTCAAGTTTTTTAAACTCAGGTGCTAAACCACAAGCGCTGCGGAAAATATCCATTTGTGCTCTCTCGGCATCGTACATTTGACGTGAAATTTTAGCAGAGATCATTAGATGTTCTTGCGCTGATTTTGCTTGTTTAGCTTTTTCCACAAGGGCTTCCCGTTTATCAAAAGGAAGGGCTTCATCCATAAGGGCACGAAGCACACCACGTTTAGATTTAAACAGTGCATAAATTGAAGGTGATGAAACTTTGGCATCCTGCGCCAATTTTTCAATTGTTACGCATTCAAACCCTTCAGTTTGAAAAAGTTTTTGTGCAGAAGCAAGAATGCGGGTCTTAGTTTGTGCTGCTTGCTCATCCCTTGCTTGGGAATTATAAGTTCTTCTTTTAAGATTTGACATATTGGATATAGATTACTATAACCAATATCAAGCGTCAACAAACCTTAGGAGACAATAATGATGAATAAAACCAATGAAACTGTAGCTGAGGCATACTACACCGCCATGGGCCAGAAAAACCTTGATATTATGGAAAAGCATTTACATTCTAATGTTCAATTCATTAGTCCTTTTGCAGAACTTAAGGGAAAAGAACCCGTGATGGAGGCTGTAAAAAAGTTTATGGCGTTGTTTCAAACTCTTACTGTACGGACCAAATTTAGTTCAAATGAGCAAGCATTGGTGGTGTATGACGTAGACTTTCCAGCGCTTATTGGAAACATTCCCACAGCTTCTTTATTAACCCTACAAGATGGCCTTATTACAAAAATTGAACTATTTTTTGACGCGCGCCCCTTTTGAGATGGGGTTTTACATCATCTTTCTTCTCGTCTCCTTGATTTTCCTCTGGCTTGATCTCTCTCGTTTCCCTCTGGCTTGACCATAGGATCTGCATCAAGCCATTCCCCCATTTTTCATGTCATAAACTTAAAATTTTAATAAAATTATTTGGGACATAATACTTTTTTGCACTTTTATTATTTCATGTTATCGTGATAATTGAAGTTTTTGTGCGAAACGAGATCTTTTCATTCTGGGGGCAGTAAATAGTACCAGATGGATCGGTTGAAGTTT
>CANJXJ010000009.1 GCA_947478955.1 Alphaproteobacteria bacterium | reverse complement strand
GAGCGTGGTATTGTAAACGTTGGCGACGAAATGGAAATTATTGGAATTCGTCCAACGACAAAAACAATTGTAACTGGCGTAGAAATGTTTAGAAAACTTCTTGATCAAGGTCAGGCAGGAGATAACATTGGAGCGCTTCTTCGTGGAACAAAGCGTGAAGATGTGGAACGTGGTCAAGTATTGGCGAAACCAGGAAGTATTACACCGCATACAAACTTTGAAGCAGAAGCGTATATTTTGACCAAAGATGAAGGCGGACGTCATACACCATTTTTCACGAATTATCGTCCACAGTTTTACTTCCGTACAACAGACGTAACGGGCGTGGTAACCTTGGCAGCAGGAACCGAGATGGTGATGCCAGGAGATAACGTGAATGTGAATGTAGAATTAATTGCACCCATTGCGATGGATGAAGGTTTACGATTCGCGATTCGCGAAGGTGGCCGTACTGTCGGTGCTGGTGTCGTTGCTAAAATTCAAAAATAAAATGGGGATGGAATAAAGGTCGAGTTTTATGGAAAATCAAAGCATAAGAATTCGTTTACAGGCATATGATCATCGTTTGTTAGATCAGTCTGTAAAGGAAATTGTGAATACGGCAAAACGTACAGGTGCGAATGTTCGCGGTCCTATACCATTGCCAACACACATTCAAAAGTTTACGGTAAACCGTTCACCGCACATCGATAAGAAGTCGCGTGAGCAGTTTGAAATTCGTACACACAAGCGTGTGATCGATATTATTGATTGGATGCCTCAAACAGTTGATGCATTAATGAAACTTGACCTTGCATCCGGTGTGGATGTGGAAATTAAGTTATAAGGTGGCGGGTCCTATGCGTAGTGGATTAATCGGACGTAAGTTGGGTATGACCCAGTTATTTAATGAACAAGGTGCCCAAGTGGCGGTGACTGTTGTCCAGGTAAAACCTTGTGTGGTGGTTTCTCAAAAAACCGCTGAAAAAGATGGTTATGTGGCAGTTCAGTTGGGTACTGACCCAATTGCTGCAAGTAAGCTTTCAAAGCCAATGCGATCCTTCTTTGAGAAGAAGCAGGTAGAGCCAATGCGCTACTTGCGTGAATTCAGGGTTAACCCTGAAAACATGCTTGATGCAGGCACTCAACTAAATGTTGATCATTTTACAAAAGGTCAATTGGTGGACATTGCAGGCATTACTGTTGGTAAAGGTTTTGCGGGTGGAATGAAGCGTCACGGGTTTGGTGGTATGCCAGCATCCCATGGTGTGTCAGTTACTCACCGTCACCATGGTTCAACGGGTAACCGTCAAGATCCAGGAAAAGTGTTTAAGAATAAGAAAATGGCTGGACACATGGGTGTGGATCGTGTTACAACCTTAAATCTGGTTGTTGAAGATATTGATGCTGATCGCGGTCTCGTTTTTATCCGTGGAAGTGTTCCAGGCCCCAAAAATGGTATCGTGTATGTACGCGATGCGATTAAAGTTGCAAGATAGGTTGTTGTCATGAAGTTAAAAGTTGTCAATCAAGATGCCAAGGCAGTTGGTGATATCGAATTAGATGATTTCGTCTATGGATTAACGCCTCGCGAAGATATTTTGTCTCGTGTGGTTACATGGCAGTTAGCTAAGCGTCGTTCAGGAAACCATAAAACAAAAGTTAGAAGCGAAGTTAGCGGTTCGACGAGAAAAATTTACAAGCAAAAGGGTACCGGTAGTGCTCGTCATGGAGCGAGGCGCGGTGCGCAGTTCCGCAAGGGTGGTATCATATTTGGTCCAGTTGTTCGTTCTCATGAATATGATTTGCCAAAAAAGGTTCGTAAATTAGGTTTACGTATGGCTCTATCGGCAAAAGCGCAAGCGGGAAATTTAATTATTATCGATAATCTTATGACTGCAGAGCCAAAAATTAACAAGCAATTGGCAGCAGCTTTTCATTCAAGCTCAATGCTGTTTGTGGCTAATGATGCAGTCGATGTAAACTTTGCTCGTTCGATTAGCAATATTGTTGGTCTTGATGTGCTGCCACAAATTGGTGCAAACGTTTATGACATTATTCGTAAGGAAAAAGTTGTTTTAACGTCAGATGCTGCTAAAGCTTTAGAGGAGCGCTTGAAATGAGTAAAGAAATAAAAACCCCTTTACGTTTATACGATGTAATTAGGCGCCCTTTGGTTACAGAAAAAACACAAATGGGTTCGCAGTTTGGACAATACACATTTGATGTGCTGCCAGAATCAACAAAGACTGATATTAAGTCAGCGGTTGAAGCTATGTTTAATGTCAGTGTGGTATCTGTAAATACAATGAATAAATTTGGTAAAAATAAAGTTTTTAAAGGTCGTAAGGGCCGACGCAAAGACACGAAAAAAGCTATTGTCCGCCTGAAGTCAGGTGATTCAATCGCAGTTGGTTTGGGAGCATAATATGGCACTAAAGAAATATAAACCGACAACTCAGTCACAGCGTCAGCTTGTTAACATTGATCGTTCAGAGTTGTGGAAGGGTTCACCTTTGAAGAAGCTTACTGTTGGTAAGTCATCAAAAAGTGGGCACAACAACTACGGCCGGATTACCTCATGGAATCGTGGTGGTGGTCATAAGCAAAGTTATCGTCTGGTTGATTTTCGTCGTGATAAGCATGATTTGATAGCAACTGTTGAGCGTGTTGAGTATGATCCTAACCGCACAGGCTTTATTGCGTTGATACAGTATACCGATGGTGAGCAGAGATATATTTTGGCTCCTCAACGTTTAAAGACTGGCGATCATGTGGTTTCTGGTGATAAGGTTGACATTAAGCCTGGCAATTCAATGCGTCTTAAAAATATTCCAATTGGTTCTGTTGTTCACAACATTGAACTAAAGGTTGGAAAAGGCGGACAATTGGCAAGATCAGCTGGTAGTTATGCTCAAATTATGGGGCGTGATGGCCATAATGTCATTATGAAATTGTCTTCTAGTGAAGTTCGGCTGGTGAATGGTGAGTGCTTTGCATCGATTGGTGCAATGTCAAATCAAGATCACTCAAACCGTTCATACGGTAAAGCTGGTCGTATGCGTTGGTTAGGTCGTAGACCTATCGTTCGTGGTGTGGCAATGAACCCAATTGATCACCCTCATGGTGGTGGTGAAGGACGCACTTCTGGTGGTCGTCACCCAGTAACACCTTGGGGTAAGAAGACAAAGGGTAAGAAGACTCGTACTAACAAGCGTACAACAAAAATGATTGTACGTCGTCGTAAAGCGTAACGGAGGAAGTTGTGCCAAGGTCAGTTTGGAAAGGTCCTTTTTTTGATGGATTTCTTTTAAAAAAGGTAGATGCTGTTAAAGCTTCAGGCCGTAAAGATGTCATTAAAACATGGGCTCGTCGTTCAACCATTATCCCTCAATTTGTGGGGGTTACATTTGGTGTTTATAATGGGCAAAAGTTTATTCCAGTATTAGTATCTGAGAATATGGTAGGTCATAAGCTTGGTGAATTTTCACCAACAAGGAACTACTATGGTCATGGTGCTGATAAGAAAAAGAAGTAGGCTAGAGTATGCAAGTAAGTGAAAAGTCAGCGCAAGTAGAGCTACGCAATATCCGGGTAAGTCCCAGGAAATTGAATTTAGTGGCTCAATCTATACGCGGTATAAAAGTTGATAAGGCAATGAATTCTCTTCGTTTTTCTCAAAAGAGAGTGGCGAGTGATGTATTGAAGGCATTACGTTCTGCGATAGCGAACGCTGAAGCTAACCATGGACTTGATGTTGACAACTTATATGTTGATGAAGCTTATGTAGGCAAGGGCTTATGTATGCGTCGTTTTCAAGCGCGTGGTCGTTCAAAAAACGGAATTATCAAAAAGTTTTTCAGCCACTTGCGCATTGTTGTCACAGAAAAAACTGTAGAAGAAGGTAATTAGTATGGGTCAAAAAGTTAACCCCATTGGGCTTCGTATCGGAATCAATAAGACTTGGGATTCTCGCTGGTTTTCCGGCAAGGATTATGCAAATTTTCTGCATCAAGATTTTGCAATTCGTGATTATGTTGAAAAAAGTTTTGCCCAGGCAGGTATATCACGCGTAGTTATTGAGCGTCCTTCAAAGAAGGCTCGTGTTACGATTCATGCAGCACGCCCAGGCGTTCTTATTGGCAAAAAAGGCGCCGATATTGAAAAGCTAAAGAAGAAAATTGGAACGTTAGCTAATGCAGAAGCAGCAATTAATATTGTTGAAGTGCGTAAGCCTGAATTAGATGCTAAGTTAGTTGCCGAAGGAATAGCGCAGCAAATTGAGCGTCGTGTTTCTTTCAGAAGAGCGATGAAGCGCGGTATGCAAACTGCAATGCGTATGGGGGCTATTGGTATTCGTGTGAATTCTGCTGGCCGTTTGTCCGGTTCAGAAATTGCGCGCATGGAATGGTATCGTGAAGGACGTGTGCCTTTGCATACTCTACGCTCTGATATTGATTATGGTACAGCAACCGCTAAAACAACTTACGGTGCAATTGGTATAAAAGTTTGGATTTATAAGGGTGAAATAAAAGAACACGACCCGATGATCCATGATAAACGCGCAGCAGCAGTATAAGGAATTAGACCATGTTGTCTCCAAAGAAAACAAAGTTTAGAAAAGCCTTTAAAGGCAAGATTCATGGCATTGCTAAGGCTGGTTTTTCAGTCAGCTATGGTTCCTATGGTTTGAAAGCCTTAGAGCCAGCTCGTGTTACCGCTAGGCAAATTGAATCAGCTCGTCGTGCAATTACGCGTCATATGCGTCGTGTTGGAAAAGTATGGATTCGTTTGTTTCCGGATGTTCCAGTATCAAGGAAGCCAGCTGAAGTTCGTATGGGTAGCGGTAAAGGTGGCGTAGAATTTTGGATATGTAGGGTAAAGCCTGGAAAAATTATGTTCGAATTAGATGGTGTTTCTGAAGAAGTTGCGGAAGCTGCCTTTAAATTGGCTGCAGAAAAACTACCGATCGAAACAAAATTTGTAAAACGATTGATTTAAACCTATATTAGTTAGCGGTGATTGCTATGAAGTTTGTTGAATTAAAAGAAAAAAATGCGAAAGCGTTAGTTGAAAACCTAATTTCCCTTAAAAAGGAATTGTTTAACTTACGTATGCAAAAAACCGAAGGAAAATTGGAGAAAACATCCCGTGTGCGTGAATGTCGTCGGGATTATGCTCGTGTAAAAACCAAACTGACACAATTAAAGTCAGCATAAGAAGAGAGTTCAAGTATGCCACGTCGTGTATTGCAGGGTGTAGTAGTTAGTAACAAAGCTGCTAAAACAGTTATTGTTAAGGTTGAGAGAGATGTTATGCATCCTGTTTACCACAAGTACGTGAAGAGTCACAAAAAATATGCAGCTCATGATGAGACAAATGCATTTAATGTTGGTGACGTTATTCGTATTATTGAATCAAGCCCAATTTCTAAAACGAAAACTTGGGTAGCTCAAGAAAAAGTAGCGAAATAAGGTAAAGTCATGATTCAGTCCGAGAGTAGATTAGAAGTAGCAGACAATTCAGGTGCAAAAGAAGTTTTGTGCATTAAAGTGTTGGGTGGTTCTAAAAGAAGATATGCATCCGTTGGTGATGTTATCGTTGTAACCGTGAAAGATGCTGTGCCAAGGGGCAAAGCAAAAAAAGGTGAAATTTTTAGAGCAGTTATTGTCAGAACAAAACAACCGGTAAAACGTGTTGATGGATCGACAATCTCCTTCGATAAAAATGCAGCGGTATTAATCAATAAACAAGGCGAGCCAATAGGAAGTCGTATATTTGGTCCAGTAACTCGTGAATTGCGTGCTGCTGGCTATATGAAGATTATTTCTCTTGCTCCAGAGGTGCTGTAATGACGCAAGTTCGTTTTAAAGTAAAAAAAGGTGATCTAGTTGAAGTCACAACTGGTCGCAATAAAGGACAACGTGGTGTTGTGCAAAAGGTTATGTTAAATGACGCAAAACTTTTGATTGACGGTGTCAATAAAGTTATCCGTAACGTAAAGCCATCAGCGACTAACCCACAAGGTGGACAAGTTGAAAAAATTCTTCCCGTTCATTTGTCGAATGTTGGAATTGTTAATCCACAGTCAGATAAAATTGAAAAAGTTGGTGTTCGTACAAATGCTGAAGGCAAGAACGAACGCTTTTTCAAAAAAACTGGCAATGCTATTTTGAAAGTTTAATCATGAGTGCAGCTAAAAAATTATATGAAACTCAAATCAAGCAAACAATTAAGGCTGAGCTTGGGTATACAAATGTTATGCAAGTTCCAAGACTTGAAAAAGTGGTTATCAATATCTGTGTTCCGGAAGCAACACAGGATAGCAAAAAGATTCAAGCAGCCTATGATGACTTGATGTTAATTGCGGGCCAAAAGCCAGTGATTACAAAGGCAAAAAATTCGATAGCGAGCTTTAAACTTCGTGAAGGCATGAACATTGGTGTAAAAGTTACGCTTCGTAAAGACCGCATGTTTGAATTTATTGATCGTCTTGTTAACATTGCTTTACCTCGGGTGCGCGACTTCAGAGGATTATCAAAGAAAAGCTTTGATGGTAATGGTAACTATTCTTTAGGTCTTAAAGAGCAGCTGATTTTCCCTGAAATTAACTATGATAAGGTTGATAAAGTTCGGGGTATGGATATCACTATCTGTTCTACTGCACGAAACGATAAGGATGCTTTAGCTTTGCTAAAAGCGCTTAACTTCCCAATTCAAGGATAAGAGGAAATGGCAAAGATTAGTTCAATCGAAAAAAACAAAACCCGCATCGGACTGGTTAAAAATCAGAAGATTGGTCGTGAGGCTTTGAAAAAAATTATTTATAATAAAGACCTTCCTTTGGAAGATCGTATTCGTGCAACTATGAAGCTTGCTGAGCGTCCAAGAAATTCGTCAGCGACGCGAGTGAGAAATCGTTGTGAAATAACAGGCCGCCCAAGAGGGTACTATCGCAAATTTCAAGTATCACGTATTGCATTGCGTGAGCTAGGTAATCAGGGAATGATTCCTGGTTTAACTAAATCAAGTTGGTAAAAAATTATGACAATGACCGATCCTATTGCAGATTTGTTGACTCGTATTCGAAACGGACAAAGAGCCCGTAAACAGTCAGTTCTGTGTCCTTATTCAATTGAAAAAGAAGGCCTTGTGAAAGTTCTTCAAGAAGAGGGCTACATTAGAACTTACCTAGTTGAGAATGCAGCGAGTGGGCATAAAGAATTAAAAATTGAATTGAAGTACCATGAAAATCAACCTGTAATACGGTCAATTGACCGCGTGTCAAAACCTGGTCGTCGTGTGTATTCACCAATTGCTACCCTTTCAAAAGTTGCAAATGGTTTGGGTATTTCAATATTGTCAACAAATAGAGGTATTGTATCAGACGCTAAAGCCCGCGAACTTACAGTTGGTGGCGAAGTTTTGTGTCGGGTATTTTAAGAGGATTAGATCATGTCACGCGTTGGTAAACATGAAGTTATACTACCTGCAGGGGTATCAATGTCCCAGGTTGGGAACGTAATTACTTTAAAGGGAAGAGCTGGAACTAAAGATTATGAAGTTCCTGATTGTATTAATTTTGCAAAAACTGAAAAGGGTTTTTTGGTTAGCCCGAAAGAAACTACCCAACGTGGACGTTCTTTATGGGGCACAACCCAACGGAACCTATCGAATATTATTAAAGGATTGGATAAGGGGTTTACCTTAAACATTAGCCTTGTTGGTGTTGGGTATCGTGCCGCTGTTGCTGGTAGCAAATTGACTTTGCAACTAGGCTTTAGCCATGATATTGTTTATGACATTCCTGCCGGAATTGAGATCAAATGTGAAAAACCAACTGCAATCGCTATAACTGGCTTTGATAAGCAGCTAGTAGGTTCAGTTGGGGCACATTTACGTGAGTATAGAAAGCCTGAGCCTTACAAAGGCAAGGGAGTTCTTAGGGAAACCGAGTTTATCATTCGTAAAGAAGGAAAGAAGAAGTAGCCATGTTAAGTTCAGCTCAGCTACAGCAGCGACGCAAGCAACGCATTCGTACAAAATTACGCAAGGTAGCAATAGGTCTACCGCGTTTGTGTGTTCACCGTACAAATTTGCACACCTATGCGCAAATTATTGATGGTACTGGTACACAGAGCCTTGTATTGGTTGGTACTTCTGGGAAACCGGGAAGTGCGTTAAAGAACGGTTCAAATATTGAAGCGGCAAAATTTGTAGGTACAAAAGTCGCAGAATTAGCCAAAGCAAAAGGTATTGAAAAAGTTGTTTTTGATCGTTCAGGGTACTTGTACCATGGTCGCGTCAAAGCATTGGCAGATGCAGCACGTGCTGCTGGTTTGAAGTTTTAAGGGTATAGTATGGCAAGACAATCAAAAGGTAATAGCGACCAACGTGAACGTGATCGCGACGACCAAATCGTCGAAAAATTAGTAAACGTTCGCCGTGTGACGAAAGTTGTAAAAGGCGGTAAGACCATGCGTTTTTCAGCACTTGTTGTTGTAGGTGATGGTAAAGGCCGCGTAGGCTATGCGACTGGCAAAGCAAGAGAAGTGCCTGATGCAGTTAAAAAAGCCGTAGATAAAGCGAAGCGTTCAATGATAAGAATCCCTCTTCGCGAAGGTCGTACCCTTCACCATGATGTGAAAGCAAGATGTGGTGCTGGTATTGTTGTGTTGCGTTCAGCGCCAGCAGGTACTGGAGTTATTGCAGGTGGTCCAATGCGTGCAGTTTTTGAAGCCTTAGGAATTCATGATATTGTTAGCAAATCAAACGGTACAAATAACTACCATAATATGGTGCGTGCTACTTTTGAAGCATTACAAAGCGTTTCTTCTCCGAAGGTCATTGCAGCAAAGTTAGGCAAGAAAATTTCTGATGTGCTTGTGCGCCGCGATGGTCAAGCAGCAGCCACTTCGAATCAGTAGGTGTAGTAATGGTAAAGAAAAAAACAAAAAATCCAGCAGGTACAGTTAAGATCCAGCAAGTGGGAAGTCCGATTCGTCGTGAATCAAAGCAAAGATTGCATCTTAAAGGTCTTGGTCTTGGAAAAATGAATGCAGTGAGAGAGTTGGAAAATACTCCCGAAGTGCAAGGTTTAATTCGTAAAGTGCGCCACATGGTGCAAGTTGTTAGTGAATAGGTGAAGCATTATGTCTTTTACGCTTAATGAAATCCGCGATAATCCAGGTGCTCGCACAAAGGCGAAATTACTTGGTCGTGGTATAGGTTCTGGCTTAGGAAAAACATCAGGTCGTGGTGGAAAAGGTCAAACTGCTAGGTCTGGTGTTTCTTTGAATGGATTTGAAGGTGGTCAAAACCCAATTTACCGTCGTTTACCAAAGCGCGGCTTCAAAAATATTCATGCTACAAAAAAATACGAATTAGATTTCAACAAAGTCAATTTAATGTTAGATAACGGTCTTATTAAGGCCGGAGAAAAAATCGATAGAGATCTTCTCATTAAAGTTGGTTATATGCCAAAATATTTTGAAGAAATTAGATTGCTTGCTAACGGAAAGCCGAAAGCCAAGTTCACCTATGCGGTAACCAAGGCTACTAAGTCAGCTGAGTCGTTGGTAAGCGAAAGTGGCGGCGAATTAATTATAGAATAAAGGAAAAACGATGTCGTCTGCTATCGAACAGTTAGCTGCTAATATAAATTTTTCTACGTTTAAAAAAGCAGAAGATTTAAAGAAGCGTATATGGTTTACTCTAGCAGTGCTTGTCGTTTATCGACTTGGCACCTATATTCCGTTGCCAGGAATCAACCCAATGATTATCCAAGAATTTGTTCGCAGCAATGCGGGCGGTATTCTTGGAATTCTTGATATGTTTTCCGGTGGTTCCATCGGTCGTATGACCATTTTTGCATTGAACATTATGCCTTATATCTCAGCAAGCATTATTGTTCAGTTGATGACCTCAATTTCTCCCCATTTAGAAGCTTTGAAAAAAGAAGGTGAAGTAGGCCGTAGAAAGTTGAACCAATATACTCGCTATGGAACGGTTCTGTTGGCAGTGGTTCAGTCCTATGGTATTGCTGCAGGGCTTGAAAAAATTCAAGGTGCTACAGGAATGGCTGTGTTAGATCCAGGCTTTATGTTCCGTCTTTCCACTGTCGTAACATTAACTGGTGGCACACTCTTTATTATGTGGCTCGGTGAGCAGGTTACTTCTCGTGGTATTGGTAATGGAATTTCTCTGATTATTTACGCGGGTATCGTAGCTAACCTTCCTCATGCTGTACTTAGTACTTTTGAACTAGGGCGTCAGGGTGCATTATCTGCAGTTGTGATTTTAGGAGTTTTGACTTTAGTTGCAGTGGTGATTGGGTATGTTGTCTTTATGGAACGTGCACAACGTAAAATTCTTATTCAATATCCAAAACGACAGGTCGCTGTGAATATGCCAGCGGTTGCTCAAACAACCCATTTGCCATTAAAGCTAAATAGTGCAGGTGTGATTCCTCCTATCTTTGCTTCGTCATTGTTATTATTGCCAGCAACGATTACAGGGTTTGCAGGTACGGGCTCCCCAGACACTCTAATGGGTAAGATCGGTATGATGTTTGCTCATGGTCAACCTGTGTATATGGCTTGTTTTGCTGGACTGATCATTTTCTTTGCATTCTTTTATACAGCCTTGATGTTTAACCCAAATGAAACAGCTGAGAACTTGCGTAAAGCGGGTAACTACGTTCCAGGTGTACGTCCAGGTAAGGCAACAGCTGAGTACCTAGATTATGTTCTAACCAGATTAACAGTTGTAGGGGCATTGTATTTAGCATCAATTTGTTTGATTCCAGAGTTGATCCTAAGCAAATGGTCTCTGCCTTTCTACTTTGGTGGAACTACAATTTTGATTGTTGTGAGCGTTACAATGGAAACGATTACACAGATTCAATCACATTTGCTTGCGCATCAATACGAAGGGCTGATTAAAAAAGCAAAGGCTAAAGGTAAGAAATAATGCACTTAGTCTTCTTAGGCCCACCAGCATGTGGAAAAGGGACTCAGTCAGCTATTTTGGTGCAAAAGTACGATTATTATCATTTGTCTACAGGTGATCTTCTTCGTCAAGAAATTGCGACAGGTTCAGAACTGGGGCAAGCCTTAAAACAGACTATCGAGCAGGGTGTTTTGGGCTCATCTGAAATAGTTAACCAACTATTAAAGAAAGACATTGAAAACCATAGGCAAATGAGTATATTATTTGATGGTTATCCGCGGAAGATGGATCAAGCGATTTTTCTTGATTCCGTGCTTAAAGAAAATAAGGGCGCTTTGAAGCGTGTGTTTTATTTTGATATAAATGCTGATGAGCTTTTGCAGCGTGTACTTAACCGAGTCACTTGCAACGCTTGTGGAGCGGTGTATAACTTGCAAACGAACCCTCCGAAAGAAGATGGAGTTTGCGATAACTGCGGGGGCCGTGATTTGGTTCGGCGTGGTGACGATACTGAAGAAGTTTTAAAAAGTCGTATTCAGTCGTTTTATGAAGAGACAGCTCCGCTCAAGGATTTTTACCAAGAGCGGGGAATTTTAACGGTGGTGAATGCTCGGGCATCGTTAGATGAAGTAACAAAACAGATTATAAACGTATTATAAGGAGCTAGCCGTGGCACGTATTGCAGGTGTAAACATTCCGACCCAAAAAAAAGTTTGGATTGCTTTGACCTATATTTATGGAATTGGTACACACCAATCCAAATTAATTATTGAAAAGGCCGGAGTGGACGGTGAAAAGCGCGTTCATTCATTGACAGATCAAGAAGTTTTAAAAATTCGAGAACTTATTGATGCTGATCATAAGGTAGAAGGTGATTTACGTCGTGAAGTGAGCATGAACATTAAGCGTCTCATGGATTTAGGATGCTATCGAGGACTGAGACACCGTAAAGGTTTGCCAGTTCGTGGTCAGCGTACTCATACAAACGCTCGTACGCGTAAAGGTAAAGCAATAGCTATTGCTGGTAAGAAAATGGTTGGTAAATAAGAGTTAAGGTATTAAATTATGGCACAAAAAACCGTTGCGCGTGTTCGTCGTCGTGAAAGAAAAAATATCGTAAATGGTATTGTTTACGTAAATGCGACATTCAATAACACATTAGTAAGCGTAACTGACGAAGCAGGAAATGTTCTTTCATGGTCTACATCAGGAATGATGGGCTTTAAAGGCTCCCGTAAGTCAACGCCTTATGCAGCACAAATAGCAGCAGAGGATGCAGCGAAAAAAGCACAAGAACATGGCATGAAGAATGTGCGTGTTATCGTAAAAGGACCTGGTTCAGGTCGTGAAACCGCATTACGTTCTTTGCAATCGGTTGGATTTACGATATCATCAGTTCGAGATGTGACGCCCGTACCACATAATGGTGTGCGTCCACGTAAACGCCGTCGTGTATAAACGTTGGTTTTGATTCTAGATATAAATGAATAGCGAAAGAGAACTACTGTGATTGAAAGAAATTGGCAATCGATGATAAAGCCCTCGAAGATTCAGGTGCAATACCTTAGTTCAAATCTTAGGGAAGCCAGTATAGTTGCGGAACCTTTAGAGAGAGGCTTTGGTCTTACTCTAGGAAACGCTTTGCGCCGTGTTTTGTTGTCTTCTTTACAAGGATCAGCAATTACATCCATTAAGATTGATGGTGTATTGCATGAATTTTCAGCGATCCCAGGTGTTCGTGAAGATGTAGCTGATATTATTCTTAACCTAAAGACTTTAGGCATCCGTTTAAATTCAGATATGCCAAAACGTGTTCGTCTTGATGTAAAAGGGCCATGCGTTGTAAAAGCAAAAGATATTCAACATGCGTCAGATATTGAAATCCTTGATCCTGAGTTGGTAATTTGCCATGTGGATGAAGGCGGACATGTTGTGATGGAAATGACAGTTCAATGTGGAAAAGGATATGTTCCTGCTTCTGCTCAGCAGATTGAAGACAAGGCGATTGGTCTTATTCCTATCGATGCGATTTTTAGTCCTATTAAGCGTGTGGTTTACAAAGTAGACCAAACTCGCGTAGGGCAGCGTACGGACTATGATAAATTAACCTTGACCTTAACAACTGATGGTTCAATAAAGCCTGATGATGCAATTGCTTATGCTTCACGTATTATGCAAGACCAGTTGCAACAGTTCATTAACTTTGAAGAACCAAAGCCAGCTGGAATGATTGAACGCCGTGGCGAGCCACTACCGTTTAACCGTAATATGCTTAAAAAGGTTGATGAGTTAGAGCTTTCAGTTCGTTCAGCAAACTGTTTGAAAAATGAAAATATTTACTACATTGGTGATTTGGTGCAACGTTCTGAACCAGAAATGTTGCGTACACCAAACTTTGGTCGTAAGTCATTGAATGAAATCAAAGAAGTTCTATCAATGATGGGGCTTGGTTTCGGGATGTCCGTGCCAAACTGGCCACCAGAGAATATAGATGAATTAGCTAAATCACTAGAAGACCCATTTAATTGAGAAGACCCATTTAACTAAGAAGTGAGAGAATAGTCATGAGACACGGTATGTCGGGACGCAAGTTTAATAGAACAAAAGAACATAGAAAAGCTATGTTTAAAAATCTTGCCCAGGCTTTAATTAAGAATGAGCAGATCAAAACAACATTGCCAAAAGCAAAGGACCTTCGTCCTGTTGTAGAGAAGTTGATTACTTTGGCTAAACGTGGTGGTTTGCACTGTCGTCGTCAAGCGGTATCACAGTTACAAGATCAAGACGTAGTTAAAAAATTGATGGACCAAATGGGAAGTCGTTTTTCAGCTCGCGCTGGTGGCTATACACGTATTGTTAGAGCGGGTTTCCGTTATGGCGACAATGCACCCATGGCGATTATTGAGTTTGTAGATTTTGATCCAGCGGCAGCTGGAGCTGCTTTGGATGCTGCTGCAAGCCAAGCTGCATAAAAACAAGCTTATAAGCTTTCAGTTTTTTAATTTGAGTAAAAAGAAGCCTTAGGGCTTCTTTTTTATTTTTACGAATTATTTACAAATTTTCTTGTATAGTGCTTTTCACGAGCAGCTCTTCATATCATTTCAAAAAATAGAATCCCCTAAAAGCCCAATTGGATTCTGTAGAAAAAGGTATGTCTGCATAAAAAGCGTTGGTGCAAGGCGGGTGCCCACCCTTTAATTGGGCGGGGGTGGGGGATGGCGCCATATACCACAAAAAAATTAATAAAGTATTAACTTAAGTCAAAATTTTTGAAAGAGCTAACTTACACCTTGATGCATTTGCCTATCATGGCTTATGGTTGAAAAAACCATTTAGTTTATTTTATGAAGCCCTTTTACATTACAACGCCAATTTATTACGTCAATGACAAAGCGCATATAGGCCATGCATATACAAGTTTAGCGTGTGATATGATTGCCCGTTTTAAACGACTTGATGGCTTTGATGTAAAGTTTTTAACAGGTACCGATGAACACGGCCAAAAAATTGAAAAGGCTGCTGCTGCTAAAAATATAGAACCTCAAAATTTTGTGGATAATGTTTCCAAGCTGTTTCAAGATTTATCTCAAACATTGAATCTTACAAATGATGACTTTATTCGCACGACAGAACCACGCCATAAGCAAGCGGTGCAGCACTTGTGGAAGCAATTGGTTGATAGCGGAAATATTTATTTAGGGGAATATGCCGGCTGGTATGCAGTGCGTGATGAGGCATTTTACCAAGAAGATGAAATTATTGATGGGTATGCCCCAACAGGTGCAGTGGTTGAATGGATTAGTGAACCGAGTTATTTTTTTAAACTCTCTGCCTGGGCGGAGCCATTGCTTGAATATTATACCAAACACCCAGACGCAATTTTGCCAGAATCCCGTCGTAATGAAGTGTTACGCTTTATTGAGGGGGGCTTAAATGACCTCTCCATTTCGCGTCGTACGTTAAAATGGGGGATTCCCGTACCTGGGGATCCTGATCATGTTATGTATGTGTGGCTTGACGCATTAACCAATTATCTTGCGGCATTGGGCTATCCGAATGATGGATACCAAAAATATTGGGAACAATCTATCCATATGGTCGGTAAAGATATTTTGCGTTTTCATAGCGTTTATTGGCCAGCCTTTTTAATGGCTGCAAATGTTAGTTTACCAAAAACAGTATTCGCCCATGGATGGTGGACAGTTGAAGGCGAGAAAATGTCAAAATCAATTGGTAACACCATTGACCCGGTTGAAATGGTTAATACCTATGGTTCAGATGCTCTGCGGTATTTTTTATTGCGTGACCTTTCTTTTGGTCAAGATGGAGATTTTTCCAAGGCAATGTTTATTAATCGCCTTAATACAGATTTAGCAAATACCTATGGAAATTTGTGCCAACGAGTGTTGTCATTTATTTATAAAAATGTGGATGCTACCATTCCAACGCCTGGAGAATTTACCGAAGAAGATAAACGTATGTTGAATATGCCATTGGAAATGTTGCCTAATTTGCGAAAGGCGATTGATAAATTTTACTTGCACCGCTACGTGGAAGCAGTTTGGCAGATAATAGGGGAGGGAAACCGCTACGTTGATGCTCAAAAACCTTGGGGGTTAAAGAATGTTGATCCTTCACGTATGAATACGGTTTTATATGTTCTATGTGATTTAATTAGGCAGATAGCTATTCTAACCCAGCCGATATTACCTGTTGCAAGTTCTAAAATCTTAGCTATGCTGTCGGTTGAAATAAGCGATTTGTCTATGCTTGAAGTGGCGTTAAAGCCGGGCTTAATAATAACTGAGCCTCAGCCACTTTTTGCAAAGTACATACAATGAAAGGAATTCAAAAATGAAAAAGATATTGTTGACTCTATTGATGGGTGGATTTTGTTGCTTGATGGCAACCGGTGGAGGTTATCCTGGAGTTGGCTATGATGACGGTGACGATGATGGAGTTGGAGTTGGTGGGGGGGCTACCGCAAGTGCGTCCGGCCTTGTGAATGTTGTGGCAGCTGATGAGGATGTAGCTCGAAAGCTTCAAGCAGCGGAATATGAAGCCGCTCCTATGCCTGTGCGTGGCCTGTAGCTGTAGTGAAGGACATTCCTGCGTCTAAGGGATTTACGTTGCACCTTAACACGGATGATCAAGATCTAAGCACTGTTACACATGGAGATGGTAAATCTTGTAAAATTCAAAGCATGTCTGAGCCTTGTGTGACATTGCAGGTTTTGGAAGAGGCTAAGCCCAATACATGGTATCCAATAAATAGACTTATTACATTACAAGTGAAAAAAGGGCTGACACTCCACCCCGATGTACAAGCTGCCGAGCAAATTGCTCAGATAATGCTTGAAGTTACTCAAATAAGAAGATCAGCAAACAAAAGGGTTTATATGAATAGGGGAACCATGGTGGTAAAAAAAGTAATCCGAAGTATTATGTGTACCAAGGTGAAGAAGTCTATGAATCATGGAATTTGAAAGTTTTGCTTGCGGGGCAAACTTTAGATAAGGCAACCGTGCTTGCAGGTAATAGCGAATTGACAGGATATGAGGGGTTTGTGCGAAAATTTATATTTAAGGCAGGGGTTGAGGCGGACGTTGAAAGGCCTGGAGCTACAGGAGCAGAATGTTTACCCGATGCATTTTTCCCACCTACTACTCCATGTACAATGCCTATATTGCCAACACTAATGGCTGTTATTTCTGCTGGTTTTGACAAACATAAAGAGATGTTTCTCTAAACATTTTGTTAACCTTTTGTGGCGTATCCTAATACTATAGGGATTACGCTACAAAGGTTCTCATGGCTGATTTCGAAGATGCCTGGGGTGGTTACCGCCTAACGACCGCTGAAATTATCTATCACCTACCGGACCATCCGTCCTTATTGCAAACCTATATTTGGCAAGAATTTGATCTAGCTCCCCAATATCCCCGCCTGCAAGAATTTTTGGCTTTTTGGTTAAAGGAAATTGAAGGAAAGCTTCATTCAGTGAAAATTGGGGTGGGCGGGCCTTTGATGCCAAATTCCGTGGAATCACCAGCATTTACTTTTTCACTGCATTGATTACACTTTTTGTTTTAAATCTTCCAAAGCTTTCAAAACAGCACTTCTATTTGATTTTGCTTTCATCCAGGTAGGTAAGGTTTGAGAAAAGCTAAGTATATCATGCCGGGAATCTAACCGCTGTAGATCACCATGACCACCGGTTAGTATCGTAAAGCTTGTTTTGCGCTGTGTGGCTTGAATATAAGCTTTCATATGGTTTAAGTGTTCGCAATTGTACACCCATACAATATGCTTGCCCAATGTTTGCTGGGCAAAAAGCGCTAACCCAAAAATAGGATCAGTTGGAACCATAGCAGAATAATTTGGTGTATATTTCCATTCCGCATCCACTTTTGTATTGCATTTATTGCAACTTAGCTTAGTACTTGTAGGCAAAGTGATTGCTTTTTTTATAACAGTTTTTTTTGCGGGGATTCTTTGTTTATAACCCAATGCCATACAGGCGGGACACGACGCCTCAGCAGTGGCGATAATAGGCCCATGCCAAGTTTTTAAAGAAGAAGCTTTATCAAATTCAATGCGTTTTGAGCATGAGCAGCACAAAAAGCAGGCGGTGCTCCAACGATAGGGAGAATAATACGTGCCGCAATCCACAAAAACTTCAAAAATTTTTTCTTGTTCTGCAACAGGAGGGATATCGGTCTTTACATATCCTTTTTTATTGCATGATGGACAATGCACCGCTACCTGATTCAGAAAAAATCTTAAAGGTAAAAAAGTTTCATTATAGGTAGAGTCTTCCATAAGGTATGCTCGATCTGATGGTATGTTGGGATTAGTGCACAGCATTTTCCTTATATAGCTGCTGATACTTCGTGTTATCCTCAAGAATCTTTTTCACATCATCTATATTTGTTGAATGATGAAGATTCCAAATACTCACAACGGCTTGCTGCAAATCCTTAACTAGATCCGGGTATTTATCCTTTAAGTGCAGTTTATACAATCCCAACAGGGTAACGAATTTTCCAAGGACAACGTAATCTGGATATTTTTTACGCCCAAAATTTGCCCAATACTTGGTTTTGGCTGCTTCTAAATCCTCAGGATTTGCGATAATTTTTTGTGCCAATTCCATAATCATGCACCGCAGGTTGCTAAGCTTATCTGCTGCTGAAAGCAAAATAACTTGGCTGGAATGAGTATTTAATTGTTTGGCGTAATCAAAGTTATCATCAAGCCAATCACCTTCTTTGGTGCCATCTTTGAGTTTTGAAACTTCAGTAACTGCATAAACAAGCTCAGCTATTTTTTGCCCAAAAAGCTGGTAAATTTCTTTGAACCGTGTGGAAACCCTGAATTTCTTTGGTACATCTGTAGGATGATCAATAGAGAAAGCCGGCTTATCTTTTGTATCTTCTGGCACATCATGTAAAAGTGCAGAAATTGCAACATCTGCGTCATCCGTTAAGCCATAGGTAACCACAATGCTGGCAACTTCAATAGGGTGTACAATATACGGATCTTTTGTGACTTTACGTGTTTGCCCATCGTGCATGTGCGTAGCATAGGCAAGCGCTTTTGTGTATTTCTCTGTATGGGTTGAGGGCAGGGGGGCTGCAAAAATACAGCTGACAATAAGGGGTAGAAAAATGAAAAGGCGGGTCATGATCAACGATGGTTAATTTTATACATCTACTATATGGTCAGGCTTTCCAATTGAAAAGGTGTTTGAGTTGTTGACATGAAACTGCCTGCTATGGTCTTTTAAACTATCCAAAGATTTAAGAAAAATATGATGAAAACCCATCTCCATGAATATGATTTGCCTGACGATATAACTTTTGGCCAAACAGTTGCGATTGATACAGAAGCCATGGGGCTTAATCAGCACCGTGACCGCTTATGTTTAGTTCAACTGACCTTTGACGGGAACAATGTTCACCTTGTCCAATTTCCAAGTGCTGATTTTTCTAAATCACCCAATCTGAAACGGTTATTGACAGGCGATGTTCAAAAGATTTTTCACTTTGCCCGTTTTGACGTAGCGATATTGCAGTATTCCTTTGGATGCCGCATGAAAAATATTTACTGCACCAAAATAGCAAGTCATTTGGTGCGTACTTTTACAAGCAAGCATGGCCTAAAAGATTTATGCAAAGAGCTGTTAGGGGTTGAGGTTTCAAAACAAGAACAAACCAGTGATTGGGGAGCTACGACCCTAAGCAAAGACCAAATGCGTTATGCAGCAACGGATGTGATTCATCTGCATAGTTTAAAGCTAAAGCTTGATGCGATGTTAACTCGCGAAAACCGTCACCACTTTGCGAATGCAACTTTTGAGTATTTACCCATAAGAGCTGAGTTAGATTTACTATACGGGCAAAAGGGTGATTTGATGGCCTATAAAATTGATGACCAAGGGTAAAATAATACAGGATAGTAAGTACCAAGGATTATAAGGATAAATGATGATGACGGCACCCACCACCATTAATGCTCTTAAAGTTTTAGAAGCAGGGCGATTAGCAATTACCCAAGAATCAGAAGCGTTGTCACACCTGGCGGCTAGCTTAGATGAAAATTTTACCCGTGCGGTAGAGCTTTTATCCGAGCGAAATAGCCGTGTCATTGTAAGTGGTATTGGAAAAAGTGGTCATATAGCTAGAAAAATTGCCGCAACTTTTGCAAGCGTAGGGCAGCCAGCGTTTTTCGTGCATCCGGCCGAAGCTAGCCATGGTGATTTGGGGATGATTACCCCAGATGATCGATTATTACTGTTATCCCATAGCGGAGAAACTGCTGAACTAAAACCCATTCTTGATTACAGCAAACGTTTTCACATTCCGTTGGTGGCGATTACGGCCAAGGAAAACAGTAACTTAGCAAGCGTTGCTGATGTTGCCTTGTGTTATCCGTCAGTGCCTGAGGCATGTCCTATGGGTCTTGCGCCTACCACATCTACCACTATGATGTTGGGTCTGGGAGATGCCCTTGCTATTGGTACCCTTCATATTCGCAGTTTTAGCCCAACCGATTTCCGTACTTTCCATCCGGGTGGAAATTTGGGTAAGCAGCTTTCACGGGTGCGTGATTTTATGCATACCGATGATCGCCTTCCCTTGGTACCAGTAGGTACATTAATGCAAGAATGTCTGATTAAAATGAGCTACTTCGGATTTGGGTGTGTAGCTGTTATTAATACAGATGGGCAGATGGCAGGCGTTATCACTGACGGAGATTTGCGTCGTCATATGCACAGCGGATTATTAAATGACCCGGTTGAATTAGTCATGAATCCAACCCCTACCATGATATCAGCCGATATTCTTATGGCTGAAGCTTTGGCAATTATGCAAGAAAAAACAATAACCAGTTTATTTATTAGCATTAATAACAAGCCAATTGGTATTTTACACATTCATGATTGCTTACGTGCTGGAATTATCTAGGGTATCTGTGGTACCATAAGCTTCAATTTTGATGGTGGTGGTTATGTTTAGTTTACCTGTACGGCTCGTGGTTGCCATGGGGGCAGCGTTTTTTTTATCAAGTCAGCTTGATTCAAGTACGGTCAGCATTTTTTACACCATTAGCATTATTCTTAAAGATATTCTGATGCTATTGTTACCCTTTGTGGTGTTTAGTTACTTATGTTCTGCTGTATTAAATTTGCAAGGTCAAGCAACCTCGTTGATTGTAGGTGTTTTTGGCTTAGTGATTATTTCTAATATCATCAATGTATTTACAGCCTATGGGGCGTCTTATGTGTTGTTTAGCTTTTTAAAACCGATTAGCTTAGAAGCTATTAAAAGCCAAACCCCTATAGAAGCCTTATGGCGTCTCCCGTTGTCGGCAATTTTAACCGCTGATAAAGCCATGCTGTTAGGGTTAATTATTGGCTTTGTTGGAAACTTCACCGGTGTGCGGCTTATCACCCAAGTGGTAGATAAGTTGAAAGCCTGGACAACTCTTGCCTTAAACATTACCTTTATTCCTTTTTTACCGGTATATGTATTTGGATTTATTTTAAAAATTGGCTTTGAGGGGGCGCTAGGCACCCTAGCTACCGCTTACGCACCGGTATTTTTTCTAAGTTTATTTACTATTCAAGCCTACTTATTCTTTTGGTATGCAGTTGGTTGTAACGGTAACTTGAAGGAAACCTTTAAGGCTATTCGTAATATGTTTCCCGCATGGCTTACAGGATTTAGCACGATGTCGAGTGCAGCAACATTGCCAGTTACCTTAAAGTGCGTTGAAAATAATACACGCAATACGCAATTAACAAACTTTGTTGTGCCTGCAACGGCTAACGTGCACATGGCAGGCGATGGCATTAATATAACCCTGACAGCGCTAGCATTGCTTGTGATGTCGGGTTCACCCCTGCCAAGCTTGAGTGCTTTTTTGGCTTATGTAGGCGCCTATGTTGTTACTAAATTTTCAGGAAGTGGCGTGCCAGGCGGCGGCATGATTATTCTTTTACCAGTCGTTGAAAAGCATTTGGGGCTTTCATCGGAACTGTGCAGTTTAGTGGCAACCTTGTATATTTTGCAGGATTCCTTAATGACGGCCAGTAACGTTGCTGGAAACGGCGCTTTGGCAATGATTGCCAATAAGCTGTTTGCTAAAAAGTTTACAGCTCGACGTCCAGACGAGGAACTGCTTCGGGCGTAAGCCTTCCCACTCCTTGGGTTCGCAATGACAGTTTTTAATGCTTAATGGCGTCATTGCGAGTTTTGCAAAGGCGTTCAACCCATATTAAAAAAGCCATCAAATTATGTGCTTAGGTATACCTAGAGGGCTTTTTGTCACATCATATTCCCCTCGTCTCCCCCGCAACTTGCTCTTGGGGTCTGCCCTTCTCTTATCATATATTTAAAATTTATAAAAACTATTGTCCTGAAAAATTTCCGGGGGGTAAAGGCGCGGTTTGTACTCATAAAAAAAGCCCGCATAACGCGGGCTTTAAATTCTTCAAGTATTACGCTTTTAAGATGCGATTGCTTTCAACCTTGCAACTAAGCGAGAAACTTTTCTAGATACAAAATTCTTATGAATAATGCCCGTTTTTGCAACGCGCATCATAGCGCTTTCTGCTGCAACGACTGCAACCTTTGCTTCTTCAAAAGAAACTGCAGGAGTATTGTGCATACCCAATGCATTTTCTGCATTCTTTACAAATGTGCGCATACGCGTCATACGGTTGCGATTTACGCCAGTGCGACGTTCTGTTTGGCGGATAGCCTTTTTTGAGTTCTTATGATTTGCCATGTTCAAAATTCATTTAAGTCTTGCCTACCTTTATAGGCATTCTTTAAAGTTTCGTCAAGAAAAAAGAGACGTTATCAATGTATTTCGAGGCAACCCTGGTGTGATGGGCGGTTTTAATTAAATGTATGTTGGGATGCGTATGTTTATGAGAAATTTTATGAAATAGGGATATTTGCTGGGATTAGTACTTGCCCTGGGTTTTAGGAACGGGATCGGCGCTGTAGAGGAGGGTGGTGCTGGCAATTACCAACAAAATATATGTTGCATTCAGTCATGGTGGTACTGCAGGTATAAAAATGGCAATTAATTTTACTTTTAATTTTTTTTGTTCTATCGTGCCAGCGCTGGTATTTATTTTCCTTATTATTTTAAGAGCTGGTATTTATTTTCCTTATTATTTTAAGAGGTAGATATTTAATTTTAAAAAATAAAACATTTATGTTGGATAAATAAATATTTATACCTATATACTTTTTAGGTTGGTTTTTTAAAGGAGATTTTTATGAAATACAAATATATAGCGGGGCTATTGGTTGCCCTAAGCTTTAATAGTGGGTTTGCAGCGGAAGCTGTAATTGGTCCTGACAGTTACCAAGAAATATATAGCGCGTTCCACCGTGGTGGCGTGGCTAATATCAATGCAGCATTAAAAAATAATGAAGGTTTTAACCATAATAATGATGTGGATACTATCCGTAGATCTGCAGCAGGGTTTGCATTACGTACAGCTGTCATTAGTTTAAATGCAGCTGATCTTCAAACAGTAGTTGAGGCTAACCATGAGTTTTTCAAAATATCTTTAGGCATAAGCTTGGTTTATGGTTGGACATTGAACCAGTTTAAGGATGCTATTACACCTTATTATATTGGTCCTTACTTCAGCTTTGGTAAGATGTTTCAAGGATTGGCTGACAGTGTTGCGGGTGATGTGAATGTTAGAACGTTCTTGAAGAGCGCGTTCACGCGTGGGTTACGAGCTGTTGAAGACGATCGTTGGGCATTTTATGACCATATGTTGTATTTGCCTTATGCTATTGAGAAGGTAAGAGTAATTGAGCAGGTTGTAGTTCATGATGAGGTGGCTATAGATGATGATACTGCATGGTCGCAACCACTGGATATGGTTGCCACAGGGGCATTGCTTTCAAAAACTAGAGCAATCGATGAAGAGCGAATATTGGCACGTGCGCCGGGTACATTGTCGCAGCTACTACCATCAATGGATATCGTTATTGCATATGCTAGGCGTTCTACCCTTGAGGCACGCACTGAAGCAGCTAATGCACCCGGCAAGGCCATGCACTTGGTAGATGAGGCAAGTTTTGAAAATCCTCAAGCTAACTGGAATGCTAATAATTTTGTTGGATTACAAAAATATACAATTCAAACACCTGAGTTATGCAGAGGTATTCTTCCTGCAGCTTTGGAAATTTTCCAAAGTTTACCCGATAATACTGATATTAACGCCTTTACTTTCATGGGCTATACAGTTTCGGCGCAGATGGATATTTTTAGACAAGCTATTATTGAAGCCCAAAGGCCTGTACCACAAAAGAAAAATCTACCACGCGAGCCTAAACCACGGTCTCGCGCTGCCCTCTATTATGGTATAGGGGCGGTAGCAGTTGTTGCTATTATTGGAGTAGGTTTAGCTATGGGAGGTGTAAAGGTAACTAATCTAATGCAGAAATTTAGGGGGTGGTGGGCTTAACCCTTGAAGTTTGTAGCAAAGGACACTTGAATTGTTAATCCTCCGATCAAGCGCTGCACCGTTGAAAAACGCGGGTCGGAGGGGATTTCTCAATGGTAACTTATGCCAAGTGCACCTTCTCTATCTTAATGATTTACAAATTTTTCCGCCTCAAGGGCAGCCATGCAGCCTTGCCCTGCGGCGGTAACCGCTTGACGGAAAATTTTATCTTGCACATCACCGGCCGCATAGACGCCAGCTACTGAAGTAGCAGTGCTACCAGGAGTTGTAATAATGTATCCTTCACTATCGCATGCTAATTGACCTTTAAAAGGTTCATTCATTGGCGTATGACCAATGGCTACAAAGGCGCCATCGAACTGATGTTCGGAAATAGCTTGAGTTTTAAGGTTCTTTAAGCGCAAGCCTGTTAAACTTTTAAAAGGTTGCTCAACCCCTATAAATTCTTCAACTGCAGAATCCCAGATTACAGAAATTTTTGGGTTTTTAAATAATCGGTCTTGGGCAATTTTTTCAGCTCGTAAATGATCACGCCTATGAATAAGTGTTACGTGGGCGCAGTGGTTGGTTAAATAAATTGCTTCCTCAACCGCTGAATTGCCACCCCCAATAACCGCTACGTTCTTATTTTTGAAAAAGAAACCATCGCATGTGGCGCACCCCGATATGCCATACCCTCTAAAATGGGTTTCGCTATCAAGACCTAGCCATTTAGCTTGAGCACCCGTTGCAATAATTACTGCATCGGCTGTGTAAGTTGTAGGGGCATCTGTTATAACGGTGAAGGGGCGCTTAGAAAAATCAACACTTTCAACTGACTCAAAGCGCATATCGGTGCCCACATGGGCGGCCTGCGCTTGCATTTGTTCCATAAGCCATGGCCCTTGAATAACATCTTTAAAGCCAGGGTAGTTTTCTACATCGGTTGTGATAGTTAACTGCCCACCTGGTTGGGGGCCTAATAATTGAATAGGTTGCAGGTTTGCGCGTGCTGCGTAAATAGCAGCGGTGTATCCGGCAGGTCCAGCACCGATGATAAGAACTTTAGTGTGGTTAGTCATTTTATTTTCCTTTAGGCCTTGTCATTCCCACGCAAGCGGGAATCTATAATTGATGAGTGTCACTGGATCCCCTCCTTCGAGGGGGTGACACTGTAGTTACATCGGCAAACATGCTCGCACTAAACCTGTGAACAATGGATGGGGATTAAACGGCCGTGACTTTAATTCCGGGTGAAACTGACACGCAATAAAAAATGGGTGAGGGTGGTATTCAACAATTTCAGGCAATAACCCATCGGGCGACATACCCGAAAACACATATCCCTTATTTTCCAAAGCTTCCCTGTATTTCATGTTCACTTCGTAACGATGACGATGGCGTTCTTCAATTTGGTCGTTGCCATATAAATTATAGGCAAGGGTACCTTCAGCAACCACACAAGCAAATGATCCAAGGCGCATGGTGCCACCCATATCATCTGAAATTCCACGTAGTTCTTTTTGCTCGCCGCTCATCCATTCGGTCATGCGTGCTACAATTGGGTTGTTGGTGGGACCAAATTCCGTGCTTGAAGCATCCTTCATGCCAAATTCTGTGCGTGCCGCTTCAATAACACTTAACTGCATGCCAAGGCAGATGCCGAGCAGAGGCACTTTGTTTTTGCGTGCATAATTGATAGTTTGAATTTTTCCATCAATGCCACGTTCACCAAAGCCACCAGGAATAATGAGTCCATCAACACTTTGAATTTTTGCAAGTAAGGTTTCATCTTCTGCGTCAATCCAGGTTTTTTCAATTTCAACCTGTTCGGCAATCCCTGCGTGGGTAATCGCCTGATCAAGGGATTTATAAGCATCTTTAAGCTGTACATATTTACCAACAATGCCAATACGAACTTTAGCTTTGGGATTTTTTAATTTAACAATTAAGTCTTGCCAAGGTTTCAGGTCTGGCGTTGCTTCAATTGAAAATGCTTTTGCAACCGCAGCATCTAACCCTTCTTGGTTATATACCAAGGGAATCTCATAAATATTTCCAGCGTCTTGGGCGCGAATAACATTTTCATAATTCACGTTACAAAACAGGGCAAGCTTTCGCTTGGCATCTTCTGGGATTTCATGCTCACTGCGGCATAATAATATATCAGGGCGAAGTCCTAGGGTTTGTAACGCTTGAACGGAATGCTGGGTGGGTTTTGTTTTAAGCTCACCCGCTGCTGCTAAATAGGGTAAAAGGGTTACATGAATAAGCAGGCTATTTTGGTTGCCCAGTTCATTTCGTAGTTGACGAATAGCTTCTAAAAATGGCAAGGCTTCAATATCACCAACGGTGCCGCCAACTTCACAAATAATGACGTCGACATCATCGCTGCCATTACAGATAAATGCCTTGATTTCATCGGTAATGTGAGGAATGACTTGAACCGTGGCTCCTAAATAATCACCGCGTCGTTCACGAGCAATCACCGATGAATAAATTTTACCTGAAGTGATGCTGTCAAATTTTGTGGCATCTTGATTGGTAAAGCGTTCGTAATGGCCTAGGTCAAGGTCAGCTTCCGCACCATCAGAAGTGACATACACTTCTCCATGTTGATAAGGATTCATTGTGCCTGGGTCGACGTTTAAGTAGGGATCAAGCTTGCGAAGTCGGACGGTTAACCCGCGAGCTTGCAACAATGACCCTAATGCTGCACATGCGAGTCCCTTTCCCAGTGATGAACTAACACCCCCGGTTGTGAAAATAAATTTAGCCATGACTTATTTATTGTCTGGAGTTTGTTGGCTAACAATCTTTGTTTGAGTCTTAATTGAATGACTTGTAAGTACCGTCATAAACAAGCAATTACCCATAAATAACGCTGCTAACACCGCTGTTACGCGGGTTAAAAGATTCGCTGAACCGCGCGCTGTAAACATACTGCCGCCGCTGTTGCCGCCTCCCATGCCTAGGGCTCCACCTTCACTGCGTTGTAACAAAATAACGCCAATAAGGGCTAAGGTTATAAAAATTTGTATAATTAACAGGGTGTTCATAAAATGTCCTCGATTGTTATTTGGGGCTAATGATCATAATCATTTGTTTACCTTCCAGCCTGGGGCTGTGATCAACTTTTGATACTTCCTCGAACTGGTTTTTTACCTTCATTAAAATTTCATAGCCAATATTTTGGTGCGATAGCTCACGACCACGAAAACGCATGATAATTTTAACCTTATTACCTTCTTCAATAAACCGCTTAATGGCTTTACATTTAATTTCAAAATCATGGGGATCAATCATCGGACGAAGCTGAATTTCTTTGACTTCAACAACTTTTTGTTTTTTCTTTGCTTCGGCTTTTTTCTTTTGTAGTTCGTATTTGTATTTTCCAAAATCAAGAATTTTGCATACCGGGGGCTCTGCATTAGGAGAAACCTCAACTAAATCCAGACCTGCGTCTTGCGCTAATTTCATGGCTTCTGAGCGGGATACCACTCCAAGCATTTCGCCTTTTTCATCAATTAAACGAACGTTTAAAGCGCGAATTTCAGTGTTGATTCTAGGGCCCTCATGGGCGCGTGTATCGCGTTGGGGTGTGCCATCATTTGGTAAGCGGCTAATAACAAGTCTCCATATTAGGAATAATACACAACTTCTGAAAAAGTATCAGAAAAGGAGCTGTGCGTCTATGGAAATTGAGTATAAAAATTTTGCATCTCTGACAAAAATGCGCTAGCCTCTTTTTGCCAGTAGCTGGGTGATCGCTGTGTTATAGCAGAGGAAAGTCCGGGCTCCATGCAAACAGGATGCTGGATAACGTCCAGCGGGGTAGGCTAAAAGCCTATTTTAGGGAAAGTGCCACAGAAAACGTACCGCCAGTTAAGTCGTAAGGCCTGACAGGTAAGGGTGAAAAGGTGCGGTAAGAGCGCACCGTGCAAATGGTAACATTTGTTGCAAGGTAAACCCCATCCGGAGCAAGACCAAATAGGGGCAAAAGGCTTTCGGGCCCGGTGTGTTTGTGCGCCGTTTTTTGCTCGGGTAGGTTGCACGAGGTGGCGAGTAATCGTCATCCCAGAGGAATGATCACACAAAGCACATTGTGCTTGGACAGAACCCGGCTTATAGGCTACTGGCGCTTTAAATTTTTAATCATATATTAATAAACATAAATTATATTAATTAATATATGGATTTATAAGTTTTTTATTTATGAAAATTATTCTCTATTTTGCAATGTGTTTTTTTGGAGTTCTGGTGGCGTCGGAGTCAGCTGGGCCTTGGGCTCACGCATTAAAAAAACTACAAGGAGAATTTGATAGAGAGGCAACATCAGGAGGGTCTCGATTCCATTCTGAAGGGCTGAATTTTGTTGAGTTTCATGCACATGGTGATACATGGACACCACCCCAACTTGCTAATCATTTTCTACATGGAATTTTTCAGCATTATGTTTATGAGATTACCGGTCTTGATATGAATGATGACAGTAGCTTAATGGGATACGTTCACTTCATAATAACGGATGCATCCTACTACCAAGATAGAAAATGGAGCGTTATTAAAGGGGGCAAAAAGCAAAATTATTTTTACATGCTAAACGCTGCAAATTTAATAACCAGAACACTTGATCCTGCGCGCGTAGTACGAGGGGATGATTTTGTGACTGGTGAAATTATTAATATTCCTTTGGCGAATTCAATAAGAAGATTACTTGAACAGGTTATCCAACAACTAAAAAACATTCCCTTATTTGTAGGGCTTGGTGTTGGGTTTCACCGAAATAGAATTGTAATGGAAAAGTTAACGTCTGTAGAATATTTTAGTGATGCAGCTGTAGAAAGTATGCAAAAAATTGGCGTTTTAGGAAATGATCAGCAGACAGCATTTTACTATTGGATGAAACAAACCTTAGAAAATTCAGTTAAATATATCAGACAAAAATTTGTTGCTAATGGCGGAAAGCTTGGTGAATTAAAAGAAGGTGACGAAAGATTTTTACCTGATTTTGATGAAACATTACTGGGTATTAGCCAACATATACCCACCTTTATAACATCTGCTGAATGGGTATACAGTACGCTTGTTCCTCAAGCTGACGTCGATGGTCGTGCTGCGCTTGAGTGAATGGCCGGTAGAGGTTTTGGTGGGGCCAGAGGAGGGAAATAAATTCCCTCAGCATAGCTCTTCTAGTTCATCAATGAGGCCTGAGATCATCTTCAAGCCACCTTGCCAAAAGGCTTCTTCTTTTAAATTAAAGCCAAAGGGCTGTAACAAATCATTGTACCCTTTGCTACCACCAGCTTTTAGTAAATCTAAATATTTGCCCTCAAATCCATTGGGGGTTTGAAGATAATAGGCATACAAGGAATTAACCAAACAATCCCCAAATGCATAGGCATACACATAAAACGGGCTATGGATGAAATGGCTAATATACGCCCAATAGCTGTGGGTGATGGGATCTACATTAACTGCTTGCCCCAACGCTTCTTCTTGAGTGCGTTTCCAAATACCTGCTAGGTCATCTGGTGCTAATTCTCCTTGACGGCGTGCTTGATGCACCAATTGTTCAAAATGATAAAAGGCAATTTGACGCACGACGGTATTTAGCATGTCATCAATTTTGCCAGCCAACAGGGCTTTGCGCTGATTAGGTGTTTCACATGTGCTCAGCAAATGCTGAAAAGTTAACATTTCCCCAAATACTGATGCGGTTTCTGCAACTGTTAGTGGCGTATCAGCTAATAAATACCCTTGAGAACGTGCCAACATTTGATGCACACCGTGCCCTAGTTCATGGGCCAGCGTCATCACATCACGGCGGCGGCCTTGATAATTCAATAATATGTAAGGGTGGGCACTTGGCACTGCAGGATGCGAAAATGCGCCTGAGGTTTTACCTGCCCTTGTTGGCACATCAATCCAGTTGGAATCAAAAAATTCTTGAGCAATACTTGCTATCGTTGGTGAAAAACTTCCATAAGCTTCCAACACAATTTTACGAGCCACTGGCCAGGAAATATCTGTATCATCATCAATTGGTAGCGGCGCGTTACGATCCCAATACTCCATGCGCTGCATTCCTAGCATTTTAGCTTTTAACCCATAGTATCGGTGGGAAAGGTTGGCATAATTTTTGCGCACACAACCTGCAAGGGTTTCAACCACCTCAGGTTCAATCTGATTATCAAGATGTCGACTGCTGTCAGGATTTTTAAAATGGCGCCATTTATCATCAATTTCTTTATCTTTGGCCAGTACGTTTGTAACCGTAGCAAATAGTGGCAACTGCGCTTGCAGCCCCGTGCTTAAGGCATGGGCGGCTCGCTTTCTAACATCTTTGTTCATATCGCCCATTTTATGAACGACGGCTTCTAGGGGAAGCGATTCCCCATCAAAAGTTAATTGCATCGATGCTAACGTTTCATCATACAATCGCACCCAAGCATTTCGCCCTGTCACGGACTTTTCTACCGCATAGCGTTCTAGTTCTTCGCTTAATTGATGAGGTTGATATTTTTGAACAATTTTAAGCCAGTGGCCATAGTGAGAAAGTTCGGGCGCTTCGGCAATGGCCTTTTTGACTTGATCACAGGTAAGACGGGCTAAGGCTAGGGTAAAAAATACTAACTTTGCAGAATGTAGAGATATTTTTTCTTGTAAAGACTGATAAAGAGATCTGAAATCAGGATCGTTTAAATCTCCGTAATACTGTAGCACCGCAAAGGTCATCAATTTTCCAAGGCCTTCACTAATTTTCTCATAACTTTTTACCGCTTGAAATAAGGTGTTACCTTCAAGGGCCACATCGGTATAGGTTAATACAAATTCATCAATCTGTTTTCCAATGATTTTAAGGTCTTGATCAATTTTAGGATCCTTCGAACTTTTATATAAATCACTCAAATCCCAAGTTGGAAGATCAACAAATCCTTCAATTTTAGTACCCATAAGTTATGCCCTTCGTGTTTCATTGTTAACTAAACCCTTGCGAATATTATGATTTTTCGCTATACATTTGCAATAAGTATAAAAAATTTAAAAAGCTGCAAGGAGCTTTGAGTACTATGGCTGTTCCTAAGAAAAAAACATCACAATCTCGTCGCGGCATGCGCCGTTCTCATCATGCTTTAACCCCCGCGAATGTGCAAGAGTGCCCAAACTGTGGTTCCGGTAAGCTATCACATCATGTTTGCCCATCATGTGGCCATTACAAAGGGCGCCAAGTGTTGAAACTCCGTAGCGCTGTTGTTGATACAGAAGAATAGTCCTATAATATGACAGCTTGCATCGCTATTGATGCCATGGGGGGCGACGGCGCCCCTAAAATTGTTTTTGATGGCATTGCTGAGTTCATCAGGACTCATCCGGATACAACTGTTCAATTTTTGGCCTTTGGGCAAATAACGGTCTTAGAGCCGTTTCTTACATCCCATTTAAAAAAATACGTAACCCTGCATCATGCAGAAGAGGTTATAACGGGACAATTAAAGCCGAGTCTTGCAGTGCGTTTGGGTCGCCGTTCTAGTATGGGAATGGCAATTGATGCTGTAAGCCAGGGTACAGCCAATGCGGTGGTTTCTGCCGGTAACACCGGTGCATTTATGGCCCTTTCCAAAATTATTTTAAAAACATTTGACGGTATTGACCGTCCGGCCATTCCAGCACTTATTCCCAGTGATAAGGGGTGCACCCTTGTACTTGATTTGGGTGCCAACATTGATTGCAGCGCTGAAAACCTTGTTCAGTTTGCGGTAATGGGATCAGCCTATGTGCGTAAGCTTATGAATATTGAAAATCCAAGTGTTGGTTTGCTTAATGTGGGCAGCGAAGACCTTAAGGGTAATCAGATTGTTCAAGCAGCCGCGCACTTTTTGCGCGACCATCCGTTAGTGAATTTTTACGGATTTGTAGAAGGTGACGACATTACAAAAGCTACAGTCGATGTTGTTGTTACCGACGGATTTACCGGAAATATTGTTCTCAAAGCCATTGAGGGTACTGTTCGCCTATTTGCGCGTCAGCTCAAAAAAAGCTTAAGCGATAGTGTGCTTAGTAAAATTGGTGCATTGATTGCTCAACCTTCTCTTGCAGTTTTCAAACGTTTTGTTGATCCACGCTTGTATAATGGCGCTATGTTTTTAGGACTTCGTGGAATTGTGATCAAAAGCCATGGCGGTACTGACGGAATTGGTTTTGCCAATGCCCTTAAAGTTGCTGATGAAATGGTAAAACGCAATGTCATTCCAGATTTGCAAGCTGGACTTGAGGGCATACAATAGTGCTGCCAAATGTGGCGCGAAGAAGCGTGGTACGAGGCGTTGGTGGATACCTTCCGCCTAAGTGCATTACCAATGCGGATTTGGCCACAAATCTTGATACAACTGATGAATGGATTGTTGAGCGTACCGGCATGAAGCAGCGCCATGTTTTGGCTGATGGTCAAAACACCTCTGATTTGGCTGCCGAAGCTGCAAAACTAGCCTTAGCCGATGCTGGATTTGATGTCCAAACGATTGATTTAATCGTGGTGGCAACTGTTACGCCTGATCATCCTTTTCCAGCAACTGCTGCGCGCGTTCAAGCAAAGATTGGTGCTTCAAAGGCTTTTGCTTTTGATGTAAATGCAGTTTGTTCTGGATTTATTTATGCCCTTTCTGTTGCTGATCAATACCTTAAAACCGGTATGGCTAAACGTGTATTAGTTATTGGTGCTGATGCCATGTCAAAAATTGTCGACTGGAACGACCGAGCAACCGCTGTGCTTTTTGGTGATGGGGCAGGGGCGTTGGTGTTAGAAGCCGTGGATGAATCTCATGTTGATTATGAGCGAGGTATTCATTCTACTCATCTATTTTCTGATGGCTGCCATTATGACCTATTGTATGTAAATACTGACTTAGCAACTGCCGCACAACCAGGCCATGTGCACATGCAAGGCCGTGAAATTTTTAAATCTGCTATCAAACTTATTGGGGAAGCGGTTGAAACGGTTTTAAGCAGTAATAATATCACCATTGCAGATATTGACTGGTTCGTGCCGCACCAGGCCAACCTTCGAATTATAGAAGGCATTAGCGTTCATTTTAAAATCCCGATGGAAAAAATGGTGGTGACTGTTGATCGGCATTCTAATACTTCAGCTGCGACGATTCCCTTAGCATTATGGGAAGCCGCCCGAGATGGGCGCATTCAAAAAAATCACCAAGTCGTACTTGAAGCCATGGGTGGAGGCCTGACTTGGGCCTCGGCCTTGGTGAAGTGGTAGGGATTCTATATACGAAATCTGGATACTAGCCTTCTTACTGGTAAACTACAGGGGAGGGTCTAATTAAATTTTTGTGTGTGCCTTACCTAAAACGTGGATATCGTGTTTTTATTTGCTTTTTAGTGTTATCAGCAGCGAAACCTTCATATTTAAGTAAGTCTGTTTTTAAACTTTCGATTCTTTTTTTGATGTTACCTCCTGTTGCTACGCGTTTCATCACGGGGATGCTAGCATATTCGGTTTGTGCGCGGTCTATCTCATCAAATATGCTTTGCTTTTCTCTCTGAAATTCCTGCTCTGCCCAAGTGTCTATATCTACATCTGGAAGAGGTGCTTGAGCTGCTGCCACCACCCCAGGAGGGGGTGGAAGAGCAATTGTTAGAGGTTGTGGTTGTGCAACTACAAGAGGCGGGGGAAGTACTGCTACCGGAACAGCAGGTGGTTTTGGTGTCCCACCAAATCCAGACCCTACTGGTTTTCCAGAAAAAGGAGGCGGTGCAAAAACAGGAGCGACCATTCGAACGAAGGGTGCAGCTAAAGGGGGTGTATCCTCTCCGTCACTACTTTCCTCGCCATCGCTTTCATCTTCGCTATCGTCATCACCCATTTGTTGATGTCTATAGCGTAATACTTTAAGGTTGTGTGCCTGTTCGGCTGTCTTTGTAGCTAAGGAATTAATTCTCTTTATCGCTTTTGCAATAGCTTTTTTATTGTTAGACAGCTTCACAGGTACACCCGCAAGCAGTTTACCATTAACCGCTTCCTCAATTGCTGCCTCAACAGGATCCACAACCGGCACTGCAAAAGCTACAGCCCCTACTTGTTTTGGTTTTAGTCTCATTCGTAATCTACCAACCATCGTTTGGCCAGCAGTGGTTGTGGGGGGCGTTTCCAAAAGAGCAAAAAATTCTTTTAATTCCTCAAGTTTTGTTATTTCTTCCTTACTTCTTCCAGCTATAACAGGAGCAGTTAGTTCCGCGACAAGCATTTCTAGAATTGCGATATCAACGGCGTTATCTTTTGAGGCTGGTAATACTCGTAACGCAGCAAGCTTTTCTTGCGCCCTTACCAATATTGGTTTTCCTACCGGTGCAGGTGCAGGAACTGCAGTTGGAGCCGGGCCATCCTCCGGGGGTTGTGTTTTCTTTTTGAACCCACCAAAACCAGCTAACATGCCTGCCATAGCGTCTCGTGGTGGCGCATCACATTCTTGAGCAACGGGAGGAGGCGGTCCACCTCGTTTTGCTGCTAAAGGAGCTGGACTTAAATCTACTCGCTCTTGGGCTGCTATACCGAATGTACTATGGCCCGTGTCTTTGTACTTATTGTAAGTATTAAGTAGGGAAAAGTTTATAGCTTTATATTCTGCTGCTCTTTGAGCTTGACCCATTGCATAAAGTGCTTCCTTTAACGCGTCTGATTCGGGATTTTCTCCACCCGTTGGTTTCGGATCCCCTAAGCTTCCGGCAACATAGGGAACCTCAGGTGCAGAACCAGCTATACCAAGAACTGGTGTTTGACTAACAAGTCTAGGAAAATTCTTTTGAATCGCCACAAGATCAGCGTATCCATCAGCGTGAGCAAGATAATTTGTGCACAAGGCAATTAAGGCTATAAGTTTTATCACGAGTTATCCTTCTCATCACTCCAGTCATCCCCCTCATCACTTGAGGTAGAAGCACTCCGCGTCATTTGATCTATTCGTTGTTGCAGTTGTAGCATCATTGGATTTGGAGCAGCTGCTGGTTTTGGAACAGCAACTACAGGTTTAGGAACAGCTTTAGGAACAGCTGCCTGAGTTTTTTTTAACCGAGCCAACGGGTCTGCACTTGCAATGCCTGCAAGTAATCCACCTGGTGCAGCTTGTGGTGCACCGACTACAAATGGAGGTGCTCCACCCGCTTCATATTTTGGAGGTAATCCCACAGGTATTCTCGCAGCTCTTGGAAGCTTTCCTTGGGCTTTAATAATTCGATATCGCTCACCTTTACCCTCCTCTAAACCCGCCAGCTCAGTATCGGTATAGTAACGCTCCACCTGTGGTGCGCCATCTCCTTGAACAACTGGGGGAAGTGGTGGTGGCGGAGGTGGTAGCGGTGGTGGCAGCAAAACAGCTCCCGCAACAGCATCGCCTTCGTATTTTGCAGGCAATTGCCCTGGCATTCTTGCTAACTTGGGAGGTATTTCTCGTTCGCGTAATTTTTTATACGTACCTGTTACAGCAGGATCTAAACCCGCCAGCTCAGTATCGGTATAGTAACGCTCCACCTGTGGTGCGCCATCTCCTTGAACAACTGGGGGAAGTGGTGGGGGTAGAAGAGGAGCAGCAGCTGCTAAGGTGCCATCTCCTTGTGGCCTTACAAAATCCGTCAGCCTTAAAGGACGAGTTGTGCGCTTAATCACATCTTCTAATGAGTTTTTATAAGCAAAAATTGTGCCTGGGTATGCAAGCGCACAAAGACTCATAAATTCTCTATCAAAATTAGGCTCAATGGTTCCACATAAAGGAAGGGCCCTATTTTTTAAATCTTCTATATTGCTTGATTCATAATATCCAAGGGCATAGAAAGCATAAGCAAGCTGAAGATGTAGCTTTTTCTTCCCACTTAAGGCTACCACCTGAGCTTTAAATGTACTTAGTCGATCATTAAAACCATAAAGCCTGTCAGTTATCCCTGCGGTTATTGCCCCATCAATCATCTGGCGAAGCTGAAAATCTGTTCCACGGGCGTCCTTAATACCTTTACTTCCCAGCATCAAAGCCATGTAAGCGTGGTTGGCAGTAGATAGAGCAGCAATACCTGCATCTGCTGCAAAGCCACTATTTTCAAGCATCATTATAGTTGGCAAAAGGTAAATAATTTTCTTGGTCATTATTATAGCTATTATGAGACTATAGTTAATTGTCTCAATAATTGATTAATTTTTAGTAAACGTAATGGGAGAGCTTTTTGCTCTCTTTGTCTCTCTCTCTAGTTTTCCTCTGGCTTGACCGGAGGATCCAATTGAAAAATATTGATGCTACTCACTGGACCATATGGTCAAGCCATATGGAAACTAAAGAAGATTGCTGCTTCTAGTTTTCCTCCGGCTTGACCGGAGGATCCACGCATGAAATGGTGAATTTGTATGGTTTTTAGAAGGCTTACTAAATTTGTTTTAGCAATTTTGATGCCTAAAAGATGTTCCAGCCAACTTTCTAGCTGTGAAGATTCATCATAATTTATCTCATCCAGTTCTGGGGGAGGTAAATCATTATCTTTTACTTCTACTTCTTTCTTTTCTCCTTTAATATCC
This sequence comes from Alphaproteobacteria bacterium, assembly GCA_947478955.1. Taxonomy (GTDB): domain Bacteria; phylum Pseudomonadota; class Alphaproteobacteria; order Paracaedibacterales; family CAITNM01; genus CAITNM01. The sequence goes on along the minus strand of CANJXJ010000009.1, from coordinate 5,802 downwards.
CTGGTACCAGCTATTTTTTGAAGTTTGCTGCGCAGAAAAGGAGCGTATTCTTGAATAGAGGACCTTTCTAAAGAGATGGCCTTAAAGCGCTCTTTTTCCCCTTCAACCCATTCTGTAGGCACAACTGGAGCAGCACCAGCTGGAATGCTTATAGAAGTAGCCTCAGCCTGAACAATATCTCTTTCAACTGGCGAAGCCTTTGTTGATATTTCTGAAGTTGTTTCATTATCTTGATTCATTACAGCATGCGCAACATCAGTCGGGTCAACATCAGTCGTGCTAACGGGTAAAATTAAGGCAGTGTCTATATCTACGCCAGTTTTAGCCATAGAAGAATCACTAGCAAATGATGCGCCCGTTAATGCTTCCGGAACAAAGGCAGTGGCACCATTTTCCATGTCAGGACTAGCTTTATTAGGCAGTGCTGTTGTTGGAGTGGATGCAAAAGTTGCTGGTTCGTGTAGGTGATCATGATCGTGATGGCATCTGCATGTAGCTTCACCTTTGGGACAGCAATGATCTTCTTCTTCCATGGCCGAGACATTAGCGGCCAAAAGTAGAGATAAAGCGAAGGCACCCTTATAAATCATATTATTTTAATTTAGATTCAATTTTGCATTTTTAGCATGTAATCAACAAAAATAAAAATTTCTTTTTTAGGCACCGAGTATTTCACGAGCATTGACACCCCAGATTTTTCCAATATAATATACGCATGAGAAAGAAATATTCATTCATCTTTGTTCTGAACCTGCGCAGCTAGTGCTGCGATAGGTCTATATTTTCATTCTGCCCAATTTAAAATTAATTCAAACTCCCAATATCAGGAGCTTATTATGTTATCTTTATCATCCTACCAAGCTTGGTCAATGTGGGCTGTGGCTTCGTTGTTCTATGCATATCAATATGTTTTAAGAGTTCTTCCCAATATTATTATGCCGGATCTGTTGTCGCACTTTAACACCAACTCAGTAGAGTTCGGGCAATTTGCAGGGTTGTACTACGTGGGCTATGCAGGCGCGCACATTCCCCTTGGGATTTTGCTTGATCGTAAAAGTCCGAAAATCATTATTCCTATTTGTATTCTCTTAACCGTAGCGGGCATTGTGCCTTTACTGATTAGTGATACCATTGCCGCTGCGAATATTGGCCGATTGATTATGGGTATTGGTTCATCTGGCGCTATTTTAGGGGCATTCAAAGTCATTCGTTTAGGATTTCCAGAATCGCACTTTAATAGAATGCTAGGGTTGTGTGTAACCATTGGCCTTGTTGGCGCATTGTATGGTGGCCTACCCGTTAGACAACTTTTAGAATCTACCCATTGGCAAACAATTGTTTTGTATTTTTGTTGGATTGGTGGATTGCTTGCGGTGCTAGCTTATGTAGCCATACCGTCTCAGCATAAACCAATCGTTACGACGCACAACGTTATTGATGATATTTTACAAGTTCTTAAAAATAAAAACGTACTTATGGTTTGTTTGTGCGCAGGGCTAATGGTTGGACCATTGGAAGGCTTTGCTGATGTTTGGGGTGCTGGATTCATTCAAAGTGTATACAATATCACTCCTGCAAAAGCGGCTGGTATAACCTCTTTAATGTTTTTAGGAATGTTGTTTGGCGCACCGGGGCTTACCTATATGGCTGACCGTCTAAATGCTCATATAAAAATTATTATCGGCGCAGCTTTATTTATGGGGGCCGTATTTGTCGTCATGCTATTAGGCTTTGGGTCACCTGAGACTCTTTCAATCCTATTCACTGCAGTGGGGGTGGCGTGTGCTTATCAGATTATTGCTATTTATATGGCAAGTACTTACGTGCGAGAACGCCATGTAGGCCTGACCACTGCTGTTGCTAACATGATTATTATGACGTTTGGATATTTTTTCCACAGCATTATTGGCATTATGATGGGAAGCCATCAATCGGGTGGAAATTTCAGTCATGAGCAATACCAATATGGGCTAAGTGTTATTCCAATTTGCCTGTTTGTAGCAGCGGTTGGATTTATGATTCAGCTCAATAAAAATAAGGCTTAAGTCTCTCCCGTTTTTTCCAGCTATCTCCATGGTGTCGCAAATGGAGATAGTTGCTTTATGCACACACAAATCACAATAAAATTCCCATAAAAAGTATTTTAAATTTAATAAACATAAAATTCTAGCAATTTGAAAACTATTTCAGTTGCCTCCCTTGTTCGCATGTACTTTGTTTGCTATAGGGTAAGCTAGGTTTTTTAAAGGAGATTTTTATGAAATACAAATATGTAGTGGGGTTATTAGTTGCCCTAAGTTTTAATAGTGGGTTTGCAATGGATGCTGTAATTGGTCCTGACAGATACCAAGAAATATATAGCGCGTTCCACCGTGGTGGCGCGGCTAATATCAATGCAGCATTAAAAAATAATGAAGGTTTTAACCATAATAATGATGTGGATACTATCCGTAGATCTGCAGCAGGGTTAGCATTACGTATAGCTGTCATTAGTTTAAATGCACCTGGTCTTCAAACAGTAGTTGAGGCTAACCACGAGTTTTTCAAAACATCTTTAGGTATAAGTTTGGTGTATGGTTGGGCATTGAACCATTTTAAGGATGCTATTACGCCTTATTATATAGGTCACTACTTCAGCTTTGATAAGATGTTTCAAGGGCTCGCTGATAGAGTTGATGGTGACAATGTTAAGACGTTCTTGAAGAGTACGTTCACCCGTGGGCTACGAGCTGTTGAAGACGATCGTTGGGCATTTTACGACCATATGTTGTATTTGCCTTATGCTATGGAGAAGGTAAAACTAGCAAGTCCGGTTGGTGCTGATGCACCTTTAGTAGATATGGTTATTGCAAATGCTAGGCGTTCAAGAGCTGAGGCAGCAAATTTGGCACGTGCAACTGGCAGAGCAGCTCATTTGTTCGGTAACCTTGGAGATGCTGACGCTAACTGGGGGGCTGATGATTTTGTTGGGTTACAAAAATATACAATTCAGGTGCCTAAATTATGCGAAAATCTTGACCCAACAGCATTGGCAATTTTCCAAAGTTTACCAGCTGATACGGATATTGATGCCTTTGGGTTCATGGACCATTCAGTTTCAGAGCATATAAAGGCATTTAGGGCAGCAATAGAAGAAGCATCTGAGCCAGTAGATGCGCCGCTAAACCTAGTGCCAGCTTTTTCCATGCCTGCTGCCTTAACGCCGGCTGATGAACAGGATCATCTTGAAAGAGTATTTTCATTAGTAGGGGACGTGACTGCAGACAAAATTAGACGGCTAAAGATCCTTCTCGGAGCTTCAGGAATTGTATCTTATGATCTAGAATTGAACGATTGGGCTAACGCGTTTAAAACTAATGCGAGCATTGACCCGGCCCAAGAACTACAGGTGGAAGATGATAGAAAAACTCAAGAATTTGTCTTTACTACAATAGTTAATTCTGCAAGAGCTGAATATATAAGAAAAGCAGAAGCTAAACGCGCTGAAGAAGAAGAGAAAAGAGCGCGTGAAGAAGCTGTAGCTCGCAAAGTTGCATCTATAAAAGAAGGATTGACAGCAATAAGAACCGTTAAAGTCAGATTTTTAACTCCTGACAGATATAATGTTCTGTGTAATAATGCGGTAGTTGTATCTCAGGGTCTTGTTGAGTTCAGACTTTTGTCTATTGCACAGGGAGGCTACCTGGCACGCGAGCAAATACTGGAAAAGTTAAGTAAATGTGTTCTTGGAGAAATCTGGGGGCAAGAAGACGTGCCAGCCATTGGAAAGAATAATGCGGGTAGACCTGCGCGTGTTGCGGCAAAACAGGCAGCAGAGGGAAGAAATGCTATTAAAGCAGAAAGACGAAAGGCTATGCATGATCTTTTAAGTTTTTTGAAAGAAATTAATCTTGATGCGTAGTATCAACATCTTTTAAACACATACTAATGGCAAGGCTTAAAAACCTTGCCATTTTTTTATTTCATTGGTGGCAGTAAAAATTGCTGGTAATGTGGGTGCAGAACTGGGATCTACGTATAAAAACATATAGTTTGTTGTCATCCCCGCGAAAGCGGGGATTTAGTGAAATCAATCATTGTAGATTCCCGCCTTCGCGAGAATGACAAGATTGTTTTATAATTAGGCACGCTACCTAGAGCGGAGGGAAAGCTCATAGTACAATAAATCATTGTGGATTCCCGCATTCGCGGGAATGACAAGATTGGTATAATTAGGGCCACCACCCCGGGCAGATGGGACGCTCGCAAAGCTGGAAAATAAAATACATAGATACTTACGAAAGAGGCAGGTTTTATGGGCAAACAATTTAAAATTGGATATTTAATACCTCTTTTAATTATAGGGGGATATTTTTTGGCTACCTCATCAAAAACAACTCCGCCATCCCTTAACCAAGCTCGGTTAATATTATCCCAATTGCGCGGCGGAGATTTTACCCATGCAGGGGATAAAGAAGCCATTGATATGCTGGTGACCAAACTAAAGCAAGAGCATCCTGAAGTCTTAAAAGGTAATTGCTTAGATGTTGGTTGCGGTTTTGGGGGTACGGCGGACTATCTTGTTAAACAAGGATTCAAACATGTGTGGGGAATCGATATTGATAAATCTACCATTGCTTATGCAAAATCAAAGTACAAAGGTATTGCGTTTTCAACCCTTGATGCTGCCGCGGTAAGTGCGCAATTTAATAAGAAATTTTTCTCATTTGTGTACTTGTTTAATGTCTTATATGCAATTGAAGATAAGGGCAGTGTGCTTAAACAACTTGCTGAAGTTGCAAAGTCTGGCGCTATTTTAATGATTTTTGACTATAGCGCTGTAGATGGCGGTGAGCCAATTCTTGATTTGGCAGGAAACCCCATGCGCCCTATATCTGTGAAAGAAATAAGACAGCAATTACAAGAAGCAGGCTGGGAAGTTTTAGAAGTACGCGATCTTAGGAGTAATTTTATCACCTGGTATGAGCAGCTTTTACAAAAACTCGATGAAAAGAAGCAAGAATTAAAAGGGAATTTTTTGGAAAAAGATATTGCTAAATTTTCAGCAACCTACATACATATATTACACCATTTGCATCGCAAAACCCTTGGGGGTTTGATAATCTATGCAAAGCGTGCCTAATACTTTTAAAATTGTTCCGTATGGTACTTCGCATTATGAGGCAGCAGTAGAATTGCGTACAGAGATATTGCGCAAACCCCTAGGATTATGTTTTTCCCAAGAATATCTTGAAAAGGAAAAAGGGTACATTCACTTTGTGGGGCTTAAAAATGATGAGGTCGTCGCGGCAGCTAGTTTAGTGCCCGAGCAATTTACTTGTAAAATGCGACAGGTCGCAGTGCGGGCTGATATGCAAGGTTTGGGTATTGGGTCTGGACTAATTGACTATTGCGAAGCTTATGCTAAGGCTCAAAAATTTCAATCACTCTACTGCCATACGCGTGAGCCAGCGGTGCCTTTTTACACCAAAAAAGGCTACCTTTATGAGGGTGAATATTTTATGGAAATAGGTATACCCCATATAAAGATGATAAAAGAATTAGGTTAATCGAAATAAAATACTGCATTAGTATTACTCTGGCTTGACCAGGGGTTCATAAATATTTGTTTCTGGATCCTACGGTAGAGCCGTAGGAAAACTTAAGCAGGAGTTGCGTTATTTTTTTGAGGGGCGTTCTTAGTGTCCCTCTGGCTTGAGCAGGGGTTCATAAGTATTTGTTTCTGGACCCTACGGTCGAGCCGTAGGAAAACTTAAGCAGGAGTTGCGTTGTTTTTTTGAGGGGCGTTCTTAGTGTCCCTCT
>CANJXJ010000008.1 GCA_947478955.1 Alphaproteobacteria bacterium | reverse complement strand
TAGGCTTAGAATGCAAATTTGCAAGGTTTCCAAAGAAAAATTTCATATGGAATTTACAAGATGGTGCACTTGTGCAAACAAAATTAACAAGTAGCTTAAAATATCAAATGCGTTCGATTAGTTTAAAACTTATGTACATATTTTAAACGGACTATTTACTATTTATAGGGGCTATAAGGGGCTAAGCTGAATTTTATTTAAGTTGCCCCTTACATATATACGGCACGCCAGCACCATCATTTACCAACCAACCGTCGCACTGCTTTTTTCAATTCTTCCTCAGTGGTTGGGCTCAGCCATTTAAGGTTTCCCACTTTACTTTGCTAGCAAATAGCATAATCAACCCCCTCAAAATCTTTCATTATAGACCCGACAGTTGCCCCTACGTGCCATTGATAGGGATCACCACCATCGATAACCTTCTGGGGAAGGCTATGGGCAGAAAAGAGAATCTTAGGAGCACCGTGTTTCGTTGCCTCAATCAAAATTGGTTTGATAAGTTCCTGATGTGCTTTAATAAAATCAGGGTCGTCAAAATAGCAATTCTCAATAACTGTTTTAGATTGCTACTTAGGGGCAATTTTCTGCCATTCTTCAATGGATGATTTTGTCGTTGTTGTTGAAAACTGTGGATATAAAGGCAATAACACAACCTTATCTGGCCCCCCAAGGTTAGCAAGGATTACCAAGATTTTTGGTTTCATTTGCATCCGCTCATTGTCATTCCCGCAAAGGCGGGAATCCAGAAATTTATATAACCAGATCCCCACCTTCTTGGGAATGGCATCAATGCCAGGACCCCACAACCCATTAAGAATTTTGTTATTACCATCAACTACTTTAACAATAGCCAACACTCGGTTAATAATTCAGTTTCTGCAACTTCATGATCAAAATTATAGTAGCAAAAAACACAAGGTAAATCCCCAAGCTCTTCCTTTGAACCAGGTAACCAATCACGATATAGGGCGTAAACCAGCTGATGGGCGGCCCTTTTTAGGCGCAACCAACGAATATATTGCTGTAAAGATAATCCTGTGTACGCTTTAAACAACCGATGAAAATGATATTTTGAAAAGCATGCCACACCGCTTAGTTGACCGAGATTCAATTCATCTTCATCAAGGTGTTTACCAATAAAATCGATAACCCTATTTATGCGCTGTGGGTAATTCATCAATCACTCTTTACCGTTATTTACAAATATATAAATAATCTAATTTATAAATGTTTGTTTGATCGTGATTGCTAAAATTAAGAAAAATATAAGATTATCAATGATGAAGAGCCATCATCCCCGCACCATAGCAACAAACTCCTCAACGTGGGCAATTGGGGTTTCGGGTAATATTCCATGGCCTAGATTCACAATAAAGGGTCGATCTTTTGAAAACTCTAAAATAGCCAACACATCAGTTTTGAAGCTCCCATCCAATAGCTTGTGAGGATCGAGGTTTCCCTGCAAACAAGAGGTCGTGTCTTTAAGGGTATTAAGATCTGTATCATGGCTCACCCCAAATCCAATGTTGAGGTGTGATAGATTTTTTATGGCTTCCGCAGCCACCCCTTTGCCGTAATAGATAATGTGGGCATATGGCACTTCTTCACGAATACATTGAATGATTTTTTCCGCAGGCTTAAACAACCACTCCTGTTGAAGCTGAACAGGAACCGCCGCCGCCCATGATTCAAAAAGCTGCACCACATTAGCACCAGCCCTTAACTGATGTACCGCGTGGCTTGCAATCACAGAAACAAGTTTATCCATAAGTTTATTAAAAAGCGGCCAGGTTTGAGAAAATTTCACCAACTCTTCAAAGCTAGTGGTCTTTCCCCCGTTGATCATGTACGACGCAATCGTCCACGGGCACCCCACAAATCCAATCAAAGCTTTTGGGGGATCAAGTTCCAGCCGTACGGCCTTAATTGATTCGTAAACGATATGAATCCCATCATGAATTGGTGTTTCTAAAATCTCTCGCCAATCAGCAGAATCAAGAACTGGCCCCAATCCCTCTTTAAAGTGGACACCCTGTCCCAAAAAATGGGGGATCACTAAAATATCGCTGAAAACTATTGCTGCATCAAAATCAAATCGTTTAATCGGTTGTAGGGTTGCTTCCACGACCATGTCTTGGTTTAAGCAAAATCCCATGAAGTTTTTAGACTTACTCCTCAAAGCTTTATATTCTGGTAAATAACGACCCGCTTGCCGCATTATCCAAATGGGTTTCTTGTTTCCCACATGACCGTTTAAATTCTCAATAATCTTCATGATCTAAATAATATATATATTTTAAAAGGTTTTAGTGATGGTAGTAGGTCTTGTGCAAAAGCCTAATCCCAAGGTTGTCCCCATCTTATCCACAACATTTTCCATTTGTATAGGGGGTAACAGCTATATGTGGGGCGGGTACCTAAAATTTTTTTTAGTTTGGGGATAATTTTTGTTTGTGTGTTTATAAGGGGTGTATAACTTGGTGAGCTTCAAGGGTAACATCCACTTTATGCACATGGGGGGTTTTTACCCAATCTATGCACTGCTTTTATGGATATTTTTCCACAAGATTATGCACAAGTGGTTTTGCAAAAATTAATAAGCCTACGATAAAGGGTTTGGGGTAAATGGATCGGAAGGTGCGCATCAATAAAACCGATTTTATTAAGTTCTAATTGATGAATAATTCTACCATAGCCATCAATCACAGCACTAATGCCGTTGTTTGCCACCCGTATTAATGGAAGGCCTTCTTCGATGGCGCGTACTTGCACAATTTTAAGGTGCTGATAAGGGCCACTGGTTACGCCGTACCAAGCGTCATTCGTAATATTTAAAAGCCACTGAGGACGATTAGATGGGTCAATAACTATGCCGCTAAAAATCGCTTCATAACAAATTAAAGGACTAAATGAAGGAACACCAGCTACGGAAATTGTTCTGGGGCCTGCCCCCGGTGAATAATCTAGTTTTCCACTAGTAAGTTTTGGAAAAGGATTTAGCGAACTTAAAGGAACATATTCACCAAAAGGTACCAAATGAAATTTATCAAAAGTGGCATGGATTAATCCTTTGTCATCGATAACTTGAAGACTACTGAAAGCTTTTTCGGGGTTATGGGTACGTCTTGGGGCGCCGGTAATTAAGTATCCTTGATTAATAAAGCTTCCCAGGTGGGCTGAAAAATCAACATGGGCATCAAGAGGAATGGTTATAGCGGCTTCGGGCCAGATGGTTATGTGAACTGGTTTTTGGGCATCTGCGCGTGAGAGTATTTCTAATAGGGATAAATTTTTTTCAAAAAAGTCTGGGTGCCATTTTTCCTGTTGATCAATTGAGGGCTGGACTAGCCTTAAGCAAATATCGGTATTTAATTGCGGTGCCTTTAAGTGGTTATGCCCATCAATCCACAAACAAAGTAATGTACCAAAAATACTTATTCCCAGCCATTTTTGCTTTGTGTACAAAACGACAGCTGCGGCAGTTGTTAAAAATGATAGACCAAAAATTCCAAAAAATCGGGTGCTTTGCAAAAGGGATAGATCCCATACATAGCCGTTTAAATTCCAGGGAAAGCCGGTAAATAAAAAGCTTCTGGCTATTTCGCTTAAGCACCATCCAAGGAAAAAAATCCAGGCAAAGGTAATGGCATGCTTTTTAAAAAAATAGCTTGGCAAAATGCACACCGCTGGGAATATTCCAATGAGAGTGGGCATGCAAATTAACCCAACTGGTACCGCTTCTGGAATGCCATAAACGTTAAATGCCCAGGCCACCCAATAAAGCTGGGCGAGAAAGAAAAAGAAAAAACATATGAATGCGTTTTTAAAAAAAGTATAAAAACTCATCTGTTCTTTTAGATGGATAAGAAGTACATAAATAAATGAAAATAATGCAATAGGTTGGTTAAAAGGGGCGAATGCAAGCCCACCAATAATTGAAAGAAGTATTGTATATTTTAAATCAATATTAATATGTTTTAATGATTTGTTCATTTTTTAATGATACTGTAAAAACAATGTTTAAACTTAAAGAAAATTAAGATGTTGAAGTTCTTGCATATTATCCCTTTTATTTGTTTGTGTATATTCCCTGTTGCTGGGGCGGAAGTATCTTCTGAAGTGGTGGCAACTGGATTTATTGAAAAACTTGTTAATGAAGCCCTTGAAATTGTTAATCATAAAGGAATGTCAGACGATCAAAAACGCAAAGGGTTAAGTGAATGCGTTAATAAGCATTTGGATATTGAGCGTATTACAAAAGCTGTTTTTGCGCCGTTAGGATACAAGGATTTGTCTGATGAAGAAAAAGACAAAGCAAAAGAATTTATGAAAGATTATCTGGTTCAATTTTATGCTGGCGAAGGAAGATTGTCAGCAATGGTTAATGCAACGCTTTCAGGTAAGTTAGCCGCTGAACAAAAAGACAAAGATTTTTCCGTAAAAACTAATTTTAAAAAAGACGCATCATCAGTAGAAATTATTTGGATTACTAATGGTCAAAAAGTTTATTATGTTGAAATAGCTGGATTTAACCAAATTACAACGTTGCGTTCGGAAATGAAAGCAGCTGTTGGCTCTGGAACTTTAATGGAGTATATATCAAAAAAGAGAAAATGAACGGATGAAGACGATGCTCCATCTGCAAAAAGACAAAGAGGCTGGTAAGGTTTAAAATGCAGAAAAATTTATTTGGTGCAAAAGCAGAAGTTGTAAAAAAAGAACCTATAAAAGAAAAGCCAAAATCTTCTTTTCCTGATCTTTCCCTTGCCAAAGGACTTAATAAACAAGAAGCTACATCCGAATCGGTTTTTTGGCATAGAATTTTAATCAACAAATCTATTCGTCAACAAAAGCCTGCACAATTTTTGAAAATCTTATCAAATGAAATAGCTTTTAAAAAAGGGCTTAAAGATTCGTATTTAGCAATACTGGATAGTTTAAAGCGAGGGAGCTGAGGTCTTTGCTGCTGATTGTGTGGCCTCACTTGATTTTGAACTATTTTCGCTTTTAATCATTTTTTCTAATGATTTGAGATCAAGCGTTTGCTGATTAATTTCTATTTTCTTTTCTTCCCGCTTTGATTTTTTAGGAGAAGATTTAGTTTTTGTAACTGTATCCTCAGAAGCTGCTTTTTTTGATGAGGGTTTTGATTCTGATTTAGCGGTTTGGATGTAAGGCTCTATACTGTTTTTTAGCCATCCTACCCGTTCTCCATGTTGTATACATTGATGGGTTTTGGTTGGTAAATCTTTAGAAGCGCTTCCTTGGGAAAGTTCATAGAAAATATTTTTCATAATAGAGATTGCGGCTTCAGCCACTTTTTTCAAATTAGCATTATCAAGCGCTGCACATGTCTTTTCAGCATTTTCAATGGAAGCTTTGCATTTGAACGTTGCTTCAGAAGACGACATAGAATTACATCTTGGTAGACAAATAAAACCAATGACAGTGACCAATTTTACAAAAAAACTATTCATTTTAAACCACTTGGCAGATGCGGGCAGTTTCGATATCACCTTTGACATGCCGCTGAAGTGAAGACGTTTCTTGCCAATAAATATGATCGATCGACTGACAATGACTACAGACCAATTGCCAGTTATCAAAATGATGATAGCACGTGTTACACTGCCACTCGTAATCTGAGGAAGTTTGAGATGCCCGTTGCCACCATTCTCGGGCTAAATCAAATTGAGCGGGATATTGTAATTCCATTAATTCAGCCATAAGATTGCATCCGGTGCGGGTGTAGCCATAACTTAATAGGCGATCTAAATGTTCTTTGGCTTGTCCCCATAATTGGGCTTTCATGGCGCTAGAAGCTAAGCAATATTGGCTTTCCGGATGGTCTTCTTGATCAGCAACAAGTTTTTCCATAGTGCGATAGCGGTCAACAACTTCCATTTCATGGAAGACAGCATCCCATAATAGTCCCAGCACACGATGAGGATGGTGCTTAAACGAATCCATTAATATTTTTTGAGCTTTTGAAAATAATTGGTGTTGAATGTAATGTTCTACCAGTTGTTGGACGTTTGCTGTCCATTCAGGCGCTAAATCAAAAATCTTTAGATGTAATTTTTCTTTTTCATTGCTGGTTAGATGATTTGTATTTTGTAGTTTTAACCAATTTAACATTGCCAAGTGCCGTGACCATTGAGGTTTTGAAACATACTTGGTGATTTTATTTTTTTCTGTTTTTGGAAAAATGCCTTTTTGCGCCAAATGCACTGTGTTTAAAAGATATTCATCTTGAAGCCAAGGGGAGTCGGGCCTAACGGTAAGGGCTTTGGTAATATATTCTTGGGTTAACTTGTAGTCCTCTCTAGCTTTAGCTTGCAAAATAAGACCTCGAAGCCCTAAAAAGCTTGTTCTCTTATCTTTTTGCATAGCCAGGTATTGCCGTGTCGCTGCTTCTTCATCGCCGGTCATGTAAGAAGCTTGGGCAGCAATAAACTGAGTTAGTGGATTTTCTGGTAAAAGTTCACAAGCTACGCTAATAACCTCTTTTGCTTCTTGATTCTGTCCAGCCGCAATAGCACTAAGCCCGTCAATTAATAGGTTATTTCCTTTTAAGACGCGTTTTTTTTGAAGATGTGTCAGGTAGTTTTGTGGCAGATTCCATACCCAACGCCACAAATTATGAACAGACGTAATAAATGCAAAGATGACTACCAAGCACGCAAAAAACAATCCTATGGGTATTGAAATGAAATAGCCAAACCATTCAAATTTTACTTCACCAGGGTAACTAGTAATCAATATGCCAATAATGCACACAACACTAAGGGCAATGAAAAAGCGTAAGCCTTTGATGAGTGCCATTACGGGAGGGTCTCCTGAGGTGTAGGGGGTATATTTGTTGCCGGGCTTGTTTCTAAAGGCGCTTGATTTACCCAGTTTTGCACTTTTTCTACAAACAGCGAATAATTTTCCTCAAGCAAGGTACGCTCCATTAAAAGCTTGGCCCACTGCTTGACCGACTGAATTTGGATATCTTTTGCAAAGGAGTACGCCAACTTTAAGTCTTGCATCTCAAGAGCATCTACAATTGGTTGAAGAGGATTTTCTTCAGATTGAGTTGCTTTTTCTATTTTGATATTACCTTTAAAAGCTGAAGCAATTTTTTCTAACCAATTGGGAAGCTTGCTGTTAATCTTTGGCGGTGTATAACTTTTTTTAATATCATCAAAAGTTTTTTTAAGTTGTAAAAAAGTTAAAGGAAGGCGGACAGAAAATTGTTGCAGGGTTTTGTAACCGGCAAAGGTTGAACAATCCTTCGGAAGACTCGTAAGTAGACCAGAAAAAGGTTCGTTTAGTCTGATTTTTTCCCCAATGCGATCAATAGTTTCTAAAGTTGTCTTTTTGACTGAATTTACTGAGGACAGATGGTTTTGGTGAACAGCAGCAGCTTTAAGTGAGGTTACTGATGCCGCTAACTGATTTTGCAATACCAGAAACCGTTGATTTAATTCTCTAAAATGCTGTTCCATATTTTTTATACGGGTATTTTGTATTTTTTGTTGTTCGATAATTTTTTTATCGGGAACTATCGGGGCCGGTGGTAACAGTTTTTGATTGGCTAAGCATAGATAAACCAGAAGTACAGGAAGCTGTGCAATCAGCAAAAGCGGCCAATAGGTTTTTAAAGCTTTCTTGTTTTTACAGAGAATTTGCTTAGCTATCTCTTTATCAAACATTGTTTTTGCCACTTCTGGCACTTTTTTAGTTTGAGACATCAACATGAACCTGATCTACTTGCAAATTTGCAGGAATTTTAGCCGAACTTTTAAAGGTTAGCTGTTCTCCTGATTGCAGTAAATCCTGTTCCCATTTATAAGGCCAAACACGGATCTGACAAAGTCCCTGTTCGTTAGGGGATTGTCCTTGCTGGCAGGCCCCCCAAGCAGCGAGTTGGAGATTATGTAGTGGTATTGCTAGGGGACTTGGGTTTTTAACATTGCCAACTACAATAATTCGCTGGTGGGTCTCATCAACAGGCTTAACATCAAATTGAATGTTCTCAATACTGATTTCTCCTGGTGTTACGGGACTTTTTGCATGTTCATTTGTAGGAATTAAAGAAGAGTTGTTAAATTGCATTGCAGTAAGAGCAAGTGCAATAGTCCCCCCAATAATAAACAAACTCCATAGTCCAATTCGGATAATATTTTTCCAATTTGTTTTTTTGGAAGGTTCTTTTTGTGGAGATTGCTGTGGTTGTGTATACACTCGATCTTCTGCTCGCGATACAAAGGTTACATCTGGTTCTCGTGGTGCTGTTTGATATGCATAATTGCCAGCTTGCCTTTGGTACAGCAAAGAAATGTCAGTTAAGTTTCTAAAAGGTTGATCAGGGACAGAAGTCTTATACTCAGACTGATTTGCATTGACTGACTCTTTCTTTACTTCCCACCATTGTTCATGGCAATTAGAGCAGGCTAATTGAACCCCTTGACCGCTACTATCGGGCAAACGGGTATAATTTAATCGGCTAACATCTAGGCGATACTGCTTGTGGCACCTTGGGCAAGAAACAATCACAATCATTCATTTTTTAAAGTATTGATGCCATTCTAGTCGTTTTTACAAAGGCCTGCTACTTTAATTTCACTGTGCAGTTATTCATAGGCGAAGCCTACATTCGGTATGTTAATGGTTATCCAGCATCTAGGTGTTTAATAACAAACGATCGCTATCAATTGAACTGCCAAACTGATGCATTAAATCTTGAGGAGTGAGTTTTTTTCGCTCTTCACCGGCGATATCATAGATAAGCTGGCTTTCGTGCAGCATTATCGTGCGTGTTCCATATTGTAGAGCATGGCTTAAACTGTGAGTGACCATTAGGGCGGTTAAGCCTTTTTCTTCGACAATTCTTTGAGTTACGTCCATAACAAAGCGACTTGTTTTGGGGTCTAGGGCTGCGGTGTGTTCATCCAGAAGTAGAATTTTTAAAGGGCTTAAAGTTGCCATCAACAGACTTACCGCTTGACGTTGTCCGCCTGATAACATGGCCATTTGAGTATCTAGGCGATTTTCCAGTCCTAAATTTAAAGGCTTTAAGATATTTTGAAAAGCGCTACGGGAAGTATTAGTAACCGCCCTTTTAAGGGAACGGCTTTTTCCCCTGCATAACGCCAAGGCTAAATTTTCCCCTATCGTTAAGTGGGAGCATGTCCCAGCTACAGGGTCTTGAAAAACGCGCGCAACATGTTTTGCCCTAGTGCTTGTGCTGTCTTGAGTGACCTCTTCCTCATCAATCCAAATATGACCTGCATCCGGGATAAATTCCCCGGCAATTGCATTGAGAAGTGTTGATTTTCCAGCACCATTACTGCCAATGACCGTAACAAATTCACCCTCTTGAATTTTAAGGGATATATTTTTAAGCGCAGTTCTAAAGGCAGGTGTCCCTTTTCCAAAGTGTACAGTGATGTTTTTTAAGCTAATCATGACTTTGTTTCCAATTGTCTTTTTAAGCCTGGCAGTAGCATAGCAATACCCACTAGAACAGCTGTGACTAGATTTAGGTCAGAAGCATGCAAGAACGAACCGCCAATGTTCAAAGCTGTCGCAATCACAAAGCGATACAATATTGCGCCAACAATGCAGGCAATAATTGCATGACTAATTTTGACTACCGGAAGGATTGCTTCACCAATAATGACAGCAGCTAGTCCCATAATGATGGTGCCAACACCCATGCTGACATCTGCAAATCCACTATATTGAGCAAAGATAGCTCCGCCTAGCGCTACAAAGCTATTTGCCACGCATAAGCCTAAGCTAATCATGGCTTTATCATTAATACCTTGGGCTCGGGCCATACGTGCATTGTTGCCAGTGGCGCGTAATGCCAAACCCATATCTGTTTTTAAAAAACGATTTAGAGCATATCCTAATAGACTAATTAAAACTAAAATCGGCAGCGCTTTCCATAGTAGTCCAGCGGGCCCTTTTAATGGCTGACAAAATTCTTCAAAAATAGTATTTTCACCCAAAAGTGAAATATTTGGACGTCCCATAATTCTAATATTTATAGAATAAAGTGCTGTCATTACTAAAATGCCAGATAGTAAATTCATAAATTTTAAATGGGTTGATAGCCAAGCAGTTACTAAACCAGCAGCACCTCCTAAAATCATTGAAGCTATTGTTGCTAGCAAAGGATGTACCCCCGATACAATCAAGGCAGCGCATGTAGCAGCACCTAAGGGAAATGTGCCGTCAACGCCTAAATCAGGAAAATCAAGAATCCTTAATGACAAGTACACGCCTATTGCTACGAACCCAAAAATTAAGCCAATCTCAATAACGCCTATAAGTTGAATTACATTCATAAATCTGCTCCACCAACGGTGACTGCCTCATCCAATAAATCAGAATGTAATTGTATGCCAAGGTAACCAAGGGTATCCATATTAAAATGTAATTGGGGATACAACTCATCAAACGACGTGCTTTTTAAATTATTAGGATCCTTGAAAAAATCACTAGAAATCTCAGCAATGGCATGGGCAATTTCAGTTGTGTCAAAATCGTACCCACCGAACGCCCCACTACGAATTAATCCGGCGTGATTCACAAATACAGGAACTTTATTGGTTTTAAAGTGCTCTAAAATAAGTTCAGCATCTTGGAAAACAATTTGCCCCGGAATACAAATAACCGCGTTAATATTTTGACCAAATTCTTTTAAAAGAGAAGAAACATTTCTACTTGCTGTAAGCATACACAAGCGTATAGGTATCTCTTTGATTTTTGCTAATTCTTGGTATTGCGTAGCTAGGCGTTGTGAGTACTCACTGCTTTCATCATATACTAACAACAAAGAAATGGGTTGCTTTACAATTGCTTCTACCAGCTCAAATAATGGTTCGACATTGTCTTCCTCAAATACACCCATAACTTTGGGGTTTTCTTCTTCAAGAGAATCACGAAGGCGCACTCCAATTTTTAGGGATGCATCACCTTGTTTAATGGATTCATCAAAAGCATGTTGGTCTAGAAATATTTTAACACAGGCAGTTTCGCTGTTTTTATTTTGGATAATCTGATGACTCTTAATATCGTAAAGCTGCAATGCTTGACGAATAGAGCGAATATCATCCTTTGCACCCGGAGTATTAGATGAAAATATACAAATTGCTTTCCCCTCAAGAGGGGCCGATGAGAATTTTTTATAAATACCGATCCCACCAACTGCTGCAATAGCAATAATAACAATAAAAAATGTACGTATATTCATAAAATTTTTTGCCTTTAATTGATGGAACTATAACTCGTTTTTTGTAAAAAAACTATGGTCATTGTTAGTTTTGTGTGGTTAATTATGTGAGTGCAACTATATAAGAGAATGCTAGGAATTTTATGTTATTTAAAGTGGGGATGTGTTTTTATTTTCTTGTTGTAGCTACTGTTCAAAGTGCAACTCCTACTATTTTGTATTCTAAACAGTCGCCATTTGGGTTGATTGAAGTTGTTGCTACGGCAGAACCGGGGGTTTTAAAAATATGTGAAAACAGGGTCTACGACGCCATGCATTCTATATTTAAGCAAGGTGATCCAACCTATTTAGGTTTATTGTATGCTCCATTAGTCACTACTAGTTTTTGTTTTTCTCAAAAATTAGAAAAAGTCCTGTTGCTTGGGCTTGGTGCAGGAGACTTTTTAAGTTACATGATGAAATATTTTCCGGATGCACAAGTGGATGCGGTAGAAATTAACCCTGTAATGATTAATATAGTGAAAAAATTTCGTGAAAAAGATATGGCGAAGGCTCCTAATTATTTGTGCGAAGACGGGTTTAAATATATTGATAAAGCAACAAAGAAGTACGACTTAATTTTTTGCGATATGTATTTCGGAAAACCTACAATTTCAAAAAAATATAATGGATTATTTAAAAAATTAAAAAATCTTCTTAATGAAGAAGGGGTATTTATTTGGAACGCGTATTTTAATTTTATACCACGCGTAGTAGCGGAAGATATGCTAAAGAGTTTTGAAAATATTGTAGCTGCTATTACAACTGATGGGCTAAATATTGTTTTCATTTGTTATCAAGGGCCTGCAAAAAGCAAAGAAGAGCTAGAAAAAATTGCGAAAGATATACAGTCTAAATATAATTTCCGTTATTCTTTAACGGATCAGCTGCAAAAATTTAAGCTTATCACACCTGCTGACCATGAAACATGGGCAGCTAAATTTCCCGTTCTTGAATAATCTAAATTTTATCTAAGTCCTTCATATTTTTTTAATGATTGTTCTTTATCAATAAAAGAAAAAATCTTATGAAGCTTGCCACTTGTTACACAGTTGCATTTTTTGGTGTTCAACCTAGGTTGATAGAAGTGCAGGTTCAGTTTGCGCCAGGTTTGCCTACTTTCACTATTGTTGGTTTAGCAGATAAGGCAGTTGCTGAATCCCGGGAGCGTATTCGCGCATGCTTACATGGGTTAGGCATGGATATTCCAGCCGTTCGGCTAACGGTTAACTTGACGCCTGCTGACTTGCAAAAAGAAGGCACTCATTATGATTTACCTATTGCCCTGGCAATTTTGGGGGTCATGAAAATTATTCCAAAAGAAGAACTGAAAAATTATATTACCTTGGGGGAAATTACTTTAGATGGGCGCATTTTAAGTGTGCCTGGAGTTTTACCATCCGCATTATTATCGGCTGAACATAGCAAGGGTATTATCTGTCCCAAAGATTGTGGTCCAGAAGCTTCGTGGGGTGGAGACATTCGTGTTTTGGCGCCCAAAGATCTTTTGGAGCTTATTCAACATTTTAATAATGAAATCATGTTAGCGCAGCCCGAACCTAAGCTTGATAAGATAAACTCATCCCCTCTTGATATGAAAGATGTAAAATCTCAGCGTTTTGCTAAACGAGGGTTAGAAATAGCTGCAGCGGGTGGTCATAATGTTTTAATGATTGGGCCTCCTGGGGCTGGAAAATCAATGTTGGCGTCGCGCTTGCCAGGCATTCTTCCTTTGCTTAGCCCTAAAGAGGCGCTTGATGTAACTGTTGTGCATAGCTTGGCAGGTATGGCTCCAAAAGATGGGCTAGTTAAAACGAGGCCCTTCAGAGATCCTCATCATAGTGCTTCACTGCCCGCCTTGGTAGGAGGTGGTCAAAAAGGTAAGCCAGGAGAAATATCTTTAGCGCATAACGGGGTTCTTTTCCTTGATGAACTTCCTGAATTTTCCAGGGGTTGTTTGGAAAGTCTGCGACAACCTCTTGAAACAGGTACAATTACTATTGCCAGGGTGCAGCATCATTACACCTATCCAGCAAGATTTCAGTGTATAGCGGCCATGAATCCATGCCGTTGCGGGTATTTTGGTGACGCTGATCGTCAGTGTAATAAGGTGCCAAAATGTGCTGAGGAATATCAGCAGAAAATTTCTGGTCCAATGATGGATCGTTTCGATTTGGTGATTCCTGTTCAAGCTTTAAAAGCTGAGGAGCTTCAGGCAGAGCGCAACGAAGAATCTAGCCATAGTATTTTGCAACGGGTAGAAACTGCAAGGGCTCGTCAGCATGAGCGCTATAATTCTCAACTATTGGTGAACGCCCACATTGATGGGGAAATGCTTGATAAGGCGGTGCGTTCTGATGCTGAGGTAGATGCGCTTTTGCGCCAGGCTATTAACCGGTATAATTTGTCTGCTCGTGGCTATCACCGCTTATTACGTGTGTCTCGCACCATTGCGGATTTGGGGAATTGCGAAAGCATAACGGCAAAACATGTGCTCGAGGCACTTAATTATAGGGTGCGTTAACTTGATTGTGATTTTAGATAAACAATCAAACTTTCAAAAAGTTCTTGCATTTTGCTTAAAAATTGGGCATCATGAAGTCTATGACTATGATGCACCAACATACTGCTCGATGGCGACACGGATAATCTCAGAATTATTCCGTAAATTTTCTTTTTAGCCATTTAATGTTGGAGTTTTTATGTACACTAAAATCGTCTTATTCATTGCAATTATCTTAGGTTTTGTTTTTTATAACAATTCTTCTGAATCAAATATTACCGGCAAAGTCGTTGCAATTACGCAAATCGCTCCCCATCCATCCCTTGATCGTATTCGCAAAGGAATTGAAGATGAAATAGCTTCAGCTTTTGGCGATAAAGTTAAAATTGAATTTCAATCTGCCCAGGGAAATCCTGCATTGGCTACGCAAATTGCTCAGAACTTTATAGGCAAAAAGGTTGATGTGGTTGTAGCCATTACAACACCATCAGCTCAAGCTATATTTTCGGCTAACACGCCTAAAATTCCTATGGTGTTTGCAGGGGTAACTGATCCTGTTGCTGCAAAGCTAGTAGAAGATAATGGTAAAAATAAGGAAAACGTAACTGGTGTTTCTGACGCGCCGGATATTCAAAAGCAGGTAGCGCTACTTCAAGAGTCGTTGCCTAAAGGATCCACTATCGGCATTATCTATAACCCTGGTGAAACCAATTCACATGTGCATGCTGAGCGTTTGGAAGAAGCATTACAAGCAGCGGGTTTTCTTGTGATTAAAACACCTGCTTATTCAACGGGCGAGGTATTACAAGCAGCACAAGGTACAGTGCCAAACGCTGATGCGTTGATGCTTACCAATGATAATACGGTTATTTCCGCCTTAGATGCTGTGCTGCAAACAGCAAAACAAAAAGGCATCCCCATATTTTGTTCTGATCCAGAATCAGTCAAGCGTGGCTGTAAGGGCGCAATAGCACCTGACCAATACGAAATGGGAAGGCGTGCTGGCGAAATGGTTGTACGAATTCTAAAGGGTGAAAGGGGACACCATATTTCGGTGCTTAATGCACCCTCAAACCGATTTCCTTTAGCTAATTCGTAAACATTTTAAAAGTAAGGTATAAAACCATGAATAAAAATATATTGATAATCGCCGTTGTGCTTATGGGCATAGGGCTTTGGTGGGAAAGCTCGTCTTCTAAACAAGAACTACCCATTGTTGGGGTTATCCAAGTTATTGAACACCCCGCTTTAGATCAAACTCGCAAGGGAATTTTTGATGAGCTGGAGGCTCAGGGATTTAAGGATGAGAAAAAGATTGCTTGGCGTTATGAATCTGCCCAAGGAAATCCTGCATTAGCTACGCAAATTGCCCAAAAATTCATTGGTCAAAAAGCTACCGTCATTGTTGCTATTCCAACAACTGTTTCTCAAGCTGCTTTGCAAGCAATTAATCAATCAGGCAGCAATATACCTTTAGTATTTGCTTCTGTAACTAATCCTGTTGCTGCAAAACTTGTAGAATCAGATACAAAACCTGAAAAAAGAGTCACAGGCGTTTCAAATTATGTAGCTGTTCAAAAGCAGTTTGACTACTTTAAGAAGCTTCTGCCAAACATGACACGCTTAGGCGTTGTCTATAACCCGGGTGAAGCTAACTCCGTAGTTCTCAATGATGAAATGGTAAAAGCAGGTAAGAGCATGGGGATAGAAATTATCTTTGCAGCAGCAAGCCGCACTAGTGATGTTAGCACCGCTACGCAATCATTGCTTGATAAGGTGGATGCCATATTTATTAATAATGATAATACCGCGCTAGCCAGCTTCGATAGCGTCGTTGCCGCAGCGAAACTCGAAAACATCCCTGTTTTTGTAAGCGACATCGATTGCCTTTCCAAAGGAGCATTGGCAGCCATAGGTGCTGATCAATACGCGTTAGGCCGCCAAGTTGGCAAAATGGTAGCAAACATTTTAAGGAATCCAGAAGCTGCATCTTCAACAATCATGGAATATCCTCAGAGCGTAAAAGGTGAAGTCAACGAAAAGATAGCTGCAGAGCTTAAAATTGTTTTACCAAGCAATGGGTGAAAAACCTTGATTATTAGAATATTTAACGGCATTGTACCCGTAAATACAAAATCGTCATCACGAGCGTAGCGAAGTGATCCAGTGCTATAAATTCAATAATGATATTATACACTGGATTTCTACGCTGCGTAGCTCCTCGCAAAGGCAGCGTTTTAGTTATCCCGAGTCCTCAATAAAGGGCCGTAGAGATCC
Organism: Alphaproteobacteria bacterium; assembly: GCA_947478955.1. Taxonomy (GTDB): domain Bacteria; phylum Pseudomonadota; class Alphaproteobacteria; order Paracaedibacterales; family CAITNM01; genus CAITNM01. Next base: position 26,688 of record CANJXJ010000008.1, on the reverse strand, counting down.
AATACTATGGTGATACCAGTGATTAAAAATACATACGTTGTTTTAGGTTATGGCCGTAGTGGCAGAGAAAGTGAAAAACACCTTCTTGCCCAAGGGTATGACGTTATTGTGTGTGATGATGCTCAACAAAAAACTCTTGATATTAACTGGACAGAAATTACTGCAGTAGTTCAAAGCCCAGGAATATCCCCTTCTCACCCCCTTTCTCTGGTTGCCAAAACCGCTGGAGTCTCTATTTGTACTGACCTTGATTTATTACAAAAACGCAGCCCTATGGCCAAATACATTGGCATTACTGGTACAAATGGTAAATCAACTACCACAGCGCTTATTGGGCATATTCTAAAACAAGCGGGGTTAAAGGTAGAGGTGGGTGGTAACATTGGTGTGCCAGCCCTTAGCCTTAAAAACCTAGATGAAAATGGTTGGTATGTTCTAGAACTTTCTTCTTACCAGTTAGAGCTTTCAAATGATCTTAATTTAGACATTGCTGTGTGGGTAAATATTTCCCCTGATCATCTTGATCGTCATGGCACTATAGAAAATTATGTAAATGCTAAAAAGCGTATATTTAATCATGCAAAATGGGTATGTATTGCAGTTGATGATGGGCATTCTAAGAAAGTAAGTGCCGAACTTACCATTCCTCATAAAACCGTTGCTAGCGAATTTAAAAATTATCCTGCGGATATCTGGATTGATGCGGTCGGCATGCTGCACAATGAGGGTGCCTTATTTAATTGTAATGAACTAGAAACCTTAAAAGGTGCTCATAACTGGCAAAATGTGGCCTTAGCATTTGCCGCAACCAACCATGTGCTTAATAGCCCCCAAGAAATATGGGAACACATTCAAACATTTCCAGGGCTTGCCCATCGTCAACAATTGGTAACTAAAATTGGTACTATAGAATTTATTAATGATAGCAAAGCAACCAATGCAGATGCTTGTGAAAAAGCCCTTAAAACCTATATGGGTCAAAATATTTTTTGGATTTTAGGTGGCGTTGCAAAGACAGATGGCATCGATTTATTAAAGCCTTATTTTCCTTATATTAAAAAAGCCTATTTAATTGGTGAAGCTCAGGATCGTTTTGCTAATACATTAAAAGACACTGTAGTATTTGAAAAATGCCCATCTCTTGATGTTGCAGTTTCTAAAGCAAGGGTCGACGCAATGGTCGAAGAGGATGCAGTTGTGCTACTATCACCTGCATGTGCAAGCTTTGATCAATTTCGTGATTATGAACACCGCGGCGAAGAGTTTATTCAGATTGTCAGGAAAATAAGTCTATGATTCCAACTACATTTTCACGGCGAGATAACAGTGTGCTAGGGCGTTGGTGGTGGACAGTTGATCGCTTAGCGCTTTCCCTATTATTGATTCTAATAGCCATTGGTGTGTTTCTAAGCTTTGCTGCCAGCCCATCTGTGGCAGAACGCTTAAATTTGGGCACATTTTACTTTGTGAAACGCCATATGATTATGTTAATTCCCGCGTTAATAACCATGATTGGCGTATCATTGCTTTCACCGGTGGGGGTACGTAGGCTGAGTTTGCTTGTGTATTTATTGGGAATAATCTTACTCATTTTTACCTATTTTTCAGGCCTGGAAATAAAAGGGGCTCGTCGCTGGGTGCTTATATTTGGAAATTCCATACAAGCTTCAGAGTTTGTAAAACCAGCGCTTACAGTAATAACCGCCTGGTTAATTGCTGAAAAAATGCAAGATGAAAAATTTCCTGGTATTACCCTTTCAATGGTGGCAGTGGGGATTATCGTAGGCTTACTTTTGCTTCAGCCTGACCTTGGAATGACTGTTATTATTATTGCTACCTGGGTAGGACAATTGTTTATTGCGGGTATGCCAATTTTTTGGATGGCGGGTCTTGCAGGCTTCGGAGTTGCAGGCCTTATTGGTGCTTATTACTTCTTACCACACGTAACCAAACGTATTGATCAGTTTTTTGATCCAACGGCTGGAAATCCGGTACATGATCTTTATCAAATTACTAAATCTTTGGCTGCTTTTGCCAATGGAGGTTTTTTTGGAAAAGGTCCCGGTGAAGGGGTTGTAAAAAAACACGTACCAGATGCCCACGCAGATTTTGTATTTGCAGTTGCTGGTGAAGAATTTGGTTTGTGGATGTGTATTTTAATTGTAGGGCTTTTCATGGCTATTGTTGTTCGCTTTATGATGCGTGCGGTTCAAGGCTCTAGTTTATTTATATTATTGGGTGCAACGGGACTTGCTATGCAGTTTGGCCTGCAAGCATTTATTAATATGGCATCTGCTTTGCACCTTATTCCAACTAAAGGTATGACAATGCCTTTCATTAGTTACGGTGGTTCATCAATGATTGCATTAGCAATTTGTGTAGGAATGTTATTAGCATTTACCCGTAAACGACACGGGTTTCATGATTGGGGAGAATAAAATGAGGAATAGTAATTTAGATAAATCAACTTTAAAAATTGCTGTTGTGGGCGCCACCGGAAATGTGGGAAGAATGATGCTAAACATTTTAGCAGAACGAGGATTTAATTCTTCTCAAGTTAGAGCTGTAGCCTCAGAAAAATCAGCAGGTAAAAAAATATCTTTTGGTGATGATGCTATTTTATTAGTTGAAGACCTTAGCACTTTTGATTTTTCAAAGGTTGATGTGGGGCTATTTTCCCCTGGGAGTAAGGTTTCTGCTGAGTTTGCCCCTCAAGCAGCAGCAAAGGGTTGCATAGTCATTGATAACACATCTTATTTTAGAGACGATCCTGAAATTCCATTAATCATTCCCGAAGTGAATGGACAAGATATTTCAAAATATAAAAATAAAAACATCATTGCAAATCCTAACTGTGCCCTAGCACCAATTGCCGTAAGCCTTAAGCCTTTGCATGATAAGAACCCGGTAAAGCGGGTGGTTGTTTCAACTTATCAATCGGTCTCAGGTGCCGGTAAGGCCGCCATGGAAGAACTTGACCTGCAAACCAAATCTTTATTTACAGGCACGCCTATGCCAGCTGAAGCATTGCCCAGACCCATTGCCCATAATTTAATACCCCATATCGGTGAATTTGAAGAGTCAGGCTACACCGGTGAAGAAGCCAAAATGCGTGAGGAACTTAAAAAAGTTTTGGATGCTTCTATTGAGCTTTCTTCAACCTGTGTACGCGTACCTGTGTTCGTTGGTCATTGCTCTTCGGTGCATGTGGAATTTGAAAAGCCTTTCCCAGTTAGTGAAGCCTTAGAAATTTTAACTGATGCAGCGGGTGTACAGGTGATGGATGCTGATGACCCTATGGATTATGCAACGCCCTTAGATGCGGCAGGACATGACGATGTGTTTATAAGCCGTCTGCGTAAGGATGTGTCTCATCCAAATGGACTGGTGTTTTGGACGGCTTCTGATAATTTACGCAAAGGTGCAGCGTTGAATGCGGTGCAGATTTTGGAATTGTTGATTGAATATCAAGGTAAGCAAAGGGCTGCTTAGCATATCAGGATTTGCTAATGGATACTGACTATAAGCCCCAAATCACGGCAGTACTTGCAGCAAAACTTGTAGCAGAGCAATTCCCAGAATTTGCCCATTTGGAAATTAAGCCGGTAGAAATTGATGGTCATGATAATCGCACTTTTCGTTTAGGCGATACAATGCTCATCCGCATGCCAAGTGCTGCGCCCTATGCCCTTAAGGTTTTGAAGGAACAGGAATGGTTGCCCAAATTACAACAATATCTATCAATTCCTATTCCTTCCCCATTGGCTTTGGGACAGCCATCTGATGATTATCCGTGGGCCTGGTCGATTTACGCTTGGCGAGAAGGTGAAAGTGCCAACGCCTTAAATTTTGCTGATCACCAGTTAGAACCAATAGCATTAGGTTTGGCCCAGTTCCTAAAAGAATTGCATACAATCGAACCAGCCAACGCCTTGCTTCCAGGCTTGCACAATTATTGGCGAGGGGATCATGTTAGTGTGTATGATGCACAGGCTCGTGAACAAATCGCTAAGTTGCAAAGCATGATTGATAGCAAGGCAGCATTTGCCTTGTGGGAAGCGGCGGTTAGTTCCAAATGGCATCAGCCGTCCGTATGGGTGCATGGTGACTTGGCTAGCGGTAATATTTTAGTCAAAGATGGCAAGCTTGCCGCAGTGATTGATTTTGGTGGCATGGGTGTGGGTGATCCTGCCTGTGATTTGGTTATTGCTTGGACCTTTTTTAAAGGGAAATCGAGAGAAATTTTTAAGCAAGAGATTGGCCACGATGCTGATACTTGGGATCGGGCCAAAGGTTGGGCATTGTGGAAAGCAACTTATGAGCTTTGCAACCTAGAGCATTCTGTAAACTCTGATCCTGAGCGGCATAGACGTATAATCTTAGAGGTTCTGGATGAATATAGAAGCAGATAAACAAGAAATTGATTCTATCGTAGCTGAAATTCTTGCTGAATTTCCTGCAATGCATGGCACGGTAATGGTAGCTAAAGAAAATAAAATCCTTTGGCACCAGGGATTTTCCTATCCTGATGCCCCCCTAAATACTGACAAACATGCACAATACCTAATTGCATCCCTTACCAAACAATTTACAGCGGTTGCTTTATTAAAGGCATTGTATGATAGGCAAGCTCATCGTGTTCTGGAAAATTTACAAAAACCATTGGTAACTTGGGTGCCTTTTGAACATCAGGTTTGGAACGGGTCCATGCCAGAATGGGCGCATCAGGTTACACTACATCATCTTTTAACCCACACCTCAGGCATTAAAAGTTTTGATGAGCCTTTAGAATTTAAGCCTTCAGAAAAATATGCATACGCTAATATTGGCTATACGTTGCTTGGGGTTGTTATACAAACAATAACTTCCGAGCCATTAGCTACCTATTTTGAAGGAGTGCTTTTTTCACCAGCAGGCATGCACAATACTGGGCTGCCTTTATTGGGAGGCCCTGCAGCATTAAAGAAGTATCCACAGTTTCAAAAATTATCTTTAGGATTTGAACGCACGTTTATTGAGGGAAATGCTTGCTATTCTGGCATGGAAGAGAAGTTGAATTTTGATAATCCCTCTACAGCAGGGGGAATTATTTCAACTGTGCATGATTTGGCCAAATGGAACTATGCACTTTATCAAGGCATAATTATCCCGTCTTTTTTATTGGAAATGCTGACGACAAAATATATTCAAAAAGAAGCTAACCCTTATTACGATGGTTTTGAAAAATTGTGGTATGGCTATGGCCTTGATATTTATGAAAAAGAAGGTAAAAAGTTATATCAACATTGCGGTGGCATAGCAGGCTATCAATCAAAGATTTCTTATAATCCACAGACAAAAATCACAATCGTTAACTTATCAAATGTCATGGAAGAAACGCCGCCAATTTTTTCATTCGTTAATAGATTGCAAGCCTCGTTGATTGAATATCAGGGTAAGCAAAAAGCTGCTTAAAAATAAATGCGTTTTCATGGCGGTTTTCCATGATATACTTTAGCTAAATTCGATGTAATTTTATTTAAAGTTGAACGAATCTCTAAAAACGCTGCTTTTATCCCTAGGGCCTGATCTACAAAAGGTTGATACACAAACTTGTCCTGCAAGTATAATTGTATTTCCGGCCAGTATTGTCCGAGTGCTAATGTTACTTCGTGACCATCCAAAAATGAAATTTCTACAGTTGGTCGATTTAACAGGGGTTGATTATTCTAACCAACCGATTCGTTATCAGCTTGTCTATCATTTGCTAAGTCATTCTACAAATCAACGATTAATGGTCAAACTGAGTACGGATGGATCAGATGCCATACCGTCCGTGATTAATGTCTATCCCAATGCTAACTGGTACGAACGTGAAGTGTGGGATATGTTCGGTATCCCTTTTGATAATCATCCTGATTTACGGCGTATTCTTTGCGACTATAATTTTACTGGCCACCCTTTACGTAAAGATTTTCCTCTTTCGGGCTATAATGAGATTTCGTTTAATCCTAACTCTGGGAATGTGGACTACAAAGAATTAGATCTTACGCAGCCTTTTCGTAAGTTTGATTTTTTGAGTCCATGGGAAGGCCAATGGGAAGAGCTCTTGAAAAAAGAAAAAGAGGCTCACCAGGAATGAACGATAAATATACTCTCAATTTTGGTCCACAACATCCAGCAGCCCATGGGGTGCTTCGTTTAGTACTTGATTTGGATGGAGAGATTATTGAGCGCGCGGACCCACATATTGGCTTTTTACACCGCGGCACTGAAAAATTAATTGAGCATAAAACCTATCTGCAAGCAATTCCGTATTTTGATCGTCTTGATTATGTTTCGCCAATGAATCAAGAGCATGCGTTTGTTATGGCCATTGAAAAATTATTAGGTATAAATGCACCAGTTCGTGCGCAATATATTCGTGTGTTATTTAGTGAGCTAACCCGCATTGCAAATCACTTACTTAACATTGCTACATTCGTACTTGATGTTGGCGGCATGACGCCTTTCTTATGGGCATTCGAAGAACGTGAAATCATTATGGGTTTTTATGAAAAAGCTAGTGGTGCTCGTCTGCATGCCAACTATTTCAGGCCTGGTGGGGTACATCAAGATTTAACACCCAGTTTGTTAGATGAAATTCATCAGTTTGCCACACGCTTTCCAACAGTTATTAATGATATTGAAAGTCTGGTAACCAATAACCGCATCTTCAAACAACGCACCGTCGATATTGGTATTATCAACGCAAAGGATGCCGTGGCATGGGGTTTATCAGGGCCAATGCTCAGGGCATCTGGCGTTCCATGGGATTTACGAAAATCTCAACCTTATGAAATTTATGAAGAATTACTGTTTGATATTCCTGTTGGTAAGCATGGCGATTGTTATGACCGCTACTTAGTGCGGGTTGCTGAAATGCGCGAATCAGTTAAATTAATTTTCCAGTGTTTAGATAAAATGCCACAAGGCCCTGTACACCATGAAAATAAGAAATTCACCCCACCAATGCGTGCTGAAATGAAAACATCTATGGAAGCACTAATCCATCACTTTAAATTATTTACCGAAGGGTTTCATGTTCCCAAAGGTGAAGTGTATGTAGCGATTGAGGCGCCAAAGGGGGAGTTTGGTGTTCATTTGATATCTGATGGATCAAATAAACCCTACCGTTGCAAAATTCGAGCGCCTGGCTTTGCGTTCTTACAAGCACTCAATTACATGAGTAAGGGACATTTATTGGCAGACATAGTGGCCATTTTAGGATCAATGGATATTGTATTTGGGGAGATTGATCGCTAATGGCATTTGTATTTACTAAAGAAAATCTTTCCAAAATTGAAGATATTTTAAAAAAATATCCTGAGGGTCGCCAGGCCAGTGCCGTACTTCCATTACTTGATTTGGCTCAACGACAAAACAAAGGATGGCTTAGCCCAGAGACGATTGAAGCCGTTGCAAAATTTTTAAACATGCCAGAAATTCGTGTATATGAGGTTGCAAGCTTTTATAGCATGTATAACTTAAAACCCGTTGGCACATACCATGTTCAGGTATGTGGAACCACTCCATGCATGCTTTGTGGGGCAGAAGAAATTTTTAAAACTTGCCAAGATCAATTAGGTATTTCTAAAGGTGAAACAACATCGGATGGTATGTTTACTTTGTCAGAAGTTGAATGCCTAGGTGCCTGCGTAAACGCACCTGTGATTCAAATTAACGATGATATTTATGAAGATTTATCACCTGAATCTGTAAAAAATATTCTTGTCGATTTAAAAGCTGGCAATCAACCCAAAATTGGTTCTCAAACGGGACGTCAGTGTTCAAAGGCTGCGGTATGTTAAAACCGCAAGATCATATATTTTCAAATCTTTATGGCGAAGAACCCTGGAATATTAAATCAGCGAAATTACGTGGGGATTGGAACAATACCAAAGAATTAATATCAAAAGGGCGTGATTGGCTTATTGAAGAAATTATGGCAAGCGGACTCCGGGGCCGTGGAGGGGCGGGTTTTTCCACCGGTACCAAGTGGTCATTTATGCCAAGAGATACGATGAAACCCCACTACTTGTTAGTAAATGCTGATGAAAGTGAGCCAGGCACTTGCAAAGACCGTGACTTGCTCCGTAATGAACCGCATAAGTTATTAGAAGGTATTGCATATGCTAGCTGTGCTATTGGCGCGCATGTAGCTTATATTTATATTCGCGGAGAATATTTTCATGAAGCTCAAATAGTGCAAGCAGCTATTGATGAAGCTTACAACGCAGGATTATTTGGTAAAAAATCAGAAAAAACCATCGGCTGGAATTTGGATGTGTATTTGCATCGGGGAGCCGGCGCTTATATTTGTGGTGAAGAATCAGCACTCATGGAAAGCTTGGAAGGTAAAAAAGGATTTCCAAGGCTAAAGCCACCCTTCCCAGCTCAATCAGGAATATATAATTGCCCAACAACCATTAACAACGTGGAATCACTAGCTGTTGTGGCAACTATTTTAAGGCGCGGGGCCGCGTGGTTTTCTGGATTAGGGCGACCTAACAACACAGGTACTAAAATTTTTTGCATATCAGGGCATGTTAATAAGCCGTGCAATGTTGAAGAGGAAATGGGCATTCCTTTGCGTGAATTGATTGATAAGTACGCCGGAGGCGTTCGTGGGGGATGGAGCAATTTAAAGGCTGTTATCCCTGGGGGTTCATCAGTCCCTTTATTGCCAAAATCAATTTGTGATGACGTTTTAATGGATTTTGATTCCTTAAAGGCAGTGCAAAGTGGATTAGGGACAGCGGCTGTTATTGTGATGGATAAATCAACTGACGTTATTAAAGCTATCGCTAGGTTATCCAAATTTTATATGCATGAAAGCTGTGGTCAGTGTTCTCCCTGCCGTGAAGGTACAGGATGGATGTGGCGCATGATGGAACGGCTTGTAAAAGGCAAAGCTGAAATTACTGATATTGATTTATTGCAAGAAGTTTCAAAACAGATCGAAGGGCATACAATTTGTGCCTTCGGCGATGCAGCAGCTTGGCCTGTCCAGGGGTTGATACGGCATTTTCGTCATGAAATTGAAGAACGCATTATAAAGGCATCGATTAATACAAATGAATTACCCGAGGTTTTAAATGTTTATTAATGGTTTATGGTTTATAGCTAATTGCATCCGGACTATAACGAGTGTGATACTGACACTCGCAGAGAAAAACTTTACCAAAATAAGGTTTTTACTGGAGGATGTTGCCCACCCTTCTGAAGGGTGGGGGTGGGGGGCGGTGCAGCTTCAGCGTGTAAACGTTAACAAATCGATAATGACAAATAATGCGATCAATGGATTGCCATGTCGCATTGCTCCTCGCAATGACAAGATAGGTAAAGACGAACAATCTTTTATGGGTAGGACATCAATATGGTAAAAATGGTTATTGATGATCAAGAAATTGAAGTTGCTCGTGGTACAACAATTTTAAAAGCCTGCCAGTCAATTACTAAAGAAATCCCTGTATTTTGCTATCATCCAAAGCTGAAAGTTGCTGGAAACTGTCGCATGTGCTTGGTTGAAGTGGAAAATTCCCCCAAACCTATTGCCAGTTGTGCAACGCAGGTTTCAGAAGGTATGGTCGTTCGCACAAAAACTCCTATGGTTGAGAAGGCTCGCAAGGGTGTTTTGGAACTACTGCTTATCAATCATCCCCTAGATTGCCCCATATGTGATCAAGGTGGAGAGTGCGATCTGCAAGACCTTACCCTCAACTATGGTCCTGGGAATAGCCGCTATAAATTTTACAAACGTGCTGTTCCTAATAAATATATGGGGCCATTTATTAAAACGGTGATGAACCGCTGTATTCATTGCACCCGTTGCGTGCGCTTCGCCACTGAAATTGCGGGGGTACAAGAAATGGGGGCCCATGGTCGCGGTGAACATACCGAAATTATTAGTTATTTAGACAAGGCTTTAAGTTCTGAGCTTTCTGGCAATATGATTGATATTTGTCCGGTTGGGGCGCTTACAAATAAACCTTATGCATTTCATGGAAGGCCGTGGGAATTACAACATACTGATTCCATTGATGTGCTTGATGCAGTCGGCAGTAATATTCACATTGATGTGCGTGATCATAAAGTACTGCGAATTATGCCGCGAACTAATGAAGATATTAACGAAGAATGGATCAGCGATAAAACCCGTTTTGCTTATGATGGTCTTGCTTGCCAGCGACTTGATAAACCTTATATTCGAAAAAATAAGAAATTGGTCCCTTGCTCATGGGATGAAGCGTTTGAGGTTATTCGTAAACAACTATCTAAAGTAAAACCATCTGAAACTGCAGCATTAGCAGGTGATTTGGTTGATCAAGAAAGCCAGTTAGCTTTGCGAATGTTATTAGATGCGATGGATGTTAAAAATCGAGATTGCCGTGTTGATGGGGCAATGATTCCTTATGATCACCGAAGCCATTACCTGTTTAACACAACAATCCAAAGTTTAGAAAATGCTGATGCCATTTTGTTAGTAGGATGTAATCCCCGCCATGAAGCGACTATGGTTAATGCGCGCATCAATAAAGCTATTCACAATAACTGTGTTGTTGCCTTAATTGGCGAACAGGTTGACTTAACCTATCCGTATCAGTTTTTAGGCAATGAACCATCAGTATTGGGTGAAATACTACATGGTTCTCATCCATTTAATGAAGTTTTAAAAACAGCTAAAAATCCTGTGGTTATACTCGGCACAAGCTGTTTTTTGGATACTGATTCAACCTCAATTTTGCACAACTGTAATGAACTACATAAAAAATTCAATGTTGGATTAAATATATTGCACACTGCAGCGGGACGTGTTGGCGGTTTAGATGTTGGCTTTGTGCCAGCGTCTAGTGGTAAAAATTTCCATGAAATTCTAGAAGGCGGAAAGGCTGGAGGTATTAAGTTTTTATACTTGTTAAATGTCGATATTGATGCAGATTTTAGTAACGCATTTGTAGTTTATCAAGGGCACCACGGGGACTTGGGTGCCACTCAAGCAGATGTCATTTTGCCAGGTGCTGCATATACTGAAAAAACTGCAACCTATGTAAATATGGAAGGCAAAAGCCAGCAAACCAATCAAGCGTTACTGCCCCCTGGGGATGCAAAAGAAGACTGGAAAATCCTTAGGGCCTTGTCTGAAACCTTAAGAAAACCACTCCCTTTTAATACGCTTGCTCAGCTTCAGGATTTGTTACCAAAATTTGGAGCTCCAACACCTTTTGAACCCTTTAAAGTCATAGCTTCCAAAAGTAAGTCAGAACGTTTTAAACCGATGGTTACAAATTACTATATGCACGATGTGATTAGCCGTTATTCAACCAATATGGCAAATGCTATTCGTGAGATTCAAGGTGGCAAACATGCAGTTGGTTGATGTTGCCATACCTTCACAAGAAATTTTGGAAGAGATCCAGCAATTAGAATTCTCCCTTTTAGAGCAATCAACTAGGAAATCTGTGGACAAATTGAATCATCTTATCGCCGATGATTTCTGTGAGTTTGGTAATTCCGGAAAAATTTATAATAAGCAGGATCTTCTTAAGTTTCTTCCATCCGAAAGTAAAAGAACATTTACTGTGAATGATTTTGAAGTCAAGGAATTATCTAAAGATGTGATACTAGTAACATACAAAACAACAGAAGAGCTTGTGACTTCTTTAAGGTCTTCTATTTGGAAACAAGACGGTAATAATTGGCGTATGGTCTTTCACCAAGGGACAAAGATAATATGAGTAACAATATTATCAGTGAAAAATACAACCAACGGATCCCCGCTTATGCGAGGATGACAGGCAGAGCTAATGGAAAAATTTAATTTCAATTTCCTTGAGTTGTTCCCCTATTTATGGTCATCAATACCCGCAATTTTGTGGATTGCCATCAAATGCGTTGCCATCATTTTACCATTAATTTTAACCGTGGCTTACATAACCTATGCTGAGCGAAAAATTATTGGGGCAATGCAACTTCGCGTGGGGCCAAATATGGTAGGGCCCTTTGGTTTATTACAACCTATTGCCGATGCTATTAAGCTTTTACATAAAGAAACCATTATTCCCTTTGCTTCGAACAAAGTGCTATTTATTTTGGCGCCTGTGCTAACTTTTGGGTTTAGTCTCGCCGGTTGGGTTGTTATTCCCTTTGATGAAGGAGCGGTCATTGCTGATATTAACGTAGGGGTTCTTTATCTTTTTGCGATTTCCTCTCTCGCTGTCTACGGAATCATTTTGGCTGGTTGGGCCAGTAACTCAAAATTTGCATTTCTAGGATCTTTGCGCTCTGCTGCCCAAATGATATCTTACGAAGTTTCAATGGGCCTAATTATTATCACGGTGTTAATTAAAGTGGGGTCTTTGAATCTCTCCGCTATTGTAAAAGCACAGCAAGATATGTGGTTCATTATATCTCTGCTTCCGATGTGGGTAATCTTTTTTATCTCATCCTTAGCGGAAGCAAATCGGACACCTTTTGACCTGCCAGAAGCAGAAGCTGAATTAGTTGCAGGATATCATGTTGAGTATTCCTCCTTTTCCTTCGCCCTATTTTTCTTAAGCGAATATGCAAACATGATTTTGCTTAGCGCTATGAACGTCATTTTATTTTTTGGTGGGTGGCAACCACCTTTTAATGCACCGTTTTTCATGATGATTCCAGGCTATATCTGGTTTGCCTTAAAGATATCGTTTTTTTTATTTTTATTTATTTGGGTGCGTGCGAGTTTACCAAGGTATCGTTATGATCAGCTGATGCGTCTTGGTTGGAAAGTATTTTTGCCAATATCATTAATAGCTGTAGTAATAGTGGCAGCTATAAAGCTTTTACAGATTGAGGCTATATAATGCTCCAAAAAATTGAAAAATCAAAAAAATATCTTCGACGGCTCATCCTTTATGATATTGCTATAGGGCTTTTTACAACATTTAGATATATGTTTAAGCGTAAGGTTACTATTCAGTATCCTTTTGAAAAAGGGAAGCTTAGCCCCCGCTTTAAAGGAGAACATGCTTTGCGTCGTTATCCTAATGGCGAAGAACGATGTATCGCATGCAAATTATGTGAGGCAATCTGCCCTGCCCAAGCTATTGTTATAGAATCAGAACCACGAGAAGATGGTAGCAGAAGAACTACCCGGTATGATATTGATATGACAAAGTGTATTTACTGTGGTTTGTGCCAAGAAGCATGCCCGGTTGATGCCATTGTAGAAGGACCGAATTTTGAATTTTCTACCCTTTCCCATGAAGAACTGATTTTTAATAAAGAGCGGCTCCTTAGCAACGGTGATCGCTGGGAAACGGCCCTTGAAGAAAATATTAAAAAAGATGCAGAGTATCGATAATGGGTGAAAGTATTCTTTATCTAGTATTTGTATTTGGACTACTGGGATCTGCAACCGGTGTAGTACTTATGCGAACGCCTATACATAGCTTGTTATTGCTCATCATGACTTTTTTTAACGCTGCTGGCTTATTTTTAGTATGGGGCGCTGAATTCCTAGCGATGATGCTCGTGATTGTCTATGTCGGAGCGGTTGCTGTTTTATTTTTATTTGTAGTCATGATGATGGATGTTGATCCAAAACAACTTAAATTTGAATTTAGTGCTTACACTGGGTTTAGCGCTATTTTAGCATTCATCCTTTTTGTAGAACTTGTCATAGCGGTATTGCCTTGGAAAACTTGGGAAAGAGCTACGGATATTATTGCATTCCCCATTCCCCAAATGCTTACCAATACCCATGCTATTGGGAATTACTTATACACTCAGTATTTTTATATTTTTCAGCTTTCAGGCCTATTGCTTTTATTGGCAATGATTGGCGCTATCCTTTTAACGCTTAGAACGCGTAGTAACATTATTCAGCAAAACCCTAAGCAGCAAGTGAATCGTGAGCCTTCTGATACATTGCGCATGGCAAAGGTTCCATTTCGTGAAGGCGTAGACGTATGACTCATCTTTTGGTCTTAGTACCGTCCATCTATCTATTTTGCTTAGGTCTATTTGGTATTTATCATCGCAGGCACAATTTGATTTCAGTTTTGCTGTCTATAGAAATTATGCTTTTGAGTGTGAGTATAAATTTTGTTGGGTTTTCTTGTCTTTTAAAGGATCTAGATGGGCAAGTCTTTTCACTTTTTGTTCTAACAACTTCTGCAGCAGAGGCTGCCATTGGATTAGCAATAATGGTGCTCTATTATAGAAATCGTGGTAGCGTATTCTTAAAGGATATGAATCAACTAAAGGGATAACAACATATGCAATATTTTATTATTTTATTAAGTTTTTTACTTTTCACTGGTTGTGAAAAAAAATCTTCCGAAAAAGATATTTCTGAAAAAGAAAAAAAAATATTAAATATTGCGGTCTCTAGCGATTACCCTCCCTATATTTATACAAAAGATGCAAAACTAGCAGGCTTTGAAATTGAAATTATTAATGCCGTTGCACAAAGCTTAAAAAAAACCATTTCTTTTCATGATATTGCTTTTGAAGGAATAATTCCGACCGTTGCAAAAGGTCAAGTTGATGGAGCAATTTCATCTATTGCAAGAACGCCTGAACGTGAGAAAGAAGTCGATTTTTCAATCCCCTACCACCGATCAATGACGGTTGTAATTGTGCCGTTTGCTACCTCAATACGTAGTGTTGATGATTTGGATGATAAGGTTGTAGGTGTAGAAAAGGGAACAACCTATGAAAATGATATAAAGAAAAAATTTAAAGACGTTAAGCTATTGGCAAGGGCAAAATTCCATGAATTACTAGATGCTTTGCAGGAAGGAAAATGCCAGGCAATTGTTACAGGATATTCAGAAGCCTATGAATTGCAAAATATTAATCCTAATTTAAAAATCCTTCCTATTGAGGGAACGACTATTACATTTTCTATTGCTTTGCCAAAAGGCTCAGCATGGCTAGTTCCTATTAATGACACCTTACAAGCCATGATTAAAAATGGTGATATTCGCAAGCTAGAAACTCAATTTTTTAAAAAGGTTATTAAGGAATAAATTTTTAGCCCCCTATTTCTTAGGGGGCATTTTTTTCCCCTATCTAATTTTATTTCGGCAAATTTTGCCCAGCTGTTAACTAATTCTTTAATTCTTTCAGATTACCTTAATAGTATACACAAGTGGATTAGGTATATTTTTGGACGAATTGCTGCAACGTTTTGGTGCTGGACGCCTTCTAACTATGGCTGGAATTGGCTTATGTTTGATGGCGTTTTTTGGCTACATCATGGTGCGGGCGAACCAGCCTGAAATGACTTTACTTTTTGGTCAGTTAGAAGGTGCCGAGGGTGGTCGTATCATCGAAAGATTAAAATCTATGAGTGTTCCTTTCGAAGTCAAAGGAGATGGCACACAGATTTATGCACCTGTTGGTGATGTTGCCAGGTTGCGCATGGAATTAGCTCAAGATGGCATGCCAGCAGGCGGTGGAGTTGGGTATGAAATTTTTGATAAACAAGACATTTTGGGTACAACAAATGCTTTGCTTGGAATAAATCAGATCAGGGCCTTAGAGGGAGAGCTTGGAAAATCAATCAGGACAATTCAAGGTATTCAAGCTGCTCGCATTCATTTAGTTGTTCCAAAGCGAGAACTTTTTAGTGAAAATAAGCAGCTACCTTCTGCATCTGTAATGATCCGTATGAAAGGTTCGGCTGTACTTTCAGCAACACAGGTCCAATCTATTCGCTATTTAGTTGCTTCAGCCGTTCCGGGCCTGGTGCTAGATCAAGTTTCAATTGTTGATGATCGAGGGAATTTACTTGCCCGTGGCAAAGATTCAAATGAAGCAAAAGACAGCCTAACGATGCAGCAAGCAGCCCAGCGAGAATACGAGCAACGAATATCAAAATCCATTGAATCATTACTTGATCGCACGCTTGGGTTGAATAAAACCAGAGCAGAAGTATCAGTTGTGATGGACTTTGATCAGCTATCGTCCACTTCAGTGCAATTTGATCCTGAGGGGCAAGTGGTAAAAACCCAAACCACAACTGAAGAGGGGGTAAATTCCCATGAAAATACAGGTGCAAGCGATTCCGTTTCAATACAAAATTCTTTACCTGTGGGTCAAGATGCCCAATCTGCTTCTGGAAACCAGAATCGTAATCAAACAAGCAATACCGAAGAAAATGTTAATTATGATAATTCAAATACCACGAAAACCTTTGTTAAAGAGCAAGGAGCGATAAAGCGGTTATCAATTGCGGTTATGGTGGATGGAAATTACAAAAAAAAGGATGATGGTACGCAAGAGTATCAATCAAGATCCGAAGAAGAACTGAATAAGCTTAAAGAGCTTGTTAAAACAGCCACAGGATACAAAGAAGATCGTGGAGATATTATAAGTCTCGTAAATTTAAAATTTAGTGAACTTCCGCAAGATGCTCTTCCCGACGAACAAGAAAAACCCTTTTTTGGCTTAAATCTGAATAAATTAATTGAATTAGGTGTTACAGCGCTTGTTGTTTTAATCGGCTTACTAACTGTGGTTAAGCCTCTAGTATTATCCTTAATGAAGTCAATTTCAGCAAAGCCTTCGACAGTTTTAACAGAAAAAATGTTAGCCTCAATAGTAGCCAACGACCAAAGAACAGGGCAAACACTCGATCCACAAAATGATGAACAAGAAAATACAGGGCCTCCTCCGCCTGAGCCTCCCCGAAAAATGATGAAAGCTCCGACGTTAGAGCAATCACTTATAAATATTGATCAAATCGAAGGCATGGTTCAACAGTCATCAATTAAAAAAATTGCTGAGCTGGTTGATCGTCACCCAGAGGAAGCAGTTTCAATTATTAGAACTTGGATGTATTCGGATAAATAGGTATGGCAGCAGAACTCGCAAAACAAAGAAATGAATTAGCCTCTTATAAAGGTATAGAGAGAGCGGCAATCATGATGCTCTCTCTCCCTGACGAGCAAGCTCAGAAAATTTTTTCTTATCTAGAGTCCGAGGAAATTAAAGATTTATCACAAGCTATGATTAATCTTGGAACAATAAGTTCTCAAATGGTTGAAATATTGTGTGTTGAATTCGTTAATGAAATCGCTGGATCCGGCTCACTGGTAGGCTCTATAGAAAGCACAAAACGCTTGCTTTCGAAAATCATGTCACAAACTGAAGTTGATAAAATTCTTGAAGAAATTCGTGGACCTTCGGGACGAAGTTTATGGGATAAGCTGAGTAGTGTTGACGAGGAAGTGTTAGCTGGATACTTAAAAAATGAATCTCCTCAAACAGTTGCCGTTATCTTGTCGCGCGTCCGCCCGGATGCGTCTGCAAAAGTTCTGGCATATTTACCAGAAACCATGGCGGATGAAGTGGTTATGCGTGTGTTACGCATGGATAAAGTTAGAAAAGAAGTGATTGAAGATATAGAAAACACGTTGCACCGAGAATTTATCAGTACTTTAGGTAGATCGTTAAAACAAGATCCTTATGAAATAGTTGCTGAGGTTTTCAATAATCTTGATCGAGCTTCTGAAGAACGTTTGATGAGAGGGCTTGAACGAAAAAATCCTGAAGCTGCAGAAAAAGTTCGTAATTTAATGTTTACCTTTGAAGATTTGGGTGATCTCGATAGAGCAGTTATTCAACTAGTCTTAAGAACTGTTGATAGATCTAAACTAGCGATGGCTTTAAAAGGTACTCAAGACCGTATTAAAGAGAAATTTACCTCAAACATGTCTGAGCGTGGAGCAAAACTACTGCTCGATGAGATGAATATTCTAGGGCTAGTAAGATTAAAAGATGTAGAGAATGCTCAAAATGAGATTGTAGCTATCGCAAAAGATATGGCAGCTCGTAGTGAGATTAATATACGAGCCGGTGTCGAAAGTGGTGAAGAGTTGATAGAGTAATTATGGAAAAGCAAAGCAAATCTTTTAATAATATGCCTCAGGATGCAAAACCTTTAGTAATGCTTGAGTTTATTACTGAGGATGACGGTTTAATTTTTACTTATGAAGATGTTAAAAATGCTGAATCAAATGGGTACACAAAAGGATTTTCAGAAGGGATAGAGTTAGGAATTTCTCAAGGGGAGTTAAAGGCAATCCGTGAAGTTGATACGTTTGTATCTGAAATTATTGTAGAGCTTAATGCTTCCTTAAAAGAAATTAGTGAGCTTGAAAAAGTTTTTTTTGAAACGTTTTTTCCAAGTGTTGTAAGAACGTGTTTAACTGTTTTACAAAAAGCGATGCCTCATTTTTTTCTTCACTACGGTAGGGAAGAAATGGAAAATCTTTTAAGAGATGTTATTCATTCTTTGATTATTCGAGCGCCGATCCAAGTAAAAATTTCTGAACAAATACACGAGCATATAGTAGTGCGTTTGCATGATTTGTGTACTGACTTTCCCGAAACTATTGAGATTATAAAATCTCCAGAACTTAATAATAATGCATGCGAAATTGAGTGGGCTGGAGGAGGTGCAAAATGGAACTTAGATACCCGTTATCAAGAGATTGAATCAAAATTACAAGACTACTTAAAGATGCATGCAACACAAGGAGACTACCATGGATGATACAGAAAATCCCGAAAACGGCCTAGAAACCACAATTGAAGAAGGTAATGAAGAAGAAAAAGATCTAGGAGCATCTTGGAATGAGGAAATTGAAGAGGATGTACTAGAAAGGACTGTTGCTGAACAGTTAAGAGATTCTATGGTTAATGATCGAAAAGATTTAGAAGCCGTATTTGAAGTTCCTGTTCAAGTTTCCGCTGTTTTAGGTAGGGCAAATATGCCTGTGCACCAATTACTAAAATTAGGGCGAGGGGCTGTTATTGAGCTTGACCGCCGTATTGGGGAAGCTATTGATATTTATGTCAACAACCTGCTAGTTGCTCGTGGCGAAGTAGTTGTGGTTGAAGATAGGCTTGGCATTACAATGACTGAAATTATTAAGTCTACAGGAAAAATATAAGGAATAAAGATATGCGTTTATTAATAGTCGGATCTTTAAATGGATATGTTAGTGCAGCAGCAAAAATTGCAATTAACCATGGGGCAAAAGTTTCACACGTTCCGGAAATTGATGCGGGTCTTGAAAGTTTACGATCAGGAAAAGGTGCTGATTTGATCATGGTTGACCTTAAACTTGATATTGTGAAATTTATAACGGCCCTAAAAAATGAACGTATCGCTACCCCAGTGGTGGCTTGTGGTGTTAACCCAGACCCGGATCGCGCGGCTGAAGCTATTCATGCAGGCGCTAAAGAATATATTACGTTACCTCCTGATCCTGAATTAATTGCGGCTGTCCTGCAAGCTGTAACAAGAGATGATTTACATGTTATCCATAACGACCTAAAAACAAAACAAATTTTAACTTTTGCAGCACGTATTGCACCAAGTGAAGCCAATATTTTAATAACGGGAGAATCTGGAACGGGTAAGGAGATTATGGCTCACTTTATTCACCAGCAATCAAAGCGCTCTGAGCGTCCATTTATTTCTCTAAATTGTGCTGCTATTCCAGAAAATTTACTTGAATCAGAATTATTTGGCCATGAAAAGGGATCTTTCACAGGTGCTATCGCTAGGCGTATCGGAAAATTTGAAGAAGCCTCTGGGGGCACTTTACTGCTTGATGAAATTACCGAAATGCATCCCAGACTACAAGCAAAGCTTTTGCGTGCTGTTCAAGAACGAATCATTGATCGTGTTGGCGGCACAACCCCTATTCGAATTGATATTCGTATTATTGCTACTTCAAACCGTAATATGCTGGAAGCTGTAAAAGCACAAGAGTTCCGCGAAGATCTTTACTTTCGTTTGAATGTAGTCAATATCCATATGCCAAGTTTACGTGAACGCCCAGGGGATATTGAGCCATTAACAAACTATTTTATTCAAAAATACTGTGAACTTAATCAAGTCGCTACTAAAAAAATATCTTCGGCTGCGCTTAAATGCTTGCATGCAAATGATTGGCCTGGAAATGTTCGTGAATTAGAAAATAGCATTCATCGGGCTGTGCTTATGGCCCAAGATGATACCATCATCCCAGAAGATATTTTTGGAATAAATGGCCCAGCGCAGATAGACACTTCTGGATCTGCTCCAATTTTAGTAGGACGTAAAGTTTCGGAAGTTGAACGGGAATTGATTTTGCATACCCTTGATCATTGTCTTGGGAATCGTACCCATGCAGCAAATATTTTAGGTATTTCTATTCGTACGTTACGTAACAAATTAAAAGAATATTTAGATCCTAATGTTTCCTCTAGCCAGCTATAGGAGAGCCTAAATGGCAGTTGCAGCTGAATTCAAAGCAGCTACCCCAAGTTTTGGTGACCTTGCCAAAAGAACGGATGTATCTTTTGCAATTGGCGTTCTTATCATCATGGTCGTTCTTTTAATGCCAATGCCCAGACCATTAATGGATTTTGCATTGGCCCTTTCTATTACATTCTCCGTAATGATTTTAATGACATCATTATTCATTATGAAGCCAAATGAATTTAGTTCGTTCCCTACCGTTCTTCTTATCGCCACCATGATTCGCTTATCTTTGAATGTTGCCTCAACACGATTAATTTTATCCCATGGTCATGAAGGGACATCAGCAGCAGGTAAGGTCATTGAAGCTTTTGGGCAGTTTGTGATTGGGGGGAATTTTGTTATTGGAATTGTCGTATTTATTATTCTCATCATTGTAAATTTTATTGTTATTACCAAAGGTTCTGGGCGTATTGCAGAAGTTGCTGCCCGTTTTAGCTTAGATGGAATGCCGGGAAAGCAAATGGCCATAGATGCAGATTTAGCAGCAGGCATGATTGATGAAGCAGAAGCACGCAGGCGTCGAAAAGAAATTGAATCTGAAAGTAATTTCTATGGGGCAATGGATGGTGCAGCAAAGTTTGTACGGGGTGATGCCATTGCTGGTCTTTTGATCACTTTTATCAATATTATTGGTGGAATTGTAATTGGCGTTGCGCAAAACAACATGAGCTTTGGGGATGCTTTCCACACCTATACCCTCTTAACTGTAGGAGATGGATTAGTTACGCAAATCCCAGCACTTATTGTTTCTATGGCCTCTGGTTTATTGGTTTCTAAAGCTGGTATTGAAGGGGCAACGGATAAGGCTTTGTACAGTCAGTTAAGTGCATATCCCGCAGCACTAGGCATGGCTTCATTTGTGATGGCATCAATGGGATTATTACCTGGTATTCCTATTATGCCGTTTGTTATTTTGGCCTCTCTTGCAGGGTATGCTTCATGGAATTCTTATCAAGAGCAACTTAAAGTAGAAAACAAAAAGAATCTTGATCAACATACTAAAGATAATGAAGCTGATCAAACAGCGGCGCAACAAGCAGTAATTCCCAAGGCAATTACTCTGCCCTTAGATATGATTCGCCTTGAACTTGGATATGGTTTACTTGGGCTTTTAAATGGCGACAAAAACAAACAGCTTGGTGAGCAAATTAAAAGTCTGCGTACCCAATTGCAACAAGAAATGGGTATTTACCTTCCTCAGGTTCGCATCCAAGACAACATGCAACTTAACAATAATGAATATGTCATCCGTATTAAGGAATTAGACGCCGGAAAAGGGTATTTAAAACCAGGGGATTTACTGGTCATGGACCCTCGTGCTGAGCCAATTAATATGAGCGGAGAACACACCCGTGAGCCAAGCTTTGGATTACCTGCAATGTGGGTAGCAGGTTCATTAAAGGCAGATGCTGAAAATCTAGGATATACAATCGTTGAGCCATCTGTTGTGTTGACAACTCACTTAACTGAAGTGATTAAAGATAATATTGGGGAATTGGTGACCTTTGCTGATGTTCAAAAATTACTCGATGATATGAGTGAAACCTATAAGAAACTTTTAAATGATGTGGTACCAGGTCAAATTACCGTGGGCGGCATTCAGCGCGTATTACAAAATTTAGTGGGAGAACGGATTTCAATTCGTGATCTTCCAACTATTCTTGAAGGCATTGCAGAAGCGTGTAATTTTTCAAGGAATGTTGTCACCATTACTGAACACGTACGATTGCGCTTAAGTCGGCAAATTACATTTAGCAACGCAGACCAAAGCGGTATTTTAAATATTGTCACCTTAAGCCCTCAGTGGGAACAGATTATTAGTGATGCTGTTGTGGGTGAAGGTGATTCACGCCAATTAGCGCTTCCTCCAAGCCAAATGCAAGATTTCATTTTCCATTGTAATGAAACCTATGATCGCCTGGCCCTGATGGGGGAAATGCCAGTTCTTGTCACTACTGCTTATATTCGTTCATTCATCAGGTCAATTCTTGAAAGAGTGCGTCCATCGGTGGTGATTATGTCGCAAAATGAAGTGCACCCTAAGGTTAAAATCCGCTCTCTTGGCCAGCTCGAATAGACTTTTCAGTTAAGGCCTTCTGAAGCTGCTGAAATTCCTGGGGTGACCCCTTCTTCTGTTAAAAAACAAACGCTTCTTCAAACCATTAATGTCCCGTCTGTATTGAAATCCCATCATGATGATTGACTATGCTCTTGAACAACAACGAACAAATAATTTATCAGCTAAAGACGCAATTATTGAAGCAGGCGCTAGGCGCTTCCGCCCAATTATGATGACCACTTTTGCAGCGATTGTCGGCGCTGTCCCTATTGCTTTAGGACAAGGCTCAGGCGCTGAACTTACACAACCCTTAGGTGTTTGTATTATCGGTGGCTTGTTACTTTCCCAGTGGCTGACCCTATATATTACGCCTCTATTTTATGTATGGATTGAAGAACGGAAACATTCAAAAAAAATACCATCACCCTCCCAATCGTAATTTCTGAATTAACTCCTGCCGTGCCACCGGTAAAGGTTTATGGTGGCTGGCATGATGCACCAAGAAATGTCCGCTAAGCAGTAATGAATTTACAAAATCTGCCTCAGTGGGTTCGCAATTTTTATTGATGAGAAACTCAGGTAATGTCAGCAACCTATCTATATAAGGCAATGCTGCTTCGTAGCACACCGCACAGCCGGTTTTTGGCGAAACATGGGTCAATTTTTCAGTGCCCCCCGTTACCGCGCAAGAATCTAGACTTAACCCAAAGCCTAATTCCTCAATCAATAATACTTCAAAAAGACAATACGCCTTAATTGCCTTAAGGGGGTCATAGAATAGCTGCAGTGTTTCATTAACTTTATTCCATAAATTCAGATAGGGGTGATGTTCAGGTAACAGCGAACCTAATATTTCCAACATTGTTTTAAGGGCATACACTCGCGTGGAATCACAAAATTGCAAGCTCGAATGGCTTTGTTTTGTCTCAATTTTTAAGGTCCCTAAGTGTTGCTCAAGCCTGGCTTTTTGGATTACCGTAACAATATCACCTGGCTGCGGCATGGATGATTTTGTACGGGTGATCATTCCATCTACCCGCCCCCTTTGCTGGGTAAACACACTTGCGATTAGCTGCTTTTCAGAATAGGTTCTGTATTTCAGTACAATCCCTGTATCTTCCCAGTTCATAAAATATCCCAAAGCTTTTTTCATTCGTAATCAAGTTTTTGACTTGCCACAAGCATAATTTACACTTAAAAATAAAGGATGATGGGGTCTTAGCTCAGATGGGAGAGCGCTACAATGGCATTGTAGAGGTCAGGGGTTCGATTCCCCTAGGCTCCACCAAGTAATTTTACTTGAAGTGAACCAGTGGCTGCACATAAAACTATTGCCTTAAAGTATCTATCTGACCTATGCGATACTTTGGAAAATGATCAAGATGCTGATTACACTGATGGGGCATTGTTGCTTAAACACCCCAAGGGTCAGTTCCTTTTAAATTATCATGGAGTCATGGATCAAATTTGGCTTTCGTCACCGGTGACCGGTGCCCATCATTTTTCATACTCTACAGGGAAATGGTTATGCACGCGTACCAATAAAGAGCTTGAAAGCGTTTTGAGGCAGGATCTAGATGCGTGAAAAATCATTTTACGATGATATTACCCCCAAGAATGAAACCAAAGCTCCCATAAGCACCCTTTGGGCATTGCTAGGAAAATATGTTCCAACCTTTACCAAGCCTATTCTTTTTGCAACGATCATGCTTGCTATAGCCGCAGGCATGGTTATTGGGTTTGGTAAGTTTTTAAGTTTTTCCGTCAATACAGGATTACTAGAAAAAGGGTCAGACCATTTTGGCTGGGTTCTAGCAGGTCTTTCTTTAAGCGTAGTATTGCTTGCTCTGGCAAGCTATGCACGTACCTATTACATTAGCTGGATCGGTGAGCAACTTATGGCCCGTCTGCGCTACGATGTTTTTGATCATATTCTTAAATTTCCTATTTCTTTTTTTGAAGATTACCAACCTGCAAATTTAGTTACGCGCCTTACAAGCGACATGAATTTATTGCAGCTTGTCCTTACAAACAGCTTGGGAATTTTTATCAGAAATGCCTTAATCATTATTGGGGGCGTTGCGATGATGGCAGTAACATCCCTTAAACTTTTTGGTTTAAGCTGCGTGATTGTCCCTGCCCTATTATTACCTGTTATGTATTTTGGCAAAATTGTTCGCATCCATGGACGCTACGCCCAAAGCGTACTTGCCGACCTTGCTCAGTTTATTGATGAAACCTTAAACAACATTAAAACTGTCCTTTTATTTTCGCATGTTGCCCAAGATCGTGCTTCCTTTCATGGGTACAACACCCACTTTGTTCAGGCGGTTTTAAAATCTGCCAAAGCCAGGGCCAAGCTTGTTGGCTTTGCCATGGTGTTAATCTTTTCCGGATTGTGCGTTGTTGCATACCTTGGTGCGCAGATGGTTTTTGCGCAAGTCCTTACCAAAGGAGATTTGTTAGGGTTCTTATTTTATGCGGTTGCTGTGTGCGGGGCATTGGGTTCTTTTTCTGCATTGTTTGCTGATTTCTATCGGGCAGCAGGCGCCGGCGATCGCATCTTAGAAATACTAAAAATTAAGGCCCCCGCGGAAAACACTATCAAGCAGCGCCTTGTAAAAAACCACGGTATTTTGGCCATGCACCAGGTAAGCTTCTCGTACCCTTCCCGTGCTGACACCAAGGTTTTGGATCAGTTAAATTTAAGTATATTGCCCGGTGAAACCATGGCGATTGTTGGGCCATCTGGCGCTGGAAAAAGCACTGTTTTTTCATTGTTATTGAAATTCTATGAACCCTCCGCCGGTAATATTTATCTGAATGGGGTCAGCTACCTTGACCTATCGGCTGATAGTATTCGCCATCAGCTAGGTCTTGTTACCCAAGATGCGGTAATTTTTTCGACAACAATCTTTGAAAACTTAGCGTACGGTTTGGACACAGTTGATGAGCGTGATTTGTGGCAAGCACTAGAGATGGTGCATTTGAAAGATTTTGTAGAAAGCTTACCCTATTCATTGCAAACAAAAGTCGGCCATCGTGGTGTTAGGCTTTCCGGCGGGCAAAAGCAGCGCTTGGCTTTAGCACGCGTGTTACTGCGACGCCCCAATATTTTACTGCTTGATGAAGCGACGAATTCGCTTGATGCGGAAAGTGATTTTATCGTACAGCAAAACTTAAAGGCATTGCGCGAAGAATGCACAACCATAGTCATTGCCCATCGCTTAAGCACCGTGATGGAAGCTAATAAAATCTTGGTATTAAATCATGGGCGTATAGAACAAATGGGCACTCATCAGGAATTAATGCGTCATGAAGGATTGTATAGAAATTATGCAAACCTTGAATTTGGAGCGCTGCATCAGATTAACCTAACTCCAGTTTGACGTAAGCCATGCTTCCAACGCTAATCCTAGACTAGTTTCCCTCTGGCTTGACCAGAGGGTCCAGTCAAAAAAATACTGAATTATCTCACTGGACCCCATGATCCTAAAGCTCATATACAGCGCTTACGCGCTGTTCGCCTAAGGTCTGGGGAAACTAAAGAGGTGGCCGTCGCCTTACGTCGAGCTGGAGCATGCTAGTCTCTCATCTGTTTTAAATGCTATTTCCACTACTCCTCGAGGTTCAAACTGGGCAACAAAGTGTTTGTAGGATTGAAGTCTGTCTTGCCCTCCTGCAGTAGTCAACAGTAACTGGTTACCATACTCGGCTATGTCTTGGACGATTCTTTCATGGCGATAATATGCCAGAATTTCCCTATTAACTTCAGTCTTTCCATAACCTTTATAAAAAAGATCTTCCTCATGCGGTTGATTCCAAACATTTGCAACACCTCCCCCAATAAACATGAGGTCACGCTCCTTTGGTGCCATGATAGGTCCATCCCAATCGACTATATAGATAGCATCATTAACGTCCATCATTAAGTTGCCACCATGAATATCGGAATGGCAAAGCACGAATTCAGGCGATTCTTTTTGAAGCTTTTGAGCAAGCTGCCCAGCTCTCTCTACCAATCGGTGAATTGAAGCAGCATGTTGCTTCATAAATGCCACTAACTGGACGGCAACTTCATCACTTGCAGGTTCAGATTCAATATGAGCATAAAGCGACCTAACTGCATCCCGCCATTGGGGGGAATAAGACGGCTCTGTCGCATCTGTTAGTGGTGAGTAAAATTTTTAAAAGAATGTCAAAATTCTAGACATACTAAGCTACCATTAAATTTGCGAAGTTTTTAAATGATGATTGGTTTTTAGTTTGTCCGGTGATTTGTCCTTTTTGTATCATTCTT
>CANJXJ010000007.1 GCA_947478955.1 Alphaproteobacteria bacterium | reverse complement strand
TTGGATCCTCCGGTCAAGCCGGAGGAAAACTAGCAGTAGCAACCTTCCTTAGTTTCCATATGGCTTGACCATATGGTCCAGTGAGTAGCATCAATATTTTTTAATTGGATCCCCCGGTCAAGCCGGAGGAAAACTAGCAGTAGTAACCTTCCTTAGTTTCCCTACGGCTTGACCGTAGGGCCCATATCTATAATTTCTGGATCCTGGGATCAAGCGAGAATGACAAAGAGTAGAAGTAGAATGAGAGAATGCCAGAATGCCAGAAAGAAAGCCGTCATTGCGAGGACTGTAAGCCCGCGGCAATCCAGTGAATAATTTTATCATGAATCATTTAACTGGATGGCCAACCTGCGCTTGTCATCGCAGCTATTGGTATATTGCATTTAGCCCTATTTTTTGTCAAAGTCACTCAATATAAAAAATAGAGAATACGATGTTTTCACTTAAAGGATTTAATGCACTTGTAACGGGTGCGAGCGGTGGTATTGGCCGGTCGATTGCAGTAACATTAGCTAAGCAGGGTGCAACAGTTGTGATTAGCGGTACCCGTGCGGATGCCCTACAAGCAACTGCCGATGAAATTAAAAATAACGGTGGTCTTTCCCATAGCCTTATTTGCAATTTGTCTGATGCTCAGTCGGTGGAAGAATTATTTCCAAATGCAGAAGCGTTATGTGAAAAAATTGATATTGTCGTCAACAATGCAGGAATTACCCGTGATGGCTTGGCTGTGCGTATGAAGGATGATGACTGGCAAACAGTGATTGATGTAAATCTTACCGCAAGTTTTCGCATTTGCCGTGCGGCGCTAAAGGCGATGATGCGTCGGCGATATGGGCGGATCATTAACATTTCTTCTATCGTTGGGGTAACTGGTAATATGGGACAAGCTAACTATTGCGCTTCTAAGGCGGGGATCATTGGTATGTCCAAAGCCTTTGCTCTAGAAGGGGCAGCTCGCGGCATTACTGTTAACTGTGTGGCACCTGGCTTTATTGAAACGCCTATGACCCATGATTTACCTGAAATCGTTCGGGATAAAATGCTTGCAAACATTCCAGCTGGTGCCTATGGAAAACCCGATGATATAGCATCTGCCATAGCATTTTTAGCAAGCGCTGAGTCTGGCTACATGACAGGGCAAACCCTGCATGTTAACGGCGGAATGGCAATGATTTAATTTTTTTAGTAGATAGCTGATGTATTTTTATAAGTTTTTAATTTTTGTTGCATTGTTCCTTACAAATTTTTTTGTAGTAGAAAGTGCCACTTCTAATTTAGACAAAGAGTTAGATAGGTTCTTTTCTGCGGGTGGATCCATGTCTGGATTTAGCGCTGCCAGTAAGGAATCAATTAGGGGAAGTTGTAAGAAATCTACTCCGGGTAGTGTTCACAGTCTTTTTAAGGCATTCGACTATGGTGGGCATATGGAAGGTTTTTCTGAGAAAGAAAAGGTTTATCTTTTTGATAAAGCTAGGTTGGTAAATTATGTAAATAAAGGCTTAGTGCTTCAATTGCTTAGCATGTATGATAGGCGGGGCACGTTGCATACTGCGTATGCTGAAACAAAGATTGCTATTTTTGACTACTATAGAAGAACATCTGTTTGTAATGCTCCGGTTGAAGTTATTGTTGCCGTGCATAATATTTTTGTTGCAAAAGAAGGTAGTCCAACTAATTTTATTATTTGGCTAAAAAAAGATGATGGTTACAAGGTGAAGGCTGTTGAATGTTTATTAAGAGAAAGTACTTCTCTTCCAATGCTTGATGTAGCGACTATGAATAAATACTTTCTACCAATTATTGAACGTCTTAAAGCTAAAAAGACACCACAGCGGATATTGATGCCACCTTTAGTAGAAGAGAGCGAAAGAGATGTCAGACTTGAACTTAGTAAGGTTGCTCAAGAAGCTGGGAAATCACCTTTAGGTAAGAAAAGTACGAGATCTGCGGAATTACATGATCTTTTGCTTACAGGTAGCGGTGCATCGAGTGAGGAGTTTGAGGATGAAGAGGAGAAAGAGGAGAATGGCGTTCTCAATAATAAATTTCTTTGTGGAATTCTCGTACTGGGTACCGCTTAATTCAGCTAATACCAATTTATAAGACAAGCATGTTGCTAATACGCTTTTATAAATTACCCTGTGTTCTCGGCATAAGCTGGTCTGGTGAAACATGCTCCATCGCAGTTTTCCTCTGGCTTAACCAGAGGAGCCAGTCTATAGAATCAAATTTCTTATAATGATTGGTTTCACTGGACTCTCCGATCAATCCGGAGAGAAACTAAAGAGGAGAGCTTCCGTCGATCTGGGTTTAGACTAATACCGCTTAATCCAACTAATACCAACCCCTGAGTTTTGCGCGGCGCCCACATCTCCTTGGAGGGCTAAATTCTTTCCAAGGGGGGTAGAAACAACGACTTTACTCGTTTCACTGCCTGCCCCTTGTTCAATGGCTACTTGAACCTTGCCAAATTCCTTGCCGATGCGTACCGCTTGGCTTTTTTTACCTTGAGCGCGTTCTTCAGGGGTTGCATCTTCATCAGTTTCAGAAGCGCCCCCTCTAGTGCTGGTTTTAAATTCAAACTGATCAAAGCCAAAACTGCTGCGCATTTTTTCAAAAAATCCACTATCTCCATCATTTGATTTGGCAAGATCTGCGAGCTGTACACTTTGCAAAACTGAAACTTCTCCCAGTTTTTTCCCAAATAGTAATAGGGCTAAAATTTCTTCCTTGTGCATAGATGGGGTTGAGGTGAAATCTACAATTGTTTTATCGCCGGTGCCCTTTATTTCAACTGCTACTGTAATCCCTGCACCTAGATTTTTAATTGCACGAATATCTAATCTAGGATTATTTCGGTCGGTATCAACAAAGGTAATTTCCCCATGGGTAATTCGAAGAACTTTTCCTAAAATATCTAAAGTACCTTCATGCAAATGCACGGTCCCTACCAAGAAAGGATTCACAATAGATTTGCGTACATACAAATCGCCCTCCCAAGATGAATCCGCACCCGAACCAATTACCTTAAAAGAACCAGGAGGGTTGTGGATTAAAATCTCTAAGGGAAAAGCCGTGGCATATTGCTTGTTCTTCTTTTCTTTATGACTCTTCAAATTACGATCAATAATTTTTGGCACTTTTGTCTCAACTGATGACTCTATAATGTAGCTGACCTTTTCAAGGGTGACTTCACCTTTGCAGCCAACTTCTGCGCCCTTACCAGTAATAGTTAGGGTGCCGCTTGCATCGCTTATGAAGCCGTCATTTTGAGCAATACGTAAGTGAAATAAATGCAGCGGGACATTAAATACGGGGCAACAAGGATCAGTAAAGTCTATCCACCCCTCGCCATGCAGGTATCCTTGCTTTGGATCAGTACTTTTAGTGACATCTTGGGCATCAAAGCGGTTAACAATAAGGCGCTTACCGTGGGCTTTAGTTCTAATAATGATATTCTGGTAAAAGGTCCCAGCATTACTATGTTCATATAGGCCATTATCGACATTAACAGTGCCTTCTAATACAGGGCTGTTCATTGGCCCTTTTACGTGCATGTTAATAGAAACGTCACCAAAAATTCTATCATCGGTAGCGATCCAGTCAGCTAGAAGTTTTAATCTGGTTAGGCCTTTGATATAGGCGTCAATCGTAGCCTCTTGAGTGTTGGCTATCCCGTGGGTTTCAATATTAACCTTGCCTTGGTCCTTAACTTTAAAATTCCATTTCCAAATTGAATTTTCAAATTGAGCATCTAACGTAGCAGTCAAATCATTTAAGATTTTATAGGTTTGCTTATCATGGCGTTGTTGCCAGTAACCTTTTGAAAGGAGTAGTTTCACTGTTAATGGTTTCTCTACCAGCTTTTGAATATGGCCATTTAAGGTTCCTGTTATGTTCTGATCTCCAAACAGAATTTTTAAACCACTCAACTGAATATTTCTTAGATTAATCAAGCCTGTGGAGTTTGCCATATCTCCAATTTTTAACTTTTCAATTTCAATAATACCCTCACAAAACTGCATTTTAGTTGCAGCTAGGCCATCTTGGAAATGATAGGTTGTGGGTTTTAAAAGGGCTAATTGCAGATCTTGCAGTTGCAGCTTACACTGCTCGATATTAACTTCAGTTGAAGTACTATTGAAATCAATGTGGGCATCCAGCGGATGGTTTTGATAATGGCCCTTTGCTAGGTGTAACTTTCCTTGCCCGAGTCCATCGTTAATATCAATAGCTACATTAATCGGCAGGTGGAAATCAGTATCGCCAATAACCCCATGTCCCTTAATGGCAATGTTTCCTTTCTCAAAGCTTGTAACATTTTCTAAAGATGCATTAAAATTTAAGCTACCTTTGGCACTTGGCCAAAAAGCATGAAGGAATTTTTGTAAGTTTTCGATTGTGATAGCGCTATTACCATTAATTAGGAAGGGATTCAGCGATATGTCTATTTCCACAGACGCTGTGTTTGTTGCATCTGCATGAAGTTCGCCAGAAACCTTAATATGGTTAGAATCAATCACCCTACATTCACCAAAGGCTTTTTCTAGCGGATTAATACCTTCTTGGAATTCCCATTTAAGGGTTGGGTGGGTTGATGCACCTTCTATTGTAATAATACATTTGGCTAGTTCGGAATTTGGCAAAGGTAAAGTCCAGACAAATGCGCCCTTTAAGTTATTGTCTTGTTGGGTACATTCGCCCTGCAAGATATGACCTTTAGAGGTTTCTATTTTTAAAGGCAATAGCTGCCAGTCGGTTGATTTTTGGAGATGTCCTGTTATCAAAATATCTTGGCCCAAAAATCCAGTAACATGTTCATTAGTAAAATTGCTGATGTTGGCGACAAGTGAAAAATCAATAGCGTTACTGTAAATCTGAGAATCAACCAGGACTTTTTGTCCTTCCCACGTACCTTCAAGGTGAATTTTTGAATGATCACTTAAGGGGGTAAGGGTCAATACTAGATTTTCTGTAGCATTTGAAAAGGTCGCTATACATTCTTGTTTTTCGCGCTTCAAATGGATACTCAGTTTTTTGTTATCAATTTGCAATTGCTCAATATGAATGGCGTTAAATCGCTGTAGGGTCTTTGATGCCATTTGTAAAAGGTGCCCAATGCCTGACGGAGAAACATTAGAAAAATCAAAATTTAATGGGCTTGAATCGTTGGTAACATTGCACTGATCTGCATTTAGCAGAATGTCCTTAAATGATAAATTGGGGATTTTCCATATCACATTTTTTAATACGGCAACTGGCTTATGGTTTTTAACCAGAGTTATGCTTTTAAGGTTTGCTTGAAAAGGAAACTTTCTGGAAGCGGTAACTTCAAGAGCTGAAGCTTTATAGGGAGTGAGGGTCTTGATAAGTATTTTAATGAGTGCTTTTTGTGAGCATTCGAACTGTAGGCTTACTAAAATTACAACCACCGCTATGAGCGTTTTTAGAGGCATAAGTTTCCAGGTTAAGCGCATCAGATATTACTCACTGGATCACCATGACCACTTTGTGGCCTCGTGATGGTGGTGTTGTGGTCGTCTTTGCGAGCCCTGGAAGGGCGTGGCAATCCAGTGCATAAAATCTTCATCAAAATGCTTGTCCTACGCTTACGTAAAATTGATAGGGAGAATCATAGGGTTTTTTTGCTCCTTTAAGTTTGCGGCGTTGAAGAGGAAAAGCAATATCGATACGAACTGGTGCATAAGTAGTGTAGTAGCGAATACCAAACCCAGTTCCCCAAAGTAATTTCTTGCCAAAATTGGGAATTTTTCGCTGATAAACACTGCCTGCTTCGATAAACGCTACACCGCCTACAGTTTCAGAAAAACGATAGCGAATCTCGCTACCGAATTCTAATAAAGACTCTCCTCCTATGGGGATTTTCTTATCATCGATGGGGCTGATCATTTGGTATCCATACCCGCGTACTGATCCGTTTCCACCCCCGTAAAAACGCTTGTTAGGGGGCAGGTCCTCAAAGTTGCGAATTCTCATGGTGCCAAATCTCACAAACGAAGCTAAAGTTCCCATATCTTCATCTAAGCTGTTGGTTTGAAAAGGTAAATATACACTTGCATTACCTTGTGTAATAACCATGCTTTTACTAGAGCCTAAGTGGCCTGTATACGGCGTTATATGGCCGTTAATACGAAAGCCCCTAGTTGGATTGAGCAGATCATTTGATGCATCAATACCCAATTCAACAGGTATGCCAATAAGACGAATAGGGCTTTTTTTATTGGTTGTTCTGGGGGTAATGCTACCGCTTTCACCACTTAATCCAATTGAGCCAGTAAGTATATCGGTTAGCTGTCGTTCAATTTTGCTTGATGCTGCAATTGTGTTGCTTCGATAGGCGCGGGTTTTTTCCTTTAATACATACATTTCGTTTTTAAGGGTTTGGTTCGGGGAACCACAATCTGGAACGTTATAGTAAATGCGAGCTTTTGTTCTAATTTTAGCAACGCGTAAATTTGCTCCCAAATTTTCCCCATGACCCAAAAGGTTATAATGATCCCATGACAGGCGCGCTTCTCCTCCTTGTGAAGTTGCATAAT
This sequence comes from Alphaproteobacteria bacterium, assembly GCA_947478955.1. Taxonomy (GTDB): domain Bacteria; phylum Pseudomonadota; class Alphaproteobacteria; order Paracaedibacterales; family CAITNM01; genus CAITNM01. The sequence continues at coordinate 37,000 of CANJXJ010000007.1, read as the reverse complement.
GCACGCCGGCGGCAAGGGCGCGAGGTGCTGCTTCGGTGGTTTTAACATGCATGGTTATGGGTTGTTCTTTTTCATTAGCATTGCTTTCTGTTTTTTCCTCAACAGGCTTGGGTGTTACTACTACATTGTCAAATAATCCTGTTTGGCTTAATTGTCGCCGTGTACGTTCAACTACTCTGGTATCATAGGTATCTCCCTTTTTCCAGAATAAACGGTTTCTAATGAAGCTAGGGTCAAGATTTTGGGTAGGTTCAATATCTGTACTATCAATAATGGCTTTACCGCCGAGATGTACTGGAAAAATTAAAACAACGGTGCGTTTATCGTGGTTGATAATTCCTTCTGGTTCATCTATTTCCGCAAAGGGATAGCCAGTCTGAGAGAAATATTTTTTCAAAATAACTTGGCTTTTTTGTGCATGTTCAGCAACAAGCTCGTCTCCTTTATTAAGCCCCACCAAATCATCCAGGTTTACAGGAAGGTCAGGTAAAGGATATTTTCCACGATTTTCTAATTGCATGTGTTCAATGGTGTAGACCGGGCCAAGCTCACAGGTGAAGTGAATCACCACCGGAGTTTTGCTTAGATCAATATCAAAGTCTACTTTACATCCATAATATCCAAAAGACTGTATGGTTTTTTCTAAATATTTTTTGTCTTTTTCGACACGTTTCATTAATCCGCCAAATGAACCCGGTAATCGCAATTTGTTTTCCAATAGCATAGAAACGCTTTCTATGCGTTTTTGCATTTCAGGAGTTAGATTTTCCGGCCATTCAATTTGGTAGTCTATACCTTCTTGTGACGGAATTGCGAGGGCATCACCAGCAGGAGCTTGTGCATGTATGTGATAAATATTTGTTATAAAAAGGAAGGCCAGAAAATAGTGCATAATCATCAAAAAATGCTTACTGATGCATTCTAGCAAAGATAAAGAGGCGGGGCTATGGGGGCCCTAAATTTCTAGGAATTTGCCCTTAATTATCACTCAAATATCTGGTTGACAGATTCACAAAAATGTTTTATTGGCACCCTATAGCCTTAAATAATGTGAAAAATATTTCATGTTAAAAAATGTAATATAAAAATATTAAATATATTTTTTACAATCTTTAGAAGAAGAGCTGCAACGTATGTTGGCCTATTGTGAAAAAAAGCTAGGGAGAGATTGGTTAGCAACATGGGTCGGACGTATTCTGCCATCTCAGCCTTCTTCTTTATCTCCGGCAATATTTCTAGTGGTTCCAGATATAACAGATGTAACTTCTGTTATGGAAAGTTCATTTGCGGGATCAGCAAGGTATTCGCCAATGCCTTCACCTAGGCCAGGAACTTCTTATAATGGATCTGCACATTCAGGGCAAGATGTACAGCAGAGCATGAGAATTACTACAGAAACAGATGTTAACTACGTGCCACCTACTCAGATACGAAGAAAATCTACTGACTGTTGGAAATTTTGTTGCTTCGGGTGTTTTCCTATCAGAATCATGCCTGCCAGAAATGCTACGACGGCAGTATTTGCTTATTAAAAAATCTAAAAACCAAAAGTCTCGCTTTCCCAAGAGTAGGCTAGAGAAGCTTATATTTACCCAACAGCTTCTTTAACTCGCCAATACCAAGAACTGGTGCTGGGTTCATGGGGCAATCCCGCTAAGATTAAATGCTCTTTTGCTCGGGTTAAAGCCACGTAAAATAGGCGGTTATGTTCAAATTCTAAGGATTGTTGGTGATGATCTTTTAACGCTGAGGTCAAAATTGTGTCAGCTGCCAGTGGTGGTTTTAAGAACCAAAACTGAGCTACTGGGTCATATAAAATAATATCCTGCTTTATGCTTGGTTCATCACCATTATCAAGAATCACAACAATTGGGGCTTCAAGGCCCTTAGCGCCGTGGACGGTTGAGATCTGTAAGCCTCTTTTGTGTGTGGCTTGAAGTAATATTGGCGGGTACGTGTGTAGGTGATTTACTAATTCACGTATGCCTAAATTCAACAAGTTAAAACGCTTAAACACATCATCCATGAAACTGTGCAGCAACTCGCATTCAACGTGCATGGCATCATATGCATCCTGAAAATAACCATAGGCAGTTGTGGGTGCTCGTTTCAATAATTCATTAAGAGATTTCGCATGATTTGGGTATTGGGTTTGGACTTCATTCCATAAAAAGTCTTTTCTATTGTGGCATAGGTTAAATAGAGCATCTTCATCAATTTTTCCAATATTTTCCATCCATGGACTTTTAAGCAATCCTGCCAAATTTAAATCATTAAAGGGCATGACCATAAATTCAATGGCACTTAATAGGTCCTGAACAACCAGGCATTCCATCAGATTTTTAGGATCAAAAGCCGAGTAGAGGATGCCCTTTTTTTCACATACTGCGGTGAGATTTTCCATGAGGTTACCACGTTTTCGCATGATAATCATGACGTCATCCCAAGTGGCATCCCGGTTTGCTGACTCTAGGAAAAGTCCTTGAGTAAAAGATTGCTCAAGGTAACTTAGAACTTGCTCTGCGAGATGCTGTTCTGGTTCACATACCGTTGGATAAGTTTCAAATATAGGCCATGGTTCAATTTCGGTTTCTTCCATTTCAATGAATGGTAAAATTCTAATGCTTCCACCAAATCCATGGTAAGCAATATGATTGGAAATATTTTCTCCAAGACCATTAGCATTTTTTTCAAAAACAGCATCCACTATTTTTAAAATATTTTTCCCGCTTCGAAAACTAACAGAAAGGTTGACGGTTTCCCAAGGGTTGCAAAGGGTTGAGAGGTATTTTTGCATGGCTTGGTACATGCGAATATCGGCTCCTTGAAAGCTATAGATGGATTGCTTTTCATCACCGACCACAAAAAGGCTACGATGACTTGTATGTTGATTAAACAAGCCCTGGATAAGGTGTGTAATGACTTGCCATTGGGATACGCTTGTATCTTGAGCTTCATCAACCAGGATATGATCAAGGCGATAATTCAAATCGAGAAGGATTTGGTCAAAGGCATCAAGATTCAGAGTCTGCAAGGTTTTTTCAATGAGGTCATGAAAGTCCCACAGGTTCTGGGTTTCCTTAATATGCTTGTAATGGGCTATAAAAATTTGTTGAAGTTGCCAAAATTGCAATGATTTTTGCACCTGATCAAACCGGGCCATTTTTGAATAATAATGGGCCAGCTCTTCTCCATAAATTTTCAATTGCCCTTCAGCATCCGGGTATTGCTTTTGAATACTTGCTGGCAAAATTTTAGCGCGGACGGTACCTTTTTGAGTAAGGAAACTTTGGGCAAATGGATGGTCTTTGGTAATGACATCATTCGGAATAGCAATGTTTAAGAGTCCCTTTAGGTAGGGATGAATCTCAAATGATGGCTTTGGAAATGTTGGTGCAGCATTAATATCAAACAATTCATATAAGCGCTCTTGAGCTTTTTCAAAGCTTAAAGTATGAAGGTTCCGCGTAGTGTTACAAAGATATGTAAATAAAACGGTGTCACCGTGAAAAGTAAAAAATTCTTCCAAGGTATTTGTAGCAGCTGGATCTTCAATGAGGTTTTCAAAAGCTTGGGCTAAATAAGTGCGTTCTTCAAAATTTTCCATGACTCGAGGAGAAGGCTCTAAAATATTTCCCCCCAAATGCTGTTGCAGTAAACTTTGACAAAAGCTGTGTACGGTTTGAATAGCCACTGGTTGGTCTTGAATAATTGAAGACAAGGATTTAGCCTTCTTGATGCTAGCGGGGGTAGGTATTTCTCCTAAGTTTATGAGAAATTTTTCAAGTTCGTCATCAGAGGCTTTTGGCAATAAATTTACTGCTGATACAAGGCGCTGTTGCATTTCACCCGTGGCAGCCCGTGAAAAAGTTAAGCATAGTGTGCGCTCAGGATTGGCGCCATGAAGTATCAATCGGATGATTCTATCAATAAGGACTTTGGTTTTGCCTGATCCTGCAGAAGCGTTAACCCAACAACTGGTATTTGGGTTACTGGCTTTATGCTGTAAACTTGCTGTAGATATTAATAGGTCGCTCATAATTTAGATATGTTAAGTAACGGAGCAAATGGTTATGCTAGTTCATCTTGTTTTAGTTTTATACCTCGTTTGAAAAGGAAAAAAGCAACCAACCCTAAAACGCTTACAAAAACTAAAATTGAACTAAGGGCAAAAATATATTCAGCGCTTGAATAAATTCTGACCCCATTATCATCCATGGCACCACCCCATTTAAAATCAAGCAAAAACCCAACCCCTTGCATAATACTGGCGCTTCCTAAAACGCTGAATGTATTAATCACTCCAAGGGTTGTACCTGATGTTTCGGGGGTAGTATAATGGGATGCTGCACCGAAGCACAAAATTTCAGAGCTACTGAAAATTCCTAAAATAACAAGCACGCCGATAAGGCTGTATACCGATAAATTGCCGCCATATAACAATGCAACTAGACAAATGATCATGCCTATCCAACTATAGACAATGCCGCGGTTATATTCTTTGTAACGCTCACACAACCAAGGGATAATAAGGCTGCTAATGGCCGCACCTACATAAATTTGCATTGTCACATTAGCAGCGTTAACGCGCGGAAGTTGGAAATGTTTCATTAAAAACGATACGCCCCAAAGGTCAGCAATAACAGCAAGCGGGGAATAGAAGCAGGTAGTCATAATAGCATAAGCAAGTACAGGGCGAGTTTTAAATACATGAGTAATGCTAAATTTTATTTCTGACCATTTAAGGGTTGCTTGATGATTAGTGGTTTCCTTAGGCATTACTAAAACAATGCAGAACCATAAGATTACCCCAATTACAGACAGTACAGTGAACGCATAACGCCATGTTGTAGCTTCAATTAATCCGACCAAAGGTTTTGCTGCTAATAGGGGGCCAAACAAACCAAGGGTTAAGGCTGCACCCATGAAAAAACCGCGATTTGAGCTTGGAAAACTGTCAGCCGCAACTTTCATACAGCCTAGATATCCGCAAGCGGACCCAAGCCCCATAAACAGACGGCTAACCTGAGCTTCCCAGAGACTATTTCCGATAATCAATAATCCGTTACCAATCAAGCACAATAAAATGCTGGACAGTACAACGCGTTTTATTCCAATTTTGTCAATGAGTACGCCACAGGGAATCTGTACAACAGCGTAAATGAACATGAAAAATGAACCTAACGTTGAAAAATCGTTGGCTGTCATAAAAAACGCGCTGCGAAGTTCAGGTTCTACAAGCCCCGGTGCAATACGAAGGATGTACTGATACAAGAAAAATAACGCAACTCCCCCCCAAGCTAAATATGAGTGCATGGGTGATCGTTCTTCAGTCATTACGCTATTCGTTCCAGATATTTATAGTCGTTATACTTTGGCGTTTTTGAAGGCCAGGGGCAAGTTAAAAATGGGGCATTTTTCGTCAAATAATGAAGGCTAATTTTTTCAAGATCTTTTTGAAGAGAATTAATGGGAAGTGTAATCGTTGATAAAATATTTCCCACAGGTTGCGTGCCCTTAAGTTGCCAAAACTCTGCTTGAGTGGATGCGCTAGTATAGCTCTTGCTGGTCAAAAACATTTCAATGGCTAGCTGGGGGCAATAACCATTGGTAGCATCGGTTTTGCTTGGAGGAATGCCGGTTTTGAAATTTACCACTAAGTTACCTTGGCTAGCCAAAACACAAGCATCTATTCTGGCTTTTAAGGTAATTGGGCCCAGTGGAGTTTGAAGGTCTTTTTCGCTTTCTACCTTGAGGGGATCTAGATCATTTATTTGCGCGTGAACCCAATGAAGAATGCGCAAAATTCTACCTTTCCACAAAATGCTACGTTTACCTAACTTTAAATTATGAATATGGTTTAAAGCATCTTCCAATCCTTTTTTTAAGTACACTTCAACAATTTTATGAACAGTTAGGCCAAATTCTTGTTGCAATGATTGAGAACCCGTTCGTTCTAACGACCGTAATTTCAAAATATAACGAGCATAGAACCCATAGGGGTCTTGCATAAGTTGATTAAATCCGGTGGCACTAATGGTTGTGGGGCGGCTGCTGACATCAGGATTTGCAATGGGTTTATCATAAGCTAGGGAAAGCTTTTGCGTATGGTGTGATTTAAGAATAGTGTCTTGGACAAATGGGTGATGAAATATTGCTTCCTGAGTATATCCTAAAATATTAAGATCAGTTTGACCTTTCCACTGAGAAAGCAACTCGGTTAAATTTTTGTCTATAAGTCTTTTGAATAAAAATTGACTTTGCATCGGGCGAATTTGGTTATGTTTTAGGCAAAAAATAACCTGGCAAGGATTGAATTCTAGCGCTGAATGTAGCCCAAGACGAATTTGGGGAGAGCACGTTCCTAGATTCACAGCCCCCTTAAACCATTCTAAGCAATGATCTGCACTATCAAGTAGGGGGATGTAATCGAGTACTGGCAATTGCTGCTCTATAGAGATAGGAAAATGATTGAAGATTTCCCCAAAAGTTTTATTTAAAAGTAATTGGTAAAAGGGGTGACTCGGTAAATCGTTCTCATCAAAGGAATGTTGTTGATTTTTTCGAAGTGTATATTCCCAATTTACCGCAGACCCATGAAAATGCTCATCAACGTTTTTTAATAGGGGGTGCCCTAGCATTTCTAAGGCATTACTCAAACTTTTTTGAGTTGTATAGGTGTAAAGTTTCTCAATCCAATCTAGGGCGATATGGATTTGATGATTAGAAACAGCATGGCGGATTTGTTCCCATAAATTTAGATCATCGCAAACCAATATAAACCCTTGTTTATAAAATTGGGTGGCCTGCTGAACAAGAGAAAACTGAGATGAAAATTGGAGTTGCTGAGGCTTAATGGCGTTTGCCATACATTGAAACGAGATAAAATGGTCAGCTAGGGTTTGAATGATTTTTAAAAGGTTATATTGACCTTGTTGTTCTAAGTGTTCAGATGTTTTTTGAAGCGTATTTAGAGTTTTTAATTCATGGGTGGTTTGCCAAAGATTATGAAACCCAGTAAAACGCAGGGCGGGGAATGAAGATCGTGCATCATTGATAGAAGTTAGAATAGGGTCGAATGATTTCATTTTAAGTACACTCCCTAACCACCCCCACCCTCATCTGGGTGGGGCCAGTTTTAGAGGAAAGGTATTAAATAAACGTAAATATTTGTCACGAAAGGATAATATTTTTTATATACCTTGTAAAATTAAAGTAGCTTAAAGCTTTTCCTTATTTTGATCGCTTTGTAATGTTTTATAAAAACCAATAAGCATTAACAAAGCTACCAAGCTAATGGCGCCACTGGTAATAAAGGTGGCAAATTGGTCATACTTCTCAACAGCAACTCCCCCAATAAGCCCAGCTAATAAAAGCGCTACAGCACTTATAAGATAGAAAAATCCTATTCCTGTCCCTCGTAAGTCTTCGGGTACATGATCAGCAATAAGGCTTAGAAACATGCTTTGGCTCATGCCGATTTGAATACCCCATAAAGCTACACCAATCATCATGGTTGTAAGATTTGTGGCAAATCCTAAGAAGCCATCTGCCAGCATTAAAATAAAAAAGCTTAAACCTAAAAATCCATAGCGACCAAGTCGATCAGACAAATGCCCAACTGGGTAGGAACACAAAGAATTCATAGCATTGTATAAAATCAAGATTGCATGGGAAAAGCTCTGGTCCAAATTAAAACTACCGGTAGCATGCAACACAAGAACTGATTCCCCAACTCGAGCGCTCATAAACACTAGGGTTATTGCCATTAAAACCCAATAAGGTTTTCCTAAACGTTTTAAGTCCTTTAAGTGAATAGGATGGCGACTAGGTTTTTTATCAGGCTTAACTTCCTCTTCATGAGAATCTTTTACAAAAAATATTACCAGTAAAAGCCCCAGGGCTGCTGGAATGCTAGCAAGCATAAAGACCATTTGGAAATCTTGATTGGTAACAATCATGCACCAAATGCCAAGAATTCCTCCAATGAATGAGCCTGCAAATCTTAAGCTTTGGCTAAGGCCAAAACATGCACCTTTTGCATTTTTAGGAGCAAGGTCTCCTATTAGCGCGTCACGGGGGGTTGATTGTATTCCGTTTCCTAATCGCTCAAGTATTCGTGCCAATAGCACAGCGGTAAAGCTTGAAAAAAAGGCAAGAATTGGTCGTGCAACCACGGTTAGAGCAAACCCCCAAACCATTACTGATTTGCGACGGCGTAAATAATCACTAATGACTCCTGAAAACAGCTTCATTACATAAGCAATAGCCTCAAAAACCCCTTCAAGTAATAATAAAATACCTGTTGCAACGCCCAAAATTTGTTTTACATACAAAGCTGCAATTCCAAAAACCATAACGGCTGATATATTCAAAAGCATACTGGCAAAGCCAATCGCCCAAATGGACGCAGGAATCCTATTTTTGAAATTTTTCATAATATTGCTAATAAGTGGGGAATATGGCCAAATGGATTAACGACCTACCAACCTATCAAATTTGTAAAGGAAGCGCAATGAATGTTGTAAAAACTGCATTAGTCACAGGTTCTTCAAGCGGGATTGGATACGGCATTGCTAAGGTCCTTTTAAAAAATGGATATCAGGTGGTGCTTCATGGAATAGAGTCTCAGGCTCAGGTTGCTCCTTTAGTGAAGGATTTATCAGCTCAAGGCAAAGTTTTGGGATATTACAGTGTTGATATAGGGAACCCGGAAGCGATTGCTCAATTTTGCAGCGATTTGGCTGCTGCTGGTATTAATATTGATATTTTAGTTAACAATGCCGGTATACAACATGTGGCTCCCATACAAGAATTTCCTGTACAAAAATGGGATCAGGTTTTGGCTGTAAACCTGTCATCAGCGTTTCATTTTATGCAGCATTCGTTGCCACATATGCAATCCCAAAAATGGGGAAGGGTTATTAATATTTCGTCGTGTCATGGGATAGTGGCATCGGCAAATAAATCGGCTTACGTTACTAGCAAACATGGTATAGTAGGCCTGACCAAAGTTGCGGCTTTAGAGAATGCAACATTGGGAATAACTTGTAATGCTATTTGTCCCGGCTGGGTATTAACGCCATTGGTGCAAGCACAAATTGAAAAACGAGCTGAGGAACAAGGTATTAGTGTTGATCAAGCTCGGGAAAATTTGTTATTAGAAAAACAACCTAGCGGAAGTTTTGCAACGGCTGAAGAAATTGGTGAATTTGTTTTGTTTTTATGTAAACCTGCAGCAGCACAAATTAATGGAGCGACCTTAACCATGGATGGTGGTTGGACAGCGCAATAAGAAAGTAAAATAGATGAGTATTGATATTGTATGTTGGGGCTTAGCGTTTGTTGCTGTGTGTCTTGGGTTTTTATGTGTCCGGTTGTCGGGGCAAAGGCAGGCGTTGTCTATTGAAAACATTCAATTGAGAAGTCAAACTCAGACTGACCAACAGGTAAGTCAAATGTGGCAGCAACAAATTGAACGGCTTACCCAACAGGCTTTAATTAATCAATCGAATCATTTTTTAGGGTTAGCCAAGGCTCAGTTTGATGGAGTGTTGGAAAAAGCGAATCTAACTTTTGAGCAGCGTCAAGAACAGTTTAAGCACCTGCTTGAGCCGATTTCAAAATCTTTAGAGCAGGTTAACACTCAGGTGCAAAGCGTTGAAAAACAACGAATTGAAGCGTTTGCTGATTTAAAACGCCAGCTTACAGATATGGTCATTGGCCAAAAAGATTTACGTCAAGAAACGGCGACGTTGGTTAAGGCTTTACGTACACCCCATGCGAGGGGCCAATGGGGAGAAATGCAGCTCAAACGTGTCATTGAAATGGCTGGTATGGTTGACCATGTTGATTTTATTGAACAAGCCTCCACTGCTGATGGTAAGCTGCGTCCCGATATGCTGGTACGATTACCTGCGAATAAAACAATCGTGATTGACGCAAAAACGCCTTTGGCTGCCTACCTTGATTATTTAGAAGCGACCGATGAGGGGATTAAAGCGCAAAAACTACAAGACCACGCGCGCCATGTACGCACGCATATTCGTCAGCTTTCCCAAAAAAGCTACTTCGAACAATTTGAAAATAGCCCCGAATTTGTAGTGTTGTTTATTCCTAATGAAGCGATGTTCAGCGCAGCCCTTCAAGCTGACCCTGGATTAATTGAAGCAGGCGTTAATGAAAAAGTTCTCATGGCTACTCCTACGACTTTAATAGCGTTATTGCGCGCCGTAGCTTATGGATGGCGTCAGGAAAACATTGCGGAAAATGCCAAAGCAATTTCTATGTTGGGCCAAGAATTATATAAGCGCTTGGGAGATATGGCAGGCCATATGGGGCGCATGGGTAAAGGCCTTGAAACAGCTGTTGAAGCTTACAATAGTACGGTAGGGTCATTTGAACAAAGGGTACTTGTAAGCGCTAGACGTTTTCAAGAACTTGATCCAAATCCCCATACGTTAGATGAACCAAGTGAAATTGAAATTCCTCTAAGGTCATTAAAGTCTATATAGCAAGGAGAGAGTATGCCAAAACCAGCTGCATTTTTAGGATCCCTGCATGTTTGTCCTAAATTTACCGGTCCGGTTCCCCATGTCGGTGGGCCAGTAATTGGGACAGCCGCTACGGTGTTAGTAGCTGGTCCACCCGCTGTGAATATTAACGACATGGCGGTTTGTATAGGGCCGCCCGATAAGGTTGCTGCGGCAAGTGGTACAGTGATGGCGAAAGGTAAACCTATGGCCCGTATGGGGGATTCATGCCAACATGGAGGACTTATTGTATTGGGCAACCCAACAATTTTGGTGGGTGATTAAGGCGATACGTTCCAAATTGTTCTGTTAACGGTTTTTTAAATCTTTTTAGGTATCTTCTTAAGGTAGGAATCAATAAAATACTGGAATTCTGTTTATGAAAAAATACTTCTCAATTTTTACATTTTTATTTTTGGCGGTTTCTAGCTTATGTGCTGCGCATCTTGGGGGGAGAGCAATTGATTACACAGAATATACGGATGACGGCTATTACGCAATATTAACAGGAATAGACACTGGTGGTGATGCAGTAGGGAGGCTACAATCTTTATTTGCATTTAAGGATTTTAACCCTAGTAAAGATACAAACATTGTTCGGGCTTCTTTTGCTGGGTTTCTTACTAGAAAAGCATTCATAAAATTAAGCGATGAGCAATTTACCAATGTTGTTTCTAATTGTTTTCCATTTTTCTCAACTCCATATGGCTTTAGCCTTATTCACGGATGGATGTTGAATAAATTCAGAGAGTCTACCACCCCTTATTACATAGGCACGTATTTCAGCTTTGATAAATTCTTCTGGGGTATGGTTAATGCGATGCCTGCGACTATACCAGGTAATGCTAAAAGTATAATTAAACGTGCTTGGTGGTCTGCTCGAGCAGATATAGAAGCTAATCGCTGGGGATATTACGACAACATGTTGTATTTACCTTATGCAATTGAACAGGCAGGCGTCGCTAAAGCTGTTGGTGCACCAACTATAGATATGGTTATTGCTGATAGTAGAACAACACCAGATGCTTTTTTCAAAAAAAGCACAGCTGAGTTTAGGGCTGCAATGCGTGCTAAAGTCAATGCTTTTTTGACTTCTGGTGCTTTAGAACCTACTGATAATCCTCAGCAACTGTTTTCAGATATTATGGCGTGGGTGTTAGCGCATCATATTAATTTAAGTGCGTCCATTCTGTTAGCTGATGCATCTGCTGCAAATTTCAATATCAAAAAGTTTGTTAATTATATTACCGACAGGGCTTTTACGCTTTATGAAGATATGGGAGCAAATCCGGACGAGAATACAACACTAGCGCAAGTAAAGTCAGTCGATATTAATGTTTCTGGCTTACAATTTGGTCAGGCGTTGCAAATGTATTTAGATGCTTTGGTAGAGTCTATCAAGGCAACAATTAATGATAGGGATCAATTTAAAGATCTTATCTTCGCTACGGTGAAAGAAGCTATCGGTAAAGCTAAAAGAGCACAAGTTGTTAGTGCAAGTTTAATAACACTTGCACCTCCTGTAATAACTGTATTTAGTGCACCTGAAGCTCATTTAACATTACCAGGACTACCTTTGTCTCCGCAAAGAGGAGGTGTAGCTCAAGCAGGCCTTGAAGCGGATGATACATATCTTGGTCAGTTAGGAGTCTATTTTACTCCAGTGCATTGGGCTGATGGACAATTAGCTAGATATGGTAGATACGACTTAGCTGATATTTTAAAAACTTTTGAATCATATTTAATAAAGCAAAAAGATGAGGTGGATCACGAAACTGACCTTCAAAAAGGCTCTTATTGTGGAAGAAAGATAGTGAGAGAAACATCACGCACCTGTTTAGCAGAAGTGCGTGGGTGGCGTTATAAATTGTTATCTCAAACTGGTGCAACTGCTGAAGCAGCTGCTAAAGGCTTCATACTAAGCGAGAGGGGACGCGATAGATTTAAAGAAAGTATGAGAAAAAAGAAGTAACTAACTAATTTAGATCAGATAATCCCCCCACAGCATAAAAGCTCTGGGGGGATTTTTTTTATCTCATTTTCCGGGTAGTGTAAGCCTATGATTATTGGCCATACATCTTCTATTGCGATTTTAAAATCAGCGCTTGAAAATAACCAGCACCACGGGTTTTTGTTGTGTGGTTCAAGGGGAATTGGCAAAGCAAGTGCGGCAAAAGAATTAGCAATATCAATTTTGGCCAAAGCTAGTCCATTTAATGCAACTATCGTACAGCTGCAATGCCAGGCTGGGGCATACCCTAACTATTTTAAGGTTTGCCAATCTGTTGATGATGACGGAAAACTCAAAAATGATATTACTATTGAACAAGTGCGCAGCCTTTTAAATAGCTTGAAACAAAAAGCTGCCGTGGATGGCCCTAGAATTATTATTATTGATGCGGTTGATAATCTAAACCGGCAAGCGGCAAACGCGTTACTTAAAATGCTGGAAGAACCGCCAAAGAATGCATTCTTTTTACTGATTTGCCATAGTGTTGGCGGCGTTTTGCCAACAATCCGGTCACGGTGTTTACTGATTAATTTTAAACTTTTATCAGATAGTGATATGGCCCAGGCGATTGGCCAGCAGGCTGATCCATTAGCTATTTCTATGGCAGCAGGTTCCCCCGGAATATATCAAAAAATTCTAATAGCTGGTGGCAGCGCGACTGTACTAGCTATTCAAAAACTTTTAATCCTTACCAATTTAAATGATTTGAAATCAGCCATTCAAGAGCTTTTAAAGCAAAGTGATGATACCTTTTTAGGCCAACTGCTTCATCAGTTTTTGTACCAAGAATCTTTGAAAAATCCCAAAGACTATGCTCATTCTGCTCAGGCGGTAGAGCGGTTTTTGCGTTATACTCATAATACCCATATAGATGGCGTACATCGTCTGCAAGCCTTGGTACAACTTGCGCAAAATCCTGATCAAGAACGCGTCATTTATGGGTAATGCTTTAAGTGTGTTTTTAGCAGGATAATTTTTAATTTACCTTCAATATAATTAAAAAAACCAAATTAACTAAATTATAATAACTTATATTTTATATTGACAATAGTTGTTCTGTAACAATGTTGTCTATTTCCATGATTGCAAAAATAGTACTAAAGAACATTATTGTGGTGTTCTGCCTAATAGCATCAACATATGCTGCGGCAAAGGTTGAAGATGTTCTTGAAGCTACCCAAAGCCTAGGACGTTCTATACCGGCATACTTTAAAGTACGAACTTTTGATCCTGTAAAATGGCAAGAATTCACAAGCGCCTTTCCTGGTCATCCAGTAGCAGAAAGTGTAAAAGAACATTTAGGCTCTATTCAGCTAACTCCTCTGGTTTTTGATAGGGATGCTGTTTTTGCATGTCCTTTTATAAAACAAAAAATGAGAGATAAGTACGACCAATCATTCAGAGGAGCTCGTGCGCATGCTCCATCAGTCATGGCAGTCAATAGCAAAGGAATGTTTGATGGTATTCTAGCTCTATTAGAAGCAAGCGAAGGGGATGTGCCTGGATTTAAGGCTTCTGTGGAGGAGTTAATTACGGCTTCTGAAAAAGTCATTGCGACTTATAACCAACGCTTAACGATAACCCGAGGTAATGAAGGGCTACTAAAACATCTTTTAGGCAAGCTATTCTTTGCAGATGATGCATATACAAATTCTGACCTTGTTTCTATGCGCATGTTTTTATTAACCCACGATTTGGTCTTAGGTGATGATTACCTTTTTGCGGAAAAAAAAGATCCTACCCATACGCTAGCTAAATCACTTGCAAAATACATGGAACACGAAGGCGTCCCCGCTACATTGGTTATAGGGTGCGGCCATTCTTTAATCGCAGATGTTGCACAAACCCCTGCTTACTTTGCAGATGATTTTTTAAAAGTGTTTACTGGGAAAACATTTGTGCATTCCTGTCAGCATTGTCTATGTGATCATGAGCATCAACTTACAGTTGCTTTGCATGAAGCTGGATCTAGATTTGACTATGATGGATGTGCTCATGCCGATATTGCAGCTGATGCCTTAGCGCCTACATTCTGGGATACATTAGTGGCTTTGAGGGGGGCGGGCAAAAATCCCCTGAAGCATATTGTGGATCATTGTTACATTATGGATGGTCTAAACCCAAGAATTCATCATTCCCTAGATATTGGTGGTGCATTTACAACCTATACTAATTACGCGGGGAAAATTGAAGAGCATGGTTTTGAGCTGCAGCGCACCCAAGTGCTTGGATCACGCACTGAGTATATCTATGTAAAGGTTAGATAGTTTATGCATATTTAGTGCAAATCTTCCCTGATTCATGCAAAAATATCATTTTTTTTTCACATTACGCAAAGATTAGTTTGCTCCAATGGTTTTTTTTTGTAAGATGGCACAATCAAGAAATATGTGTGGTTATGAAAAGGGTTACAGTCCTATTAGGCGGTTGTGGGGGAGAACGAGAAGTTTCTCTAAAATCAGGTAAGGCAACTTTTGATGCCTTGAATGAACTTGGTTTTGAGACCTCAACCATTGATTTGCCAGATGATTTAGACGAATTCACTAACCAAGTAAAGGCTTTACAGCCTGATGTTGTGTTTAACTGTCTGCACGGCCCTATTGGGGAAGACGGTACGGTGCAAGGCATTTTGGATGCTTTAAAAATTCCTTATACCCATTCAGGAATGGCGGCATCGGCTTTAGCAATGGATAAGTGGCGATCCTATCAAATTTTTAAAGAAAATAATATCCCCACGCCCCATACACTTAAAGTTGAAATGGCCAACACCCCTGAATGCCCCATGGCGTTTCCCTGTATTGTGAAACCTATTAATGAGGGATCTAGCGTTGGGATATCGGTGATTTCAAGCGATGCCGAATGGAAACATCAGCAGCATAACTGGTTATTTAGTGATGAGTGCCTAGTGCAAGAGTATTTAAAACAACGCGAAATTCATGTGGCAGTGCTTGATGGGGTTGCTTTAGGAACTATTGAAATATGTCCCAAAGAAACATTTTCCTTCTTTAATTACCAAGCTAAGTATGTTCCAGGAGAAGCGCAATTTCTATGCCCAGCTCCTATAAACCCTAGTGAAACAGAGCTTGCTACAACAACAGCATCTAGAGCCTATAAGGCTCTAGGATGTCGAGGGCTTGCACGAATAGATATGATGTTTGATGGCCATATGTTTAGTGTGTTAGAATTAAACACGCAACCGGGCTTCACTGCCACGTCATTAGCACCACAAATTGCTAATAGTCAGGGGATGTCATTTGGTGAGCTGGTTAATAAAATGGTAGCAAGCGCGCAATGCGATTAAACCAATCGGTAAAAAAAGGTTCCTCTTCGAAGAAACGCTTAAGGGAAGAAACTTCTTATAAGACAGCGACAACACGAAAAGTGAATCGAAAGAAAAATGCTCGTTCAATGCGCGTGTATGCTAATCACATTCGTGTTTTTGCGGGATTTTTAATAGTTTCTGCAATTACTATTGTATGGTTTTTGGGATATCCCCAACATTTGTATGCATCATCTTTAAAATGTTTGCAGCAATTCAGGACATCGCTTGGGTTTAGGGTCCAAGAAATTATTGTGCAAGGACGAGTTAATACTAAACAACAAGATCTCATGAAAGCCTTACAAATAGATCGAGGGGACCCTATTTTTTCTATTGATCTACAGCAAACCCGATTTCGCCTTGAAAAATTAGAATGGGTTCGTCGCGCAACGGTAGTACGTCGCTTGCCTGACCTTGTTCACGTTAAAATAGAAGAACGACATCCTATAGCAGTATGGCAGCACCACAACCAGTTTCATTTGGTTGATGAAGATGGCACAGCTATTTTGACAAAAAATCATCGTCATTACGGGGTTCTGCCATTAGTAGTGGGTGAGGGGGCGCCGCAGAAATCTCCTGATATTTTGAAAATCCTTAATGATTTTCCAAATATTCAAAAGAATCTTCAAGCTTTGTCACGAGTGCGTGAACGCCGATGGAATATCTATCTCGTGGGGGGGGTACTTGTTAAGCTCTCAGACCGTTCTTTAAAACAAGGATTGGCGGTCTTGGAAAAGCTATTAAGTGAGCAGCGATTATCAGTTAATAATGTAAAAGAAATAGACTTACGTACTCCTGAGCGGTATTTCTTGCGAGTTACCTCTGAAACAATACAGCGCATAAAAGCTGGCCGAAAAGGCAGAGCAGCGTAAGCCAAATTGTTTGCAAGGCCCGTTGGAATTTATGTTTAGGCTGCTGTTAAAAGCTGGCTGACATAAGGAGTATCAAGTAATCTCAAATGTGCCATCCACTCTAGTTTAAGATGATGCTCGCGTTTTGAAATGGCCTGCTCATGCGTTAGAATACAAACTTCTGTTGGAATGGTGCATATTGGTAATCCTTGGGCTAAGGTCCGTACCTGAATTTCTGCAGCTTTTTCTAACATATACATAAGCATAAATGCTTCCGGAATGGTTGATCCTACAGCTAAGGATCCATGGTTTCTTAAAAGCATGATTTTTTTTTGTCCTAAATCGCGCACAATGGTAACCTTTTCATCTTCACGCATCGCGATACCCTCATAATCGTGGTACGCAATTTCACCAAACAAATGTAGAGCATGTTGAGAAATTGGTAAGAGGCCTTCTTTGACCGAACTTACCGCTACTCCATTAATTGTATGTAAATGCAGTACACAACCAACATCAGGTCTAGCTTCATGGGTTGCACCATGAATAACAGAGCCAGCCGGATTAATTCCATGTTTTGTTTCACTTAAAATAGTTCCATCAAAGCTAACCTTAATAAGGTTGTCAGGCGTTACTTCATGAAAATGTAGACCAAACGGGTTAATTAAAAAGCAACCAGGTTCTCCAGGTACCCGCGCTGTAAAATGTGTGTAGATTAAGTCTGTCCATCCATACATCCCAGCCAAATGATACGCTGCAGTTAGTTCAAGCCGGGCCTTCCATTCACTATCAGAAATATCACGTCGCATAAATTTAAACTTTGTATTGATGGTCACTAACTTAACTTAAAAAGAAAATCGTTAAATTTTTATTAAAAAAATATCTTTTGCAGAGAATGTACAGTTACGTTACTGCCATAGATCATGTACACCTCGCACAATAGCAAGGGAAACACCCCAGAAATCTTTAAGCAAGCAGCTAGAAATTTATTAACTGTGACAATAAAGGAACTATATTTTAGGTGCAATTTTACTACTTATAACATAACAGAAGTTCTTCGATGTGTATTTATCATAGCAAATAGTTAACGATTTCTTAATTTTCAGAACTATTTGTTGCATAGGGTCCAACAGAAAGGAACTATGTTATGCAAAAAGCTCGTGTTTTACGCAATATAGCAATTTATGGAGTCCTAATTGTTCAAACAACCCTTGCATCTGCTGAATATAGGCGGCTGGACGAAGCTTTTGCTTCTGGAGGTCGTCGTATCTCATTAACTCATCTTTGGGCTGAGCAAAATCTACCACCAAGGACTGCTAGTGTCCCTGTTATAAAGCAACATCGCATAGGAGCTCCCTTCCACTTACGTGCTTCTAGTCCATATGAAATAAATGCCCGACCAGATGAAATAAATGCCCGACCAGAACCAGTATCACGTTACACCCCTCCTCAACGATGGCTTTTATCTTTGGATGGGGGAGGAGCACGAGGATTAATGCAGCTCCACACCCTTGCAGAGCTTGAAAGACGAACAGGAAAATCAATTCCTGAAATGTTTGATGGGATTTCAGGTACTTCAATTGGAGGAATACTTGCTTGTTTATTAACTCTCCCTGATCCTGAACATCCAACAAAACCAAAGTACTCAGCACGTGCCTTATTAACAATACTCCAAGAAAATTTGGAAAAATTATTTGTATCAAAATGGCAGTCATTTGGGGGGTTGTTCCGAACACGATACAAAACCTCTTCCATAAGAGGAGTTTTAGAAAAGCTTTTAAAAGATAATACTTTTAAGGAACGTCTATTGCCGGTTGTTTTAGTTGCCCATGATCTAAATATTAATGAAGAACGGCTCATATCTACCACCGACGATGAAAACTTCTTAACAAAAGATGTTGCTATGGCAACAGGGGCTGCGCCAACATATTTTAAACCGCAACATGTATTTCCCCTTAATATTCCTAGTTCACGAGGATATGTTTTAAGTGATGGTGGCACCTGCATGAATAACCCAACTCTTCCAGGGCTTACATTAATGCATGCGCATTATGGTGTCCGTGCTGAAGATGTAAAAGTTTTATCCCTAGGAACAGGTATACCAAGTACAACCCATATGCACGAAGGATTATTGCGAGGAGGTATTTTGAAGTGGGGCGGGTCCATTGCGGATACCTGTATAGCGGGGCAATCTAGCGCTGCACATCACCTAAACCGTGCTTATTGCGGAGATCACTATTATAGATTTAATCCAGTTTTAGCCCCGGAGAATATGCGGCTTGATGACATCTCTGAAAGTAATCAAGACGCATTATTTGCTGCTAACGGCCGTATGTTATCCGAAGAATATAAGAAATTTAATGCTGTTATTAAAGCCCTTAAAAGCAAAAGTCGAGAGCGTATTTAAGCGATTGTCATATTATTAGAAGTACTGATAGAATACAACAGTAAATAATCCACAGAAATTGTGCAATATTTATTTGTTCTTTAATAAAAAATTAGGCTATTCAATCTATAATACAGAATGTTGTTTTAATTTTATAAGAAAGGTTAAGTACATATGAAAAATAATGTTATGAAATTGGCCTTGGGTTTAATTATGGGCCTAGGTTTCATTCCAGCAGCTACTGCAAGTGATGCAAAACCAACTACAGTAAGTGACGCAAAAGAGCAAACTCAAGAGCAAGCAATGGGCGCGCTTGTTGATGTGGTTATGAAAGCTGCTTCAGGCATTTCAGCGAGTGATCTAAATGGTAAAATCAGCACACCAGAAGGGGATTTGGCAACTGCTCTAAAAGCTTTAACTGATGCTGGTTGTATATTTGTAACTTATGGAACTGATGGCAATGATGTTAAAGCATCCACCGTAAGTGACGTGGTAGGAAAAACACCTAAAACTTCTGATGATAAGTCAGCGCGTAGCTTAGCAGCTGATAAAATGAAAGATGTTAAAGATGGCAAGGTTTTCTATACATATACTAATGCAAAAAAAGAAGAGAGAGCTGTAGTAGCTTTTAAACTTAGTGATGCTCTTTGCACTGTTAGTAGCCTAAAGAAGTAATTTACTAAATATTTGCTGCAAATTTGGAATTTTCTTAAAAGTTTCAGTTTCAGTTTGCAGCAAAACTTTGATATAGTGCCCTAAGATTATCAATGTCATCGTGTAAGAATGTTTAAACAAAAACTGCAATCAATTTTTCTAATAACTCTCGTATGTCTATCTCCTCTTTGCGCAAAAAAGCACAGCAGAGAGAAGGTTGGTCAAATTATCCAGATAACGATTCCTGTAACAGGGTTGCTTATTGCATTTGGTAAGGATGATACAGAAGGTATGAAGCAACTTTTTTACAGTGTTGCTGCATCAACAGCTGCGACGTGGGCCTTAAAGCTTACTGTTCGTAAAAAAAGGCCGGGTAGTAGCAAGAATAGGCACTCTTTCCCATCCGGCGATACAAGCCTAGCTTTTAGCGGAGCATCTTTCCTTGGTATGCGTTACGGTGTTGCATATGGAGCACCGGGTTTGGCTGCCGCATCTTACGTTGGCTATTCACGGGTTCAGGCAAAGCGTCACGATTGGGCTGACGTTATTTGCGGAGGAGTAATTGGTGGTTTATCAGGCTTCCTTTTCACAACACCGCAACCTGAAAAGAAACAAGAAAAATCCACTGAGGTTCCAGAACTTAAAGGCGTAAGCGGTTTAGCTACCCAAAAATAGGGTTACAATTTTGCTTGTTTTTTAAGCACTTTTGCCGTAGCTTGTAACTTATGATGATCGCACCCATTAGTATTGGCCCTATCAGCCTTGATATGAATGTATTCCTAGCACCCATGACGGGTGTTAGTGATATGGCATTTAGAAGTTTGGTAAAACGCATGGGGGCAGGGCTTGTCATTTCTGAAATGATTGCCAGCCAAGCAATGGTTCGTCAAACTCGTGCCAGTATGCGGATGATCCAAGCCCACGGCGAAGAGCCTATGGTTGTTCAGCTAGCTGGGTGCGAGCCAGCCGTTATGGCTGAAGCCGCAAAACTTAATGAGGACTTAGGCGCTAAAATTATCGACATTAATATGGGATGTCCGGTTAAAAAGGTCGTGAATGGCCATGCAGGGTCAGCGCTAATGCGTGATGAATCCCTAGCGGCTAGGATTATTGAAGCCACTGTTAAGGCGGTAAAAATTCCGGTTACCCTTAAAATGCGTACCGGTTGGGATGACAATACCCGCAATGCCCCAAAGCTTGCCAAAATTGCCGAAGACTTAGGCATTCAAATGATTACTGTTCATGGGCGTACTAGGTGTCAGTTGTATAACGGCCGTTCCGATTGGAATTTTATACGTTCTGTTAAAGAAGCCGTAAAGGTTCCAGTTATAGGCAATGGGGATGTGGTTACAGTTGAAGATGCTAAAAATCTTTTGAGCGCGAGTGGTGCTGATGGGGTGATGATTGGCCGTGGTGCCTATGGTCGCCCATGGTTTATTAAACAAGCCCATGATTACATCACAACGGGAACTAAAGAAAATGATCCGTCTTTGCAACAGCAAATAGACATTATCCTTGAACACTTTGAGGCTATTTTAGAACTCTATGGAGTGGAGGGGGGCGTCAAGATTGCCCGTAAACA
Organism: Alphaproteobacteria bacterium; assembly: GCA_947478955.1. Lineage (GTDB taxonomy): Bacteria > Pseudomonadota > Alphaproteobacteria > Paracaedibacterales > CAITNM01 > CAITNM01. Next base: position 15,668 of record CANJXJ010000007.1, on the reverse strand, counting down.
CTTGGGATGGTACAGTAAGGGCCATAAGGATTCTGCTGAGTATCGGGTGCACGTTAACCAGACTGAGTGTCCAATACAAATGCGCGCCCTTGTTCGAAATTTTTATGACCAACAATCTGAGTTAATGTAATTTATGACTGGTATTGCAGCTGTTATTGAAAAAATGGTGAAAGAGTATTTTTCTACTCAAGGGGATAATATTACTGATTCAAGCCTTTACGATACAGTGTTGCACGAAGTCGAGCGTCCGCTTTTGGCACAAACCTTACATGCCGTTAAGGGCAACAAAGCTAAGGCTGCTAGAGTTCTTGGAATTAATCGTAATACGTTGCATAAAAAACTTAGTGAGCATGGTCTGTAGATACGTCCGCAATTGTCATCTTCGCGAAAGGGAGGTGCCAGTACAATTAATCATTATAAATTCTCGCTGTAATTTACCCTCGGCTCCGATTGAGGGTGGGAATGATAAAGAAAAATTACTGAATTGCTGGTAAGTAATGTTACGTATCAACACCGGTCAATTTAAAGGAAAACACTTAAAACTTCCCCCAGAATCAATTACTCGTCCATCATCAGACCGTCTACGTCAGGCTATTTTTAATATACTTGTAAACACTCTATGCTTTAAAGGTTTGCACGTCCTCGATGGTTTTGCAGGTTCAGGTGCGCTAGGGCTTGAAGCTTTGTCACGGGGCGCGGCAGAGGTGGTTTTTTGTGAAAGTAATCCCCTAGTTCAAAAGATTCTTAAAGAAAATATTTTAAATACGGTAAAGGCAGGCCATGCGCATGTTACAATCACCAATGATTTTTTTCAGCTGAAGGCTGTACATCCATTTGACTTGGTATTTCTAGACCCGCCTTATGATAAAGGGTTAGAAATTCAAGCGCTTGAATTTCTACTTTGCAATAAGCTTATCTCTTCTAATGGAGTTATTATTATGGAACAGCGTAAAGGCGCAGCAGCGCTTGTATGTGCTGATTTTACCATCCAAGAACCGCGGGTTTACGGTAAGTGCCAAATTACGTTTTTGCAGCTAACTAGCTAAACGGTTAACTGTCCACTTATGTTCTTTATTGTCAAAGCGGAACTCTTCGGCAGCACCATCTTGTTCAAAAACATTGATTTCTTCTACTGAGCGCCCTTGATTAAAGGTAACTTTTTCATCGTAACCGATTTTAATGCCGTAATTTCTAAAGGCAATTGTAAAGCGTCCTCTTTTCATTAAGGAAGGAATCGCCTTAATTACATCATCAAGGGTGAAAATATCATAATCACCCAGTTTTTCAACGCAGATTAATGCGTGGTTTGTCCCGGGGAACATTGGTAGTTTTTCAATAAAGCCACTGCCTAAGCGTGCATTGGTAATCAGCACACGATTTTTACCTTTTAAGCCAGAGCGGCGAATCATCACATCATCAGCTTCAAAAAATGTAGCGCCGCCAAACACAACCATACGCTTAACCTGACGCTCACTCATGTTATAGGGCACGATGGATAACTTTATTTTTTTGCCATAGCGAACAACTAAAAGTTCAGCTTTTTTATTAGCAGCGCCTAAGTCATTTACTATTTTATCTAGCATATATAAATTAGGCCCAATTTCTTGACCATTAATTTGTAAAATACAATCACCAACTTCTAGAACCCCTTCGGCTGGAGTATCAGGCATAATGGTTTGTACTTTCAAAGCGCGGTGAAAAGAATCTGGATATTTTTTGGCATACTCAGCAGCAACACTTTCAGGAAAGCTGTAGTACTTTATTAAATCATCTAAAGAACAATATCCAAGAATAGCACCTAATGAAAATCGTTGGGGTTCTTTATTAGCGGTAAGTGCTTCTAACATGTCCATTCCATAAGCAATGGGAATTGCAAAGGCGCTTGTAGCCATGTTGGATGCAAAGATAATTCCAATGACTTTGCCTGAGGCAACATCGTAGACCATGGAACCACTACCACCACCTTGCATATTTAAACTAATACGCATGGCGTGTTGGGGTAGGTGTCCTTCAATTTCATTGGGATTTGCCACCACACCAGTTTGGGTTGAAAAGTGGCGGTTTTCATTTTTGCCAATAATGAGCACATTTGTGCCGATTTGAACCGGTTCTCGACTAAGGGGTAGATCATCTGTTAGTCCCAGGTCACGTAGATCACCTTGAAAAATAGCAATATCCGCGGTTGGGTCACTGTAGATAAGTTTTAAAGAAATTTCTTTGCCCGATGATAGGGTCGCCAGATATTCAGCGATTACCTTATTTCCAGCTGCTACATGTGCATTTGAAAAAATATACCCATTTTTAACATCAACAATAAAACCTGTACCAGCAGAAGGAGAAACATCACCATATGCCGCTACAATACTGCGGGATTTTATACTAACCACATAGGGCTGAAGTTTTGCTAAAAGCTTAGGGTCAGTACTACAAAATAAGGTGCTAAAAAAAAAGAGGCTGGAGAAAATATATTTCACCAGCCACATAACGAAAATGTGTTTCTTCATGAATGCTATTTTATTTTTGCTTCACGAAATACCACATGCTTGCGTACAACAGGATCGTACTTTTTAAGTTCAAGCTTTTCTGGCTTTTTACGTGGGTTCTTTTTTGTTACATAAAAGAATCCTGTATCAGCGCTGCTTAAAAGCTTAATGTTTAGTGTTGCTGTTTTCTTTGCCATAATATTTTTTCACGTGTCTATTTACTGTTATAATTACCAAATTGCTAGATGTTATGCAAGCGTTTAATTGGTTGGTTTTTCAATATCATAAGGAACCTGGATAGAGTCCTCTTTTTTTTCTGCATTTATTAACAAATTCAGAGGTCACATGGTCTAAAACACCCTCGCTCTGAAATTGTTTCAGAAATTTTCTAAAGGTTGAATCATCTCTAGACTTTTCTTGATGTGGATTGGTTGCATAAAAAGCTTCTGCAAGTTCTTTTATGGAATTCAAATCGCTATAACTTTCATGTTCTTCAAGATAGGTTTCAAAAAATTTTAGCATTTTGGATTTTGTATCGCCCGGGACTCCTAAGGGATGGCTGGTAGATTTAAGGTGATATGTTTGGTCAGGTATTAATTTCTCTTTATCATACAGTTCGTGAACAATATCCCAAAACACATCGTTTTTTTGTTTTTCCTGTTCGGGCCATTCATATACATCTTTTGTTGCTTGGTATATGGTTTCTAAATTTGGGTAGGTGTCTTTATCCTCAATGCAACGTATAATTTTTTTTACATAGGTATGTTTTTTTACACGGGTAGGTTTTTTAAGGTGCGATGTTTGTTTGGGTTTTAATTTACCTTGGCGGTACTTATCGTCCACAATACTCCAAAATTTTTTGTTTTTTTGCTCATCTTCCATTTCAGACCATTTATATACATCTTCTGTAGCTAGATAAATGGCTTCTAAATTTGGGTATGTGGCTTCGTCCAGGACACAAGCTACAATTATTTTCGTACGGTTAGGTTTTTTAAGATATTTTGTAAGGTGTTTTTTTATTATGCCATCTCTTACTGCCCATTGCACATATACTTTGGCAGATTTTTTTCCAATACCAAAAGCTGAAGAAATTTCCTCATAAGTTGCTCTCCCCTTTATTAATTTTCTCAAAGGTTTTTCTTTTTCCTTAGGAAGACAATTTTTATTTCTAGTAGTATTTGCGCCAGAAGATGAGGCGCGTGCATCATGCCTGTCAACAAACCTTCCATCATCAATAACTCCTTCATCATCTTCAGATTCCTCATCACTAACTACATCAGTTGCAGTGGGTTTCTTTTTAGTCCCTGTTCCTCTACGTTTGGTCGCCTTTGGGGATGTTTCATCTTTCCTAGATGGGATAGTCTTTTTAGGCTCGTAATCATCATCATCTTCATCACTATCTGGAAAAACTAGGTCGCGAAATGCTGTGTGGGCAACATCTGCAGATTCCTCATCACTAACTACATCACGGTTCCTTTTTTGATCTTTTTTTGGTTCATTAGATGATGATGATGCTCCAGCTGAACCACCTGGCGCACGTGGTTGATCAGGTGCAGCTGCTGGAGCAGCAATAGCTGCAACTAATTGCGCTTCATGAGGCAATGAGCTTTGTTCATAAAAGGCAGCTAGTTGTTTGAGGCGCTCAGAATTAGCAGCTATCTGTTCAGCAGTTAATCGTTCTCCCCACCTTGATGGCCTTCTTGGCGCAACTCTTTCAACAACTTCTAAATCTAGATAGGGAGATGCAGGTACAGGTGCCATTTCAGGCAATGCTACCGGAGCAAATGTACTTTTGATACTTTCTAGCCATCTTTTCTCAAACTCTATTTTTGTTCGTTCGGCTTCTCGTGCTTCCTTGGTTTCAGCAGTAGAGATCAGCTCAACAAGCCGTGCGTAATCATCTGAAAAATTAGCTTTAAATTCTTCTGTATGTTTGCGTGTACCTTGCTAGTGAAATTGCAACTCCACAGAATTTCGGAACATCAATTTCTGCTTTTCCTACATTTTCAAGAAGTGATCTAAAGCTAGATATTCTAAATTCTGTATTATCTCCTTCAAGTTCTCTTTGGGCAGCGCTAAATGAAAAATGAGTTGCTGCAGAAAGTGTTATAAATGTACAGAACAAAGTAAAAATGTATTTCGACGACATAATAATGCTAATTTTGAGTTTCATTTGTGTGTAGCCATAATTAGATAAATGTGTATATAAAAATATTAAGCACAAATAATTAAAAATTCTATGAATAAAATTGAACTAAGAAAATTTTTGAAATATATGAAAATAGAAAATCATCAAAAAAATCTACAGGAAAAATATTTACTGTTAGCGCTGTGGGATTTTATTAATGTTAACAAGCCAAGTTGTATAGGTTTATTTGCTGCTATTGAAAATGAAGTTGATTTGATTCCTATTTTTAAAATGGCTCAAGAAAATGGAATTGCTACTGCGTATCCAAGTATTAATGGTGACGAAATTACTTTTCATTCAATTGAATCATTGCAAATGCTAAATGAAAAAGCTTTTGGAATTTGTGCGCCAGCAAAAACCTTACCTGCAATTGTGCCTGATTTGTTAATTGTTCCAGGGCTTGCGTTTACAAAAAATGGTAAGCGTCTAGGCAGAGGTAAGGGGCATTACGATAGGTATTTAGGTCAGCATAAGTGCAAAACTGTAAGCTTAGCATTTTCTTGGATGTTACTTGATGATCTGCCAACAGAGCCTCATGACGTGCGAATTGATAAAGTGATTGATTGCTGAAAGGTTTTTTTAATAAACCTTGGGATTTTAAATCATAATCTTATATATTTTTTAAAGGCTAATTTTTGAAATAGGAAACCATTGTGGTAATAAATAGAGTAATTTTTTGTGTAGCTGCACTGCTTAGTATGTTGAATATATCCACTATTAATGCAGCAAGTGCTGTTATTAATGCAGCAAGTGCTGTGGGTGGAAGTGACGATGACGTTTTGTTGCTTACCCAAATAAGTCAAACGCTAAGTTGCGTATCGCCTTTCGCGCAACAAAAAGATGGTTTGTCGCAAGGCCCAGCAGCCGAATGGGTAAGTACAGATTTTTATTTAAATACTGGCAACGCATCTTCAAAAATTGGAGGGGGGATAGTGTGGAATATTAGGAATGGCGGGAAGGTGGTAGATCCAGAACAAGAAGCAGATATAGACTTTGAGTACTTGAAAGTTGTACCAACCCTTGGCGCATTAACACGTAAGGCGCTTGGTCTGGTTGAAAATGAAGTTTTGTTTTTTAAATTGAAAGTCAATCCCGATTTAGTCATTTCTGCGGGCGCGGTGATGGTTCGGATGTTAGAGGACACCGTAACTTGTGAAAAAAGAATAGGCTTTGCAAGTATGATCATTCCAAATTTTGATAGGCCTAAATGGGTTCTTCAGATAACTCAGGCCTAGATAATCTACCCAGCCCCCTGCTATAGTTTGTAAAAATGTACCTTGAGTGATTTATGAAAAGTTCCTTTTTGCAAGATCTACAGACCAGGGGGTTGTTATTTCAAGCAACCGATATTGAAGCGCTGGATGAATTATTTTCAAACAAGGAACCAGTCGTGGCGTATATTGGATTTGATCCCACGGCTACTAGTTTACATGTGGGTAACCTAAGTCAGATTATGACCCTGCGGTTACTCCAGCAACATGGTCACAAACCCATTGTGTTAATTGGGGGGGCTACGGCCCAGGTGGGTGATCCCTCAGGCAAAGACGAAATGCGTCAGCAAAATAGCGATGAAACTATCGCTCGAAACATTGCTGGCATTAAAGATAGCTTCTCTAAGTTTCTAAAATTTGGCAATGGTCCCACTGATGCGGTGTTGGTCAATAATGCTGATTGGCTGATGAGTATTAACTACATTGATTTTTTAAAAAATTATGGACGTCACTTTTCAATAAACCGCATGCTAAGTTTTGACAGCGTAAAAAGCCGTCTTGAACGTGAACAGCCCTTATCATTCCTTGAATTTAATTACATGATTTTGCAGGCCTATGATTTCATGGAATTATTTAAAAAACACAAATGTGTATTACAGCTGGGGGGATCAGACCAATGGGGAAATATCGTCAACGGTGTTGAATTAACACGCCGCGTTTTAGGTCAGCCAGTATTTGGTTTGACCAGTCCATTAGTGACAACTGCTAGCGGTGCAAAAATGGGCAAGACTGCCAAAGGCGCAGTTTGGTTAAATGCTGATATGTTAAGTCCATTTGAGTACTGGCAATTTTGGCGCAATACCGATGACGCTGATGTGATTCGCTATATGAAAATTTTCACCGCTTTTACCACAGATGATATTGCTAAATACGCCAAACTTGAAGGCTCAGCCTTAAATGATGCAAAGGTTGCCTTAGCAGATGCTGCAACGACTATGTGCCATGGGGAACAAACCTTACCTGAAATCCATCAACAAATTCAGGCAGCCTTTGGTGCTGGAAGCGATGCAGATCTGCCTACTCGCTGGGTAGAAGAATCCCAAATTGATATACCGACTTTGGAAACCTTGTTAGTAGCATCGGGTTTGTGTGCCAGTAAAGGAGAGGCTAAACGCCTTGCCCAAGGAGGGGGGCTTCGCGTCAATGGCGAACAGGTTACTGATTCACGGCACGAAGTTGATGTGTTGGCATTAAAAGCAGCGCCTATAAAAATATCTTTAGGCAAAAAAATTCATTGCTTAGTGCAGGTGAAGTGATAATATTTTGCGAAAAATTTATTATGTGCTTTTACTTGAAAGGTACAGGCTCCCCGCAACAATGAGCACCATTCCAAATAATTGGCCCAGATTCACTTCTTCATTGAATACAAGATAGCCAGTGGGAACAGCTAATAATAAACGGGTGTATTCAAACGGTGAAACAAAGCTTACTTCGGCATGACTTACCGCTTTAATATAGGCAAATTGTGATACTGATCCGAATAATCCAACCAGTACCAGGAATAGCAAATCATTAATGTTCATAGGTTCGCTAAATATAAAGAACCCGGTTAAGGCCACACTTCCTAAAATTAAAGTTGAGGTTAACATAATGATTAATGCCGGATCTTTGTGACTTATAGTGCGGGCTAGTGTATTGGCTGACCCTGCTAAGATACAGGCACCAAGCCCTGTGAAAACGTAGTATATGTCAAAGGGCATATAATGAGGTTGCACAATAAACAATACGCCTAGATATCCTAAAATTAAGGCCAGTATTTTCGCACGATGGAGTTTTTCTTTTAATAACAAAATTCCGAAAGAAGAGGCCAAAAGGGGGCCTGTGAACCCAACACTGGTGGCAATAGCAAGCGGAAGATTTCGGTAAGTTTGATATGTTAAAAGTGACGACGCCCCAATACACAAAGCGCGTACTATGTGTAGCCAAGCTGGCGCTTTCAGCTTATTAAGGCTTGATATCTTTGGCAACAACACCGGCATAAAAAACATCATGCCGCAAATGTAGCGTATACAGAACAATGTGAAATTGTTTGTAGCCCCGCTTAAAAATTTGGCGGTGGTAACTCCACAAGTGAAGGTTACGCACCATCCCAAAATCCAGAGTAAGCCTTTATGGTTTTGTTGCATCTACTTTTGGGAACAAGGTTTTCGTTTTTCCACTTAGATGCAGATTACAAAGACCTGCAATTTCCCGCCAAGCAATATTCCAAGCAATCAACCCTAATCGATCTTGAAAACTCATAGTTAGTCTGGTTAATAAGCTTGCTGTTTTTTTATCATCCGCGTGACCAACTGTGTGGAAATCAACAGGGAAGGGGATAAGCTCACAGTTGTTTGATTGAAATATATTTAAAGTACGTGGCATTAAATAGGCCGAGGTTACCAATATCCACTTTTGGTGCTGGGTTATTAGTTTAGTTGCTTCTGCTGCAACATCTTCCAAAGAATTTAAGCGTTCGTTGCTAACAACTTTAATACGGCTATGAGAAACTCCAAGAGAAGTAGCAAGTTTTAAGAACTCATCACTTTCTAGCTTTGACCCGGCGAAAACAATTTCTGTGTGCGGATGGGCGTGCGCAATCTTTAGGGCATCAAACAATCGGCCTGCGGTTTTATGATAAACGGCTGAACCCCTTACATCAGTTTCAAATAAACATAAAGAACCACCAGTTATCACCATACCGTGGGTATCTTGGGGGACAGCAATAACTGGGAAGCGTTCTTCCAGATTCCTTAAAATGTCCCGGCCGCTATAGGGAAAATCGCCTAGCATAAATACCAGCAAAATTGCCACTAACCCCATAACTGGTTTTTGCAAAGAACACGACTTGTTACACCAACTCCTAAGAGTGCCGAACACCAGTAAGGCAATAACAAGAAGATCAAGATTAATAATCAGTGACCATAGGACTTTGACGAAAATCATAAAATACCTCTAAATGAATATGCGAGCCCATTGTGCCGCATTTGTACCTTAAAGAACAACGAAAAAAATTGCCAAGTTCTCACTCGCCATAAGTAATACAGAATGGAATTTTTTTGAAGGAGAGCTAAGGAGAGCTACTTGCTCATGGCTATAATGCAATCCCATTGAGCATTAGTCACCGGCATTACCGAAAGCCGGGATTGCTTTATGAGACTTAAGTCCTGTAATTGCGCAGTTTTTTTGATTTGCTCTAAAGTCACAGGGTTTTCTAAGGGGCTTACATATTCCATATCAACCATCCCAAATTTTCCCGTGCTATCAGTTGGGTCATCTTTAAAGGACGATGCCACTTTAACAACGCCCATGATCTGCTTGCCAACCACTGAATGATAGAAAAAACAAAGGTCACCTAGCTTCATTTGTTTTAGATAATTTCGGGCTTGGAAATTCCGCACTCCATCCCAGTGAGTAATTTTCTTTTTTACTTGATCACTCCATGACCATGAACTTGGTTCTGATTTTATTAGCCAATACGCCATTACTCAAGTTCCTGTTCTTGTTGGTGGCTTAAGAGGGACTGCACAACATCATTAATTGGTTTTCCTATATACAATATATCATGCACTGCATGAATAATGGGAGCATGAACATGATGATGATTGACCAACTCAAAAGCCACCTTTGCTGTTGCAATTCCCTCGGTAACGTTTTTGCGGCTTTTTAAGATGTCTTCTAAGGATTGCCCTTGGGCCAGGGCGATGCCCAAGCTGGTATTGCGTGATTTTGTACTGGAACAGGTTAAGATTAAGTCACCAATTCCTGCCAAGGTTTGTCTGGTTTCTTTGGCCCCTCCAAGTGCGCAAATAAGCCGGCCAATTTCAGCATTTGAACGAGTGATAAGGGTTGCTAGGCAATTTTGGCCAAGCTCTTTACCCATTACAACTCCAGAAGCAATTGCTATAACATTTTTCAAGGCTCCTGCCAGCTCAACACCTATAACATCATGGTGGGCATAAACCCTAAAAGCAGTATGGCGAAGCTGATGACTTATTTTTTTTGCTAACTCTAAATCTTCAAATGCCAGAGTAGATGCTGCTGGCAAGCCTTTTGCAATTTCATCAGCAAAATTGGGTCCTGATAATACTCCCACAGGGTTTGGTAATGCATTCTTAAAAAGGCTTGATAAAGGTTGCTGGGATTCTAATTCTAAACCTTTACTGCATATAATAATGGGGATACTGGTAGGAATATAACTTTTTACAAGCTCTAATAGCTGCTGGCTTTGTTGTACAGGAACGGCCCATAAAATAATATCTGAGGTTGCTATTTCCTCTATGTCGCTCGTGATTGGAAGTGTGGGGGGAATGAACGTTCCGGGTAAATACGGCGAATGACGAAGTGCGCATAACTCATATACAAGCTCAGTGCGGCGTCCCCACAGTTGTACATGCTTACTCGCGTTATGAAAACTTATCGCAAGGGCCGTTCCCCAAGAACCAGTTCCAACAATGGTGATTTTTGTATTTTCCATGTGCGGATTGTGGTAAAAAAAAAAATAACTTGCAAGTGGTTTTCAAACTGATGATATTTTCTGTTGCGATTGATGGGCCGGCAGGGGCTGGAAAAGGTACTATAGCTGCTTTTATTAGTGAAAGGTTTCAACTAAAACATTTAGATACAGGATTATTGTATCGAGAGGCAGCACGGCTTGTAATTGAAAATGGTGTGAATGTTTTAGATGTTGTGCGCTTAGAAGAAGTTGCACACAAAGTAGACCCACACCATATCTCTCAAGAACTCTTGCGTAATGAAAATATTGCGTCAGTTGCATCGCAGATTGCGGTGGTCCCCTCTTTAAGGCGGGTTTTAACTCAAATGATGCGGGATTTTGCAAATGATATATCTCCTGACTATCAAGGGGTGGTGTTTGATGGTCGTGATGTTGGTACTGTAATTTTGCCAAATGCAGATGTGAAAATTTTTCTACTGGCTGATCCCGAAGTGCGTGCTCAACGTCGGGCAAAAGAGTTAAACTTTACTTTTACGCAAACAGTTTTAGAAGAAATAAAAACCCGCGATGCGAGGGACGGAAATCGTCAAACGGCACCTATGCAAATCGCTGAAGATGCAGTTATTCTAGACACAACTTTTCTTGATATAAAATCCGTTTGTGAGAAAGCTGCTGAAATTGTGAAAAGTGCTATGCAGTCTAAAGACCTCGTTCTGAAAGCCATAGGGTAGAGAGGGATTCTCTGCACTTGAAAACCCATAAAATTATAAACCAGCCTGCTGTAAAAGTAGGGCTATTTTTTTATAGTCATTGCAAAACTTCCTCTTGTTAATCAAAAAAATAATCCCTATATGTAATTCATGACAAAAATCAATATTATTGGCCAAAGCCGTGAAGCCTTAACAACCCAATTCAAAGAAATGGGGTTGCCGGCATTTCGTGTGCAGCAGGTGTGGAATTGGTTGTATCACCATGGAGTTCGCAGTTTTGAGCTGATGAATAATATATCAGCCGAAGGACGCAGCAAGCTAAATGACTTTTATACAATTGAGCGCCCAGCAGTTGCACAGGCACAAAGTTCGGTTGATGGTACGCAAAAGTGGCTATTAAAGTTTTCAGACGGACAAGAAGCAGAAACGGTTCATATTCCTGAAGTTGATCGGGGAACTTTGTGCATTTCATCTCAAGTAGGTTGTACATTAACCTGTTCATTTTGCCATACAGGTACCCAAATGCTAGTGCGTAATTTAACATCTGCTGAAATTGTGGGCCAGGTGATGGTCGCTCGTGATGTTTTTCATGAATGGCCAACTCCTATTGGAAATCGTCATGTTAGTAATGTGGTGCTCATGGGGATGGGCGAGCCATTATACAATTATGATAACGTGGCAACAGCCATTAAAATTTTGACTGATGAAAAAGGCTTGAGTCTTTCAAAGCGTAAAATTACTTTATCGACTTCAGGTATCGTGCCCATGATAGAACGATGCGGTACTGAGCTTGGGATTAGCTTAGCCATTTCGCTACATGCAGTTACCGATGAATTGCGTAACGAATTGGTGCCGATAAATCGTAAATACCCATTGAAAGAGCTTTTAGAAGCATGCCGCAATTACCCCAACGTTAGCAATGCACGACGTATCACTTTTGAATATGTGATGCTTAAGGGAGTTAATGATTCTGTGGCTGAAGCCAAAAAGCTTGTGCAGTTGATCAGCGGCATTCCTGCAAAAATTAATTTAATCCCGTTTAATCCATGGCCTGGTAGTCCTTATGAGTGCTCAACTCCCCAGGCAATTTCTGCATTCGCTGAAGTTGTGTATAGGGCAGGGTATGCGTCTCCTGTGCGCACCCCTCGTGGGCGTGATATTTTGGCAGCGTGTGGTCAATTAAAATCTGAAAGTGTTCGGGCGCGTAAATCAAAGTGTTCAGATATATCGTTAGAAATTCCCGTAGAAACTGCTGCGGCTTAAGCTACTTTCCTTTTATTAACATACTCAACCCGAATCAGCCAAGCGTAACTAAGTAAAATAACGGCTCCACCTGCCAGAGTAGTAAGGGGTGGAATTTCGGCAAAGAACAGAACCCCTGTAAAAATACTGGCCGGAAAGCGTGCATATTTAAATGGCGCTAGAAAGCTTGTGTGGGCATAAGTGTATGCCTCAATTAAACATACTTGGGTAAGGGCATAGCTACACCCAATTACAGCTAATTTGGGCATATCATTAAATTGGGGCAAAACCCAGGAAGTGTGAATCTGGCTGATTAAGGCAAATACAGCCATAAATCCTAAAAGATAAATGAGCGTGGTTTGTGAGGGGTCATCTTTACTTAAGCGTTTTACAAACAGGGATGATGCGGAAAAGAATAAGGCTGATATTATGGGCAAAAACGCATAATAACTAAAAATTTTTTGGCTAGGATGCAAAATTAGGAGCACACCGGTGAATCCTACAATAATAGCGATCCAGGCTTTAAGGTGGAAACGTTCATTAAAGAATAGCATGCCACCAAGGCTTGTGAAAAACGCGCTGGTAATTGATAGGGCGGATGATTCAGCTAAGGGTAAATATTGTACTGCACTAATCCACGCCCAATTCCCTAGTGCTCCACAGGCACCTTTTAACCCGTGAATGGGTAAAATAGCCGTCTTTAAAAATGAAAAAAAACTTTTTCTGTATACAATCAAGAGCAATAATAGGCCAGTTAAACATTTGAAAAATAGAATCTCCATAGGGGGAAGCATTTTGGAAATGCTATGGGTAGTACCATTAGTTGTAGCCGATGCAACTGTGGATGCTACAATGAGCAATCCCCCATAAACATTATCAGAAAAGAACTTACGGCAAAAATTATGAAAGGTATTACTCATTTTCCTGCGATAATTTATAAAAATACGCGCCAGCTAGACTTGTGAAAATTAATCCACCATAAAAGGCGCCGCCGTTAATGTGATCACTCAAAAACCCTGCAATACTATTGCCTAACAATACGGCAATACCAGTTGTCATGTAATACATCGCAAAAGCAGTGCCGCGTAAATGGGGCAGAGTGTTTTCAGCAACCAGGGTAGAGAGCATTCCATGAGTCATTCCCATATGTAGGCCGCATAGCATAAAGCCTGCGATGATCCACCATTTGTTCGGTGCCATAATCATAATGGTATTTGCGAGCACAAGTACTAATAACCCAAAAAAAAGAACCCTTAGGCGGCTGGTGCGATCTGCTAATTTGCCTACGGGCCAAGCGGTGTTTGCGCATACAATGTTGTAACACACAAACAGTAAGGGAATAAGGGCCACTTCCCATCCAAAATCCTTAGCTCGGATATTTAAAAAAGCTTCGCTAAAGCGTGCTTGCATTAATATAAAAATGCCTCCCAAAATTTGCCAATAGCGTTTGGGCAAATGGCGTACTTCTGACCAGTGCCATGCTACTTGTTGACGGATGGCTGCGTTGTCGTGCACAAATTTATAGAGTACAACCAGCGAGCAAATTCCCGGAATAAGCGAGAACCAAAACACCACTCGGTAACTGTGGGTTAAGGCGTATAGACCTGAGGCCAAGGCGCCACCTACTACAAGCCCTGCTGTCTCAAGGGTATAACGCATGCCATAAGAGGAACCCTGGCTAGATTTTGGGCTGATGTCTGCAATCAATGCATCTGACGGAGCCGATCGAATTCCTTTACTAATACGGTCAAGGGTGCGTGCCCAAAAAATAGACCACACTCCAGAAGAGAGAGCGAATAAAGGTTTAATCGCTATGGTGCCAATAGTACCTGCAATAATCAAAGAGCGTCTGGTTTTGAAAATATCGCTTATAACGCCTGAAAAAACTTTACTCATAAATGCCATAAAAATGGCAATTCCTTCAATAAAACCAAGGGTGGTTTTAGAAACGTGGAGCTCTTCTGTAAGAAAAAAGGGTAGCAAGGAAAACACCATTAAGGATGCCATGCTCCATAAAAATGTAACCCAGCAAATAGCCCAAAGGGTTTTTTTTTCTTGAGACGTAGAAATATTCAACGCAACCTCAGCATTCAATTTCCCCATATCATAGGTGATTTAAAGGGGTTTGGCAAAGCTGCTATATAGCGTCGTTATTTTTATTAATAGCAACCTTGTGGCCTGTAAATTCTGTAGACAAGGTATTGATTGCTTTAGCAAAAGTCCCAAGTTTTTCTTTTGAAATTTGCTTTAGAATTTCAAAAAGATAAGCTTGGTCTTCGCTACTGGTAGTTATATCCCTTAGGACAATTGGTTGTGGAGGAGTGGGATAAGTTAAAGCAAATGAAATAGTAGGCAATAAGACTAGACCTGTTTTTGAACTAGGTTTGCGTATTTTCATAGGGGCCTCTCAAAGCCAGTTTGCTTAGTGGCTAAAGAATATAGTCATATTGTAAAAAAAGTATTAACAAAAAAAATATTTTTTTTGTGAAGGCCAAACTATTATCCTACGACTAAAAATCCATACAAGAAGCTATTGTGGCTCTCTAATAACTAGGCAGCTTAATGAGAAAACATTAAAATAGGACATCTGAGTTTTTAACAATACGATTGTATGGACATGGTCTCTTTAATACCTGCTGACCTTATTACGACTCAGAACCTTGTCTATTCCCCCAACGGGTTTGATTACTCGTTACTCTCAATTGAAGCGGAAGGCGCTGAATATGGAGCTTGCTCCTTTATGCTGAATGGTTTATCAATTTTGTTTCGTGTTGCAAAAACTACTCCGATAAAAATAGGCCAATTTGTGACGTTGTGGAAAAGAATTGGAAAATCACCCATTCAACCCTTTGATCTCTCTGATTCAGTTGATATTTTTGTTATAAGCATTCGACAAGATAATTTTTTTGGGCAGTTTGTATTTCCAAAAATGGTTTTATGCGAGAAAGGTATAGTGTCCAGAAATGGTAAGGGAGGAAAGAGGGCAATGCGCGTTTACCCACCTTGGGATAACCCTATCAGTCAACAGGCTCAAAAAACCCAAAAGTGGCAGTTAGAATATTTTTTGGAAATACCTCAAGATCGACCTATAAATAGTCTTCGATCTCATAGATTGTATGGGCTTTGTAATTCTTGAACCTCGAAAGATGCGCTGACTATTTTTCAGCTTTTCGGCATCTCTACCACTAGCTTTGAAATTTTTCCTGGTTGAATGTAAAGTGACCCCCAAAGTCAAGAACACTAAGCAGCTATTTTTGAGGAGAGATTCATCTCTTGTTTCACTTTCTTTTGCTGCTTAATTTCTTTTTTTTCTTTAACCATTAAAATATTTGTGGTGGT
>CANJXJ010000006.1 GCA_947478955.1 Alphaproteobacteria bacterium | reverse complement strand
GGGCGCCTGTTACTGAACCAGCGGCTAATAATGCAGCAGCTCCAGTACCAGCTCCGACTGCTGCTAACGGGGCGCCTGTTACTGAACCAGCGGCTAATAATGCAGCAGCTCCAGTACCAGCTCCGACTGCTGCTAACGGGGCGCCTGTTACTGCACCAGCGACTCCTGGTTCGGTAGTTCCACCGGCAGATTTGAGCGTGTCTACACAAGCTCCAGTAGCGTCTGGATCCGTAGCTTCAGCTCCACTCTCTAAACCTGCTGCAAGAAAGCAGCAAACAGCTGGAACTGCGATACCAGCATAACAACAAAAAACCTCAAGAAGCGCGCCCTAATTTTAGGGCGTGTTTTTTGTTAGGTAGCCTTATTCTCTAAAAGTCTGATGTCTTTTAATAATATCGCCGTTTTCTGATAATATAAGCAATTGTCCCTGTTCATCAATGCCGAGAACTTTTCCATTTAAGGGCTCGCGCACATGCCAATAAGGCACGCTCTCTTTAGCAAATTCCCACCATAATTTACGAACGTCTTCAAAATTTTCAATTTTTTCAAAATCAGGGATCGTTTCTATGATTTTCATGATGAGTTTGTTTTGGTTAATAGAACTATTGTCGGCTAGCAAGTGGGTGGCGGGCATGGGGGTGTTGTCTGGATGAGAGATGATGTTTATACCAATTCCTATAAAAGTATACTCGCTTACTTCAATTAAAATACCGGCACATTTTTTTTGATTCAGCAACACATCATTTGGCCACTTAAGTCCTAGTTTAAGTGTCTCTTGCTGTTTAGGTAAAAGTGATTGTAGAATTGCTAAAAGGGAAACGCCTGTTGTGATGGAAAGCCGCCCTGGAGAGATTTTTCTAGAGGGGGGCAGGCAGCCAGTTAAAAAGAGATTTCCTTCTTTGCTGCTCCAAATGCGCCCGCGTTGCCCGCGTCCTTGCGTTTGGTGTGCTGACTGTACCCAAAAAGACACACATGTGGAATGCAGTGTGGCTATGGCTTTTCCATGATCTTGGGTAGAATCTGTCGTGTGAATATAAAAAAAATACACTAGTCCCCCTTGCCAGTAACCCATACGATTAATACAATGTGTCTGTTAGTTTTATTATTCAATTTCAATTTAAGGAGAATCCCATGTTAAAGCAAGTTATTGCTATTCTTGCTATTTCTACAGCTGCTCTTGTAGCTGCTGACGTAAAGTCTGATGCAACACCAGAAGTAAAAGCCGAGACAAAAGACGGCGCAGTAACTGCATCTGCAACTGCTTCTTCAACTGATACTAAGCCAGCTGATAAAGACGCTAAAAAAGACGACAAGTCAGCTGATGCTAAGCCAGCAGACAAAGAAGCTAAAAAAGACGGCGAAGCTAAAGAAGCTAAAAAAGACGGCGAAGCTAAAGAAGCTAAAAAAGACGGCGAAGCTAAAAAAGACGACAAGTCAGCTGATGCTAAGCCAGCAGACAAAGATGCTAAAAAAGACGGCGAAGCTAAAGAAGCTAAAAAAGACGGCGACACGTCAGTTGCTGCTTCTGCAACTGCAGAAACATCAAAGTAAAGACTAATTTCTTAGGAAATTTTCTTTTATTTTTAAGGAGCCTCGCTTTGTGCGGGGCTTTTTCTATATTGCGATACGCCCAAAAATTGAAAGGTATTTTTCTAGTATTTAAGTGATTCCCATGCCTAGTAGTTCCGATAAGCCAGTTTGAGTAGTTTATTACCGTTCAAATAATTTTTCTAAAGACTTTTTATCTAACTTTACAAAAGTAGGACGGCCATGATTGCACATAGCTGATTTAGGAGTGGATTCCATCTGGCGCAGTAGGGCATTCATTTCAGCAAGGCTAAGCGTTTTTCCTGCGCGAATGCTATTATGACATGCATGGCTTGAAAGCTTTTCCCATAAAACTTCTATGGCGCTTACACCCTCACCAAGTACTTTAAAATCAGCTAGCACATCATGGATAAATTCTTTTGATCCTTGGAGATGGCAAGCAATAGGGGTTGAATGTACAACCAAAGTTTTTGAGGAATAGACATCAATTACAAAGCCAATTTGCTCAAAAAGGGGCTGGTTTTGTTCAAACAGCACGCAATCATTTTCACTAAGTTCTATGTATTCCGGCTGCAATAAGGGCTGAGATGGAAGTTTGCCCTGAGCGCTCCATTGCGATTTAAGTTCTTCATACACAATGCGTTCATGAGCGGCGTGTTGATCAATAACTAATAGCGCATCATTTGTTTGTGCCACAATAAACGTTTCAAAAACTTGCGCCTTGGCAATGCCCATAGGGTAATCAATGGCCACTTCTTCTTGTTCCAAAACAGGGGCGTAAGTTGGCTGGATGAAGGCAGCAATCGGATGCGGCTTAGCCGAAGGGTAGCTGTCTCTTAGAATGGGCTTATAGTTAATATTTGTATTGGTAAAATTTTTAAGGTTCGGGCTTGTAAATGCACCTAACACAAGATTTCCTATCGAGGGTGATGCTGTATGTTGGCTAGCCTGTAGGGATTGTTTGACGCCCTGAATCAAGAAGCTTCGCACAAACCCTGAGTCGCGAAAGCGTACTTCAGTTTTTGCCGGATGCACGTTTACATCCACCTCACGTCCATCGAGGTTAAAAAATAGTACAGCCATGGGGTGGCGTCCCGTCATCAGCACGTCTTGATAGGCTACACGCAATATTCCAGAAACGTTGCGGTCACGCACCCAGCGATTGTTTACATAAATATATTGATCATTGGCTTGAGAACGGGAATATGTTGGAAGACTCACGAGTCCTTCTAGGCTGTACCCTTCGCGTTCTAATAATACGGGCACGGTATTTTGTGAAAATTCATTGCCCATCACTTGAGCAATCCGGGTGGTCAGTGACCCACTTGGCCAATCATAAATATTTCGGTTGTCGGCTTTAAAAGTAAAGTGCACGTGGGGATTTGCCATGGCAATGCGTGCGAGCATATCTTTGCAGTGGCCAAGTTCCGTTGTCGCATTTTTTAAAAATTTTAAGCGGGCAGGGGTGGCATAAAAAATATCACGCACTTCAAGGGTGGTACCAATTGCTGCTTGGTGGGGCGCCAAGAGCGATGATTTTCCCCCGTCGATGGTAATTTTCCAAGCGTGTTCATCGGCCGATGTACGGGTGATCATCTGCGTGCGGCTAATTGAGGCAATACTTGGTAAGGCTTCACCACGGAACCCAAAGGTATTAATGGCAAACAAATCACCTGTAGATAGTTTAGATGTGGCATGGCGTTCAAAAGCGAGGGCGATATCATCAACTGAAATGCCACAGCCATTGTCACGAATAGCAATAAGGGCACGGCCTCCATCTTCAACATCAACATCAACGCGCAGCGCACCGGCATCTATAGAATTTTCAACCAGCTCTTTTAAAATTGCAGCCGGTCGTTCAATAACTTCTCCCGCGGCAATTTGGTTGACCAAATGCGGGTCAAGTTTTTCTATTTTTTGTAGTTGTTTTTGGCTCATCATGTGCCAGTATAGAACGAAATATTTTATTCGACAAAAAAAGAATGAGGACGCACATGAAAATTGCAATTAATGGGTTTGGCCGGATTGGTCGTATGGTGTTAAGAAGTTTGGCTGAGCATAGTGCTAAGGATACCCCAGTGGGGATGGTTTTAAGGAGTTTAACTGAGCGCGGTAGAGATATTCAGGTAGTAGCAATTAATGATTTAGGATCATTGGAAGATAATGTTCATTTGTTTAAATACGATTCAGTGCATGGGCGCTTTCATGGAAAGGTTATGACTTCTGATGATTCATTAGATGTAGGGCTAGGGCCCATAAAAATATTAGCTGAACCTGATCCTGAAAAATTGCCGTGGGCCGCTATGGGTGTAGATATTGTCTTGGAGTGTTCTGGCCGATTTACTAAGCGTGATAGCGCTGCAAAGCATTTGAAGGCTGGCGCTAAGCGGGTGATTGTGTCTGCGCCTTGTGATGGGGCTGATATTACGGTGGTCTACGGAATTAACCACGCGAATATTAATGATTCTCATCAGGTGATCTCAAACGCATCATGCACTACCAATTGCCTAGCACCTATTGCTTCTGTATTGAATAAATCTCTTGGAATTGAATGCGGCTATATGACCACAATTCATGCCTACACGGGCGATCAGCGTTTGGTTGATACGTTGCACAACGATCAAAGGCGTGCAAGAGCTGCGGCCATGTCAATGATTCCCAGCTCCACGGGAGCAGCAAAGGCGGTTGGGCTAGTTTTACCTGAACTAAAAGGTAAACTTGATGGCACAGCAATTCGGGTGCCAGTAGCTAACGTTTCAGTGGTTGATTTAAAAGTGGTGGTGAATAGGGATACAACAATTGATGAAGTCAATGGTTTTATGCAAGCAGCTGCAAAAAACGAGCTGAAGGGAGTTTTGGATTATGTGACTGAGCAATTGGTTTCGATTGATTTTAACCATTCTCCATTTAGTTCAAGTTTCGATGCAACCCAAACCCAAGTGGTAAACAAGCGCTTAGTGCGGGTAGTTTCTTGGTATGATAACGAGTGGGGATTTGCGAATCGCATGGTAGATGTGACAAGACATTTGGCATAAGAGACATTATTCTTCGGGCGCGGTGGGAATATCAACATCCTTGTTTCCCACCCTTAAAGCATATACATGTTTATTTTCCAATGGTCTTTGACCATCAAACATCACCCTACACAAATCTGTTACCGGATCACGCAAAATGTTTAAAAAACTATAGGCAATGCGGCCGGGCTTTGAAGGAGTGATTAGCAGGCCGCTGTGGTGATAAAAGCAACGACCGCGCATGCGCTTTGAACTATCTAAAATGCTTAATCTCGTGCCAGCAGCTATATCATGATTTAAAACATCAGAGACAATGCCAATGTGAGTTCCTGATGGAGTATTTGCCGCCCGGCTTGATGGATCGGGATTATAGTTTTTATCAATATAGAGCAGTAGATCTCCTGATTGAGCATTTGTAATATTAACTTTTGACCAATAATTTAAAGAATCAAAAGGCAATAAAGAATAATAATAGGGGATAAGAAAAGGAGTTCGATGTCTTGGGGGGAGATTTTTGAGAATGGCTTTATGTGCTGCCAGCAATTCTTGATAGGCATGGGGCGTGCTTTTTGCAATGGCATAATTTACAAATTCAAAGCAAGAAGCTGGTTTTTGTTGAGCTGTGGCAAGTGACCTTGCGCAGCTAACAAGTTCGTTTACAGCGCAATTCAATACAGCCTGACTTACCATAAAAATAGAGAGAGTTTTTTTAAAGAAGGGCGATTTTTAAGTTAATATATTGAGTCAAACATATCAGTGATAAGTGCCGTGTGCAACTGATTAAGAACCCACACTAAGCAACCTTAAAAAAAACATTAGAGAGATTTAAAAAAAAGGACTAGGGTGACCTCAGTTATTCCATAGGAAGGTAGTCACGATGGAGGCTAAGTCTTTGAAATTCAAAGTTTTATTTTGTATTTTTACATGTTTATTGCAGGCAGATGCTTCAGTGTTTAGTTACGAAGAGGCATTGGTTAAATATGACGAAAACAATTTAAAAATGCCAGAGCCAGAGTCTGATGGGCGTATACAAACTCTGAATAAAAAGGGTGCTGTAACTGCAAAATTTGATTATGCGACGATAGAATTTTTAAAATTTGCGCAAGGTAAGGTAGTTTTAGAAATTGGTGGTACCTATGGAAAGGTGATGATCACAGCATTAAGACAAAGTAAATCAACACAATATACTCTTAATGACTTAGATCCCCGTCATCTGTTTATCGCTGCAAAAATATTACAAAGCAAAGTTAACGAAAATAAGCTTAAACCGAACAGTGCTCAACAGGTAAAATTTATCCGAGCGGACGTTACAAACGCTCAAAATATAAAAAATTTTGGTGCTACGTATGATGCTATTTTTGTGGGGCGGGTGTTACATTTTTTAACCCCAGATCAATTGGAAGATGCGGTCAAGCATTTGTTTCTTTTGCTAAAACCGGGTGGCCGTATTTTTGTTGTGGCAATTACGCCGTATGTAAAACGTTTTGAGAAATTTATTTTAGAGTATGAACGACGTATTAATGCTAAAGAAGAGAATCCGGGATTTGTTAAATCATTGCATGAATATGTGAACCCTGAAGTAACCGCCCCAGAGCAGATTAAAAATATTTCTATAGAGCCCTTCTTTTTCCTAGACGATAAGGCTCTGCGAGCTGTTTTTGAAAGAAATGATTTTAGGGTTATTGAGTGCAAGATGATACCACTTAGTTACAAATCAAAGTCTTGGGAGCTTGATGGCCGCGAAAATGTTATCCTAATTGCTGAAAAGCCTTAATGCTTATTTCTTTAATGTTCCTTCTCAGTCCGGTATAGCCCTGCGTCAACAGCCATGTGGTGTATTCAGTTTTTATGCCAATAATTTAACTGGTTCAAAAACCTTGCTAAAAAAAATCAAGGTCATCGGGGCCGGTAGTAGGGAGCGGGGAGGACCCCAGGGATCCAGCGAAATCATAATCATCAGAAGAGTGCGGGTAATCACCATCCGGGAAGTCTGGGTGACCTACGATGTGACCTACGATACCCTGCCAGTGCTCTTCAAAGGGTGAGCCACCTGAGGGGCCCCCCTCATTTGGAAATTCCACATGGACACCAGGCGGGAATGGAGTAAGCGAGGGTGCTACACAAGCCACGGTACTAGTTTGTGTGTTTGATAAAGGTGCTTCATCACTATCGCTAGCTGAGTGTGCTCTCTTCAGCGCTTTAGGTTTGTGATTGATAGTAAAAAAATCGGGGGTGGCGCGAACGCGAGTTGGATATCTGCCCGATTTTCCCATTGCGCTACTGGTTGCTTCCAGTGTAATTTCATCTTCTGAATCATCATCAGAGGCTTGGTCATTACTAGCTGTCTTCCTCTTAAGGCAGACAGCTACTGGCTTTTTTGGTTTTTCTTGTACAGGCTTTTCTACAATTAAACTTGGATCTATACGCGTACGTAGTCTTGAATACCAGCGATTTTTTATATCATTATCACTACGCTTACCCTTGAAGACTTGACGTGAAATATCAGCCCACCGTTTTTCATATGAACCATTTACTGCCCTTCTTATTAATTCATCTTCTTCAAGGGTCCAATTACCCTTTTTAATTCCTGGATCTAATTGATTGTGCCAACGTTCGCGACATTGCTTTCCTGTTCTTTTTTGTTCGCCCTTCTTAAGGAAAGCTATATTTAATGCGTCAGCTATACGTGACCATTTCTCTGCGTGATGGTGCGTTACGTAGCTGACAAGAAAATCATTTTCTTTTTTTATCCAGGGAGATCTAGCGCTGCTTGCAAAAATGCCCATGCTTGTTACAAAAAATACGAATGTTAAAAATCGAAGCATTATAATTTAATTTGACAATAACTTTCATATTTAAATAAAAATTTTAAAATATTTCAATTGAAAAAATGTAAGACTTTCCTAAATGTTATCCCTTGACACTTCTTGTACGTTTGCTAAATTAGCACTCGTAAAGGTTGAGTGCTAACAGCCCAATCTTGAATTTTAAAAACTAATCAAAAGGAGAGAACCTATGAAATTTCGCCCTTTGCATGACCGGGTTATGGTTAAACGCATTGAATTAGAAGGAAAAACTGCTGGCGGGATTATTATCCCAGACACGGTAAAAGAAAAGCCAATGGAAGGCGAAGTGGTAGCGGTAGGATCTGGCGCGCGTAATGAGCAAGGCACCATAGTTGCTTTGGATGTAAAATCAGGTGATCGCGTATTGTTTGGTAAGTGGTCAGGCACTGAAATTAAAATCGATGGGCAAGATTACCTAGTGATGAAGGAATCCGACATCATGGGCATTATTGAAAAAGCCGCTTAACTTACACACATATATTAAGGAGAATATAACATGGCTGCAAAAGAAGTACGCTTTAATACAGACGCTCGCGACAAAATGTTGCGCGGTGTCGATATCTTGGCCGATGCGGTTAAGGTAACACTTGGCCCAAAAGGTCGTAACGTTGTTATTGAAAAATCTTATGGTGCACCTCGCATCACTAAAGATGGTGTTTCAGTTGCAAAAGAAATTGAACTATCAGATCGTTTTGAAAACATGGGCGCGCAAATGTTGCGTGAAGTTGCTAGCAAAACCAGTGATCTAGCTGGTGATGGTACAACGACTGCAACAGTATTGGCTCAGGCAATTGTTCGCGAAGGCGTTAAAGCTGTAGCTGCTGGCATGAATCCAATGGATGTGAAGCGTGGTGTTGATATGGCGGTTGAGTTGGTTATTGCTAACCTAAAGAAGAACAGCCGTCCAGTTTCAACAAATGAAGAAATTGCGCAAGTTGCGACTATTTCTGCAAACGGTGAACGCGAAATTGGTCTAATGCTTGCTGAAGCTGTACAAAAAGTTGGTAAAGAAGGCGTTATCACTATTGAAGAAGCGAAGTCACTTCAAACTGAGCTTGACGTAGTTGAGGGTATGCAATTTGACCGTGGATACATTTCTCCATACTTCGTAACCAATTCTGAAAAGATGGTTTGTGAACTAGAGAATCCTTATATTCTTATTCATGAAAAGAAACTTTCAGGTCTACAAGCAATGCTTCCAGTTCTAGAAACTGTTGTGCAATCAGGTCGTCCGCTATTGATTATTGCGGAAGACGTTGAAGGCGAAGCGCTTGCAACGTTGGTTGTGAACAAACTTCGTGGTGGTCTAAAGGTTGCTGCAGTGAAAGCACCTGGTTTTGGTGATCGTCGCAAAGCAATGGTTGAAGATATTGCTATCTTAACTGGTGGTACTGTTGTTTCTGAAGATATGGGCATTAAGTTAGAAAATGTAACTATCTCAATGCTTGGTACTGCTAAAAAAGTTGTGATCAGCAAAGATGACACCGTTGTTGTTGATGGCGCTGGTAGCAAAGATCAAATTCAAGCTCGTTGTGTACAAATTCGCGCACAAGTTGCTGAAACAACTTCAGACTATGACCGTGAGAAATTGCAAGAACGCCTAGCTAAGCTTAGCGGTGGTGTTGCAGTTATCCGTGTTGGTGGAGCAACTGAGCTAGAAGTTAAAGAACGTAAAGACCGCGTTGAAGATGCTATGCACGCAACTCGTGCTGCTATCGAGGAAGGTATTGTTCCTGGTGGTGGTGTGGCCTTGTTACGTAGCTTGAAAGCTATTGAAGGCCTAAAGGCTGCTAATGGCGACCAAGAAGTTGGTATTCGCATTGTTCGTCAAGCAATTACGGTTCCTTGTCGTCAGATTGCAATCAATGCTGGTGCGGATGGATCAATCGTTGTAGGTAAAATCCTTGATGATGCGTCTTTCTCATTTGGTTTCGATGCGCAAAGCGGTGAATATGTTGACATGATTAAGGCCGGTATTATTGACCCGACTAAAGTTGTGCGTACAGCACTTCAAGATGCAGCATCAATTGCTAGCCTACTTATTACAACCGAAGCAATGATTGCGGAAAAGCCTGAAGCGAAATCTTCAGCTCCTGCGGGCATGCCAGGTGGTATGGGTGGCATGGGCGGTATGGGTGGAATGGATTACTAATCCACTTCCCAGTGTTATTCCCGCCCAGGCGGGAATCCATTTTATTAAACAGGCCTCAATTTGGGGCCTGTTTTTTATAGGTGTAAAAGGATTTGGATAGTATTAAGCGTCAGCGCCTTTATTATTGCTTCGCAAAATCCTGGCTTTATCTCGGTTCCAGTCACGTTCCTTAATGGTTTCACGCTTATCGACCGTGTTTTTACCGCGGGCCATACCTATTTGTAATTTCACTTTACCAAAGGCATTAAAGTACATTCTAAGTGGTACTACCGTATAGCCTTTTTTGCGAACGTTTCCCAAAAGTTTTTTTACATCACGTTTCTTTAAAAGCAGTTTCCTAGGGCGTTTAGCTTCATGGCCAAATCGATTAGCAAAACTATATTCAGCGATATTGGCATTAAAAAGGTAGATAGCTGATGGATCATCTGCCATTTCTCCGGCGTATGCCTCATTAATGCTAGCTTTTCCAATACGCATAGATTTCACTTCACTGCCCATTAACACAATGCCAGCTTCTAGCGTTTCTAAAATTTCATAATCGTATCTAGCACGTTTGTGTTGAGCGATTAACTTTTCTTCTCGTTTAGCCATAATATTTTCCCCACAAGGTTATGCCTTGCGCTGTACACATATTATATAGGGCAAAGGCGAATTGCAAGAAATGGTGCGTTAATAAGTAAAGTAGCGTAGTTAATGTTAATAATTATTTAATAACAATGCATTATATTTAAAAATAGTCATTTTGATTATTGGATATATATTTATATGAAGTTTATTTTAGTATGTTTGTTTTTAAACACTCTTTGGTCAGCTACTTCCTTGTCACTTGTGCCTGCAGAAGAGGGTCTCCTTTTTGAAACGGCAAGACTAAAAGCATATGCCGCTACTGCGGACAGAATTACCTCGATGGCTGGGCTTTTAAATCAAACAGATGGTGCGGGTAGGTTAAATGGTAGGTACTATGAAGACGGTTTAGAAAAAGGGCCTGCATGGATAAGCCATATGCAAGAACAGGTCTTGGAAAAAAAATTCTCAACTTGCATTTTTTTCTACACTAAAGAAGTTTCATCATCTACCCTTGCATGTGTTGTGGGCCGGGAACCACGCTACGCATTTCCGACGGTTCATCGAATGGTTTATGTTACTAATATGGAACAACAGAGCAAGGGATTTACATCAGAAGCCGTGCGGGGATTTTTAAAATTTTGGCCCATCGACAAGATGTGTGATTCACTTGAGCTTAGCATTCATCCAGAAAATGCCGCATCCCTAAGAATTGCAACAGATGTGGTTGGTGCGACCTTTTTGTTAAAGGCTGGTAACGTTACTGGTACCCAAGAACGTTGTGTGTATTCAATCTTGCAAGAAGCATTAACTAAACAAATTAGTAGTTATCCGGATATTGCACGGCCAATGATTCTACCTACCGCTGCCCACCTTTCTATGGGTCACAGCTTAAGCCTTGATATTCTTGGATCCTCTGGTCAAGACAAGGGAAACTAGAGAGAGTCCGCCGAAGTTTCCCCACGACTAGAAAGGGGGGGTGCATTGCACACTCCCCAGTTTCCCTACGGCTTGATCGTAGGGTCCATGCCTGTAATTTGTGGATCCTCTGGTCAAGCCAGAGGAAAACTAGAGAATTGAAATCGAGGAAAGTTAGAGGTAGTAATCTTCTTTAGTTTCCATATGGCTTGACCATATGGTCCAGTAAGTAATATCAATATTTTTCAATTGGATCCTCCGGTCAGGCCGGAGGAAAACTGGGACCCTGCTCTAGTCTTCCTGCTACTCGATCGTAGGAATCTCGCGTTTCTCATTAAAGCTTACCCAGTCGTCAAAAGACATGGAAGGTAGCAGCACTTTGGTTGCTCGATCTTCTAATTGTATATCTTTGAAGCTAAGATATTCATCAGTATCCAGTCTGATAGTCCACTTATAGTTAACCGTTACATCTTTAATATGACTAAAATAAAAGAGTGCTTGGGTTTTACATTCAAGACCATAAAACCTAAAGAGAAGGTCTTCTGTATAAGTGCTGCATGGCATCATTAAAGGGCCACACTTTAAGACGGTTCTTGTTTCAAATTCACGCTTATTAAGCCATGCTTTGGGAAACAGTGCTTTGCCTTTTTCTCGTACCAGCTGATACTTATCGCTTTCTAATTGATATAGAAAAATATCAACAAAAACATTATGGGATTCGCTGGTTTCAGGATCCACAAGTTTTTCCTTTCGGTAGAATTTATAGCCTACTATGTCATCAGCAAATAAATTGTACCCCAGCTTATCTG
The DNA here is from genome assembly GCA_947478955.1 of Alphaproteobacteria bacterium. Lineage (GTDB taxonomy): Bacteria > Pseudomonadota > Alphaproteobacteria > Paracaedibacterales > CAITNM01 > CAITNM01. The sequence goes on along the minus strand of CANJXJ010000006.1, from coordinate 35,417 downwards.
CCAAAGGGATGAGTGCTTTTATTTTATTTTCATCTCTTATATCAACCCCATAGTCAACGTCGTCATCCCAACGAAGACATTCTCCCAGTCGAAAAATTCCAAGAGTGCATCCAAAAAGCCCTATAGCCTTTATTCCAGCAAGCTCAAGTAGTTGCTGTAGATCCTTAGCTGCTTGATACAGCGGTGGAAAATGGGAAGGACTGATAAAGACATGGTTCTTTAAGGTTGCCAAGCGTGTTTCTTGATCCATCCTATCAAGGTCTATCCAGGGCTTTGGTGGTGCAACACTAGCTGCGCTTTGTAATGCCGAAGATAGTTGAAACAAGCCAATAATAATTAATATGCAATATTTCATGATTTTACACTTTCCATTTGTTTTACTTCAAATTTTCTAACCACAACTGCCGTTTTTAGCGCCTCTTGCGCCGGCCCAGGTTGTTAACCAGAGGTGTAGAGTTGCAGCTGTTATGTCGATCGAATCACGTAGAGTAGGGATGCCAAACTCTGGTCTCTTTAGACTTTTTGCGGGGTAAAAAGCTTGAGGTGGCATAAGGATATCGGCACGTTCATCACGATTGGCAGCATTATAAAAAGCGACTGTTGAGACACAAGGCCCAGTTTGTACAATTGTGCTGAAACCATCGGTGGGTATTGAGCTATAAAAGGCTTTATTACCTGCCCGTTTCAGCGCAAAATTTCTGCTAATGATCCGCATCATTTCTCGCATGATGGGGTGGCCAGGAGAAGCCGCCATAAAGGCATTGCCAATGAATTCCGACATTGGCTCAATACCAAACATGGAATGATAAGCATAAAAATATAACTTAAGGGATTGCATGGTTTGCAGATCAATATCTAAATATCCCCCGCCCATTTTCAAAAGTGCTTCCACCCGAAGGATGTCACTAGCCATACCAAATTTACGATCGGCTATAGACTCGGCAAGCTCACTTTCTAATTCTAAGGGGCCTAATAATTCTGCAAATGAAACGAGTTTGACATCACTACCTTTTAGGGCTTTTTCAGTTTGTGGAAATATATTGGGGTCTTGTACTAGGAAAAAATGATTCCAGCCATCTTTATGGCTATTAATTCTAGAGCTTGCTAAGGCTAAATCAATTAGCTCTTGATCAGGTTCTTTGGGACTACTTAGATTAGTCAGCCAAATGCTAAAGAGATTAAGCGGGATGCGTGGAATATAAGGCAAGGGCCTTTCTATTATTGATTCTAATATAAACGCTTCATATAAGCGCATGCGTTGAAGATAAAAATCATCGGGATCAATGGTTTCTTGTTTGCACACATATTTCATGAAACCAACATGGCCCCAATATTGGTCAATTTTTGCTTTTTCGTCTTCGGTGGCGCCAACAAGACAAGCGGTTTCTTTATTAGGGACAAAGGTGAAAGGGCGAAGTGTTCTTGGAAAAAGCAGCATTGGTTGCGGTTCTACTGCAACTTTAAATCTATTTTTTGTCGAATAAAAATTTAAAAAGCCGCCCGAACCTGGGTTTAGCGTTATTGAACCGTACGAATCCAAACTAAGCACATTCAAGGTTTGGCCGGCAGCAATGGTAAAATTAAGTTCTACTGGTTCTGTGCGTTTTTTTACCCGTTGTTGGCCACGAATATTAATAGATATAGAACCTGACGTATTATTTTTAATTGGCAACGCGCCAGATACTTTTGCTTTAGCTAATAAAGCTTTGAAATCAAGATCAGGATTAATGACATCATCACGTCCAGCCCAGGCTGCAGGTAGCGGTAAGCTTTTCGATTTTTTGCTGTGGGTGTCTACTTCAACAGCTAAGGGTTGTTTAACCGCTATTGCTGTTGGTTCAATTATTGCTATTGGTTTGACAACAGCTGTTGTGGGTTGAACTAAGTGTGGTGCTTTACTTGGTGCAACATCTGCAGGATGAGGTAAGGATAGCACGATGCTTGTTGGTGAGGCACAATCGCGGGTAACCTCTGCATCCAACGCTAAAGATAAGGCTTTAGTGGTTTGAGGCAGCTCTTCCGCTAAAGAAAACTGATCCTGGACACCTAAATATGCCTGTTGTTCAAGTGTGCTGCCATATGCTTGGCTTACAATGGCAACCAGTAACTGTAATGCACAAACAGCCATTACTGGACGGAATTTTTTTTTAAACATTTGCTAAGGACGATGAATTTTTACTAGAATTAGTTTCTCATTTAGATATAAATAAACAGTTAATTATAAAATATATTAAATATATAATTTTAAATAAATCTATAATTTATCATTAATTTTTATGAATAATGATTTGTATGAGAAAATCGCAGGTAGTAGTTGTATAGAACTGGACCCTCTGGTCAAGCCAGAGGGACACTAAGGTAAAAGCTCTCTAGTATTCCTCCTGCTTGCCCGGAGGATCCCTGAATACACGCCTCCCAATTTCCCTCCGGCTTGACCGGAGGGTCCACCTAATCTATGCCATAACCACTCATTAACTACTTATTAAAACCCCTGTCATATCCTTTACCTATGCACAGGGCACATCATCATACACTCCCAATTATTGCCACCTTAGGAGTGGTCTATGGGGATATTGGCACAAGCCCCCTATACGCTATAAGAGAATGTTTTACAGACACCCATATCGCCTTAAATGAGGCCAATATTTTAGGGGTGCTTTCCTTAATTTTCTGGGTATTGGTGCTGGTGGTGACGATTAAATATGTGATGCTCATCTTGCGGGCTCACAACCATGGGGAAGGGGGCATTTTGGCCCTATTGGCCCTGATCAGTAATCGACGGCTAAAATTTCTTTCCACGCGGGCATTAATTTCCTTAGGATTAATAGGTGCTGCCCTATTTTGGGGTGATACCCTGATTACGCCCGCTATTTCTGTGCTCAGTGCCCTAGAGGGGGTAACTATGGCGGCTCCCAAATTTACCCCGTATATTGTCCCCGCCTCCCTTGTAGTGATCTTGATTTTATTCTTGTTGCAAGCCAAAGGAACTGATCGCATTGGAAGTTTGTTTGGTCCCATTATGTTGATATGGTTTATCGTGCTTGGAGCACTAGGAGGATGGCAGGTTTGGCAAAATCCTACCGTGCTTAAGGCGATTAATCCTTTCTATGGCTTTCATTTAGCATATAACCACCCTCATCAAGTGCTGCCTCTATTGGGGGTTGTGGTGTTATGTGTAACCGGTGCTGAGGCCTTGTATGCCGATATGGGCCATTTTGGCCCTAGGGCTATTCGCTTTTCATGGGTTGCCCTCGTGTGGCCTTGCTTGGTATTAAATTACTTTGGCCAAGGGGCAGCGTTAATGCATCATCCAGGCGCCCTTAGTAATCCATTTTTTTATTTGGTTCCTGAACCCTATATGTTGTACATGGTGGGATTGGCAACCGTTGCCAGTGTGATTGCTTCCCAATCGGTAATATCAGGATTATTTTCCCTATGCGGGCAAGCTATTCAGCTTGATTACCTGCCGCGCATGCGCATTATTCACACCTCCGCCCAGCAATATGGGCGTATTTATATTCCTGCGATTAATTGGATGCTGTGCGCCGGCGTGATGATGATGGTGCTGGTGTTTAAAAATTCTGATCGATTGGCATCGGCTTATGGATTATCGGTTAGCGGGGTCATGGTCATGACAAGCCTGTTAGCCATGGTAGCGATGCTTCGCGTCTTTAGATGGAGGCTATGGGCTGTGCTCTTAACCTTTGGTGTATTATTTTTGGTTGATGTAACCTTTTTAGTAGCCAATTTCTTGAAATTTTCCCATGGAGGGTGGATACCTGTGGCCATTGGGGTGGTAATGTGGGTAGTGATGAATGTCTGGCACAAGCAGCGTAAATATATGAATGATAAAACCCGTAAATTATCCTTAAGCTTTAGCCAGTTTTTTGAGCGGTTTCATCCGCAAGTGATAACCCGTGTGCCAGGAACAGCAGTATTTTTATCTAAAGATATTGACCATGTGCCGTTGTCGTTGCTCAAACATATAGAACACACTAGGTGCTTATCTGAGCGGGTGATTATCTTAACCATTCAAAACCACACCATTCCCTGGGTTCCTAAAAATGAACGAATTTTTTTGAACAATTTTTCAAATGGATTTATTCAAGTGGTGGCGCACTACGGATTTATGCAAAGCGCAAGAATGTCATCTATTATAAAAAGTGCCCAGGCCAAAGGGCTAGAACTTGATATAACCCATAGCACATTCTTTTTGTTACATGCCGTACCCATGCTGGGTTCGCGGTTAAAGGGATGGCGAGGATTAGGTGCCCGACTATTTCGGTGTATGTTGCGCAACACAGCAAGTGCGGGGCATTTCTTTGAAATCCCTCATCAGCGGGTGATGGAATTAGGTGTTCAGGTGCTGATTCATTAGTTTTTAAGGGCTGAAGACTATTGAAAATTCGAAGATTCAATATTGAATTTGAAAAATAGAAGTCGAAATTCTAACTTTCAAGCATGAGGTGATAAGGTTGCTATTTTTGGCCCAGCTATAGCGTGGCAAAAATTGACTTAGTATTATTTCATAATGGTAAGTGCATTGGGATTGATCTCAAATATGCGGATGCATCCTCTCTCTCTTTCTAAAACTATGAACATAAGTACTAAAGATCTTAAGTTGGATGAGGTTAAGCTAATTTTCCCTAAGAACAAACGGTATTGGCTAGGTGACAAAGTAGAGGTAATGGGGTTAAAAGCGTTGACTGAGGGCTAGACTATTTCATTATATACACATAAAAAAGCCCCGTAGTCTTTAAAACTATGAGGCTTTGGGGCAGGAACAATTTTTAGCGTATATAATTACATAAGCCCGGCATACTTGGCAATAAGTGCTTCAAGTTCAGCAAGAGGATTGCCTGCTGCCGTTTGTAATGCTGCTACAGTCCTGCCTACATCCATGGTGGCGATTGGTGCATCGCCGTTAAGTGCAGCCAAGAAAGTTGCTGCATCTACAGGTGCACCTGCGTTAGCATCAGCGTCTGTCTTTGGTTGAAGAGGGACTCTAATGGCTGATACAATGACGAATGCTTCTTGATCGGTAATTTCAGCATAAGCCTCTCTCAAATGTTGTGGCCTAGAACCAACTGGAACGAGTTTATATGTTTGGGCTGCAGCCCTCTTGAACATAGTGGCAATATTAACCATTTCTTGTAGATTTCTTTGTGCTAAATCTCTTTCAGCTTTAGCTACAGCAAGAGCAGCTCGGTCAGAAATAACATGCGTTCCACTCTTAAGACCAGCTAACTTATCAATATCTAAGTTATGCTCGCCAAGGTTAATTACAGCATGAGTTCCGGCTTTCAAGCCATCCACTTTATCTTCAAATTTAAAATAATCTGCTCTAGCTTCAGCAGAAAGTGCTCCAGGTACAGGCGGAGCTGCTAGTTGCCTAAAACCTTCTGCAGCACGAGCTCTAACTCCTTTTAAACTCAGAGTTTTTGAAAAGAAGCAAGTACCTAAAGTATCATTAGTGATGAAGTCTACATTTGCTGCTGTCACTCCAATACTAGAGAGCCTTTGCGCTAAAATACGTGGTTCGGCTTTCATTGGGTCCAATATTTCAAGTGATACTGATGATCCCATAGATTTCGCTAAAAGTGAGCCACCTACGCCTACATCTAGATCTCCCAGACTAGGAACACCATCAACGTCACCATCAGCACAAAAAATCTGAGGTGTTAAAAATCCTATGAGTGCAGTGCAAAAAATTCTTTTAATCATAACTTTGCCTATTTATATCTGTTAGTTGTGCCATAAAAAAAGGGAAAAAGACTAAAAGCCTTTCTCCCCCTTTTATTCATTTAAATTTTTGTAAATACAAAGGGGATATTCCCCCTTCTTAATTTACACAAAATCTTGATATGCTAGTGCTAATGCTTCAAGTGCATTAATTTCTGCTAAGTTAGCAACGTCATGAGCTATGTGTAATGCAGCAAGAGTGTTACCTACGTCAAAACCAGCAATTGGCACAGTTTCGTTAAGTGCAGCCAAGAAATCCGCTGCATTTACAGGTGGTAGAGGTGCAGGAACACCACCACCAGCGACGCCATCATCCATAGGAGTGATGTTACCACCGGTCAAAGCAGCAACGTCACCTACTGTAACTAGAGCATCTGCATCAGTAATTGCTGTATAAGCTTCTCTTAGAACTTGTGGCCTTTGTGGCGCTGGTACTAGTTTGTACGTTGCAGCAGCTGCAGCTCTCAAAGTTGTGTTTGATACAGTTAAAGCAGCTAGGCCGCGTTCTGCTAGCACTTTAGCTGCAGTTTCAGCATGGATGGCTGCACGATCAGCTACAACATGAGTACCAGCACGAAGTTGAACTAGAGTTGGCGCATCAATATGATGCTCTGCAATGTTAACAATTGCATGAGTACCAGCACCAAATCCTGCCATTATCGTAGCATGATCAGCAGCAGTTCCGTGTTGTGGTGCTGTTCCAAGGTCAAGAGCAAGAGGAGCACGATGCGCTACCACTGGTGCTATTGCTGCCAATACTAGGTTGTTGTCAGCGCAACCAGCAATAAATGCTGCTCTTACTTTTGCCAAAGCAAGAGATTTCTTAAAACCGCTAGCTGCTAACGTTTCATTGGTGATTGTATCAGCGTTTCTAATTCCCGCAGCGTAAAGCGTTCTTGCTGTCACAGCTCTGTCAGCTAATGCATCAGCAGCAAAAGCTTGTGTTGAAGCAGCAATTAAAAGTGCTACGCTAAGCGTTTTAATAAATTTCATAAATATTCCTCCTTAGAATGATTAACAAATGTACGTTCCCCCAGCAATTTTAGATTGTAGAGCAAAACTCTTAACAAACTACTAAGGATTGACTAAATAAGTTATAGGTGCAAAAAAAAAAATTTGCAATGGTTTTTTTGAAAAATAAAACTGCGCCCCAAGGGGACGCAGTTTTAAAGGTACTAAAAGTTAAAAGTTTTATTTATTCAGCGCTTGTCAGAGCAAGTATCCCTGCTTCTAATCTTGCACGAACCGCTGCTAGTTTCAGCGTGGCTTTGCCGTCGAACAAAACTTTATGGTGATCATTTATGTATTGAGCAGGTGTTAAGCCAGGAAACTTAGTAAGAACACGTGTTGCAAACTCTGCATCAGTTTCTACGGCTGTGGCAGCTGAGGATGCTGTTGGTACATTGCTTGTGACGACAGCGTGAGTTGAAGCAGTAGCAGCTTCATCAGCACCATCATCATCGCTATCATGAGCTGGCATTCCTGAAGAAGAAGCTAGCGTAGCTCCAGTAGCTCCACCTGTGGTTGATTCAACAGTCAAGACAGCAAGTGCAGTAGTAATGGCTGCATCGCTTGGCTTTGTCGCATGTACTGTAGCTGCATGGCTGGTACTAGCATCTGCTAATACCGTAGGAACAGTAAGTGATGCCGCGACGGTTCCTGTAGCTTGGTGAGTGTCAGCAGAATCAACCGCATCATCACTAGCAAAAACGCTACTGGTACTTGAAACTAAAAGTGCTGCACTTAATATTTTAATATAAGTATTCATGTGATTACCCCTTAGATAGAAGATGTTTAAATTAACAACGTTATTGTAGTAGCTATATTTCAGGATGTGCAACCACCAATCTCTAAAATTTTAAACATTAAAGAATAAAGTGTGAGTTTTTAAGGAGGTATCATAATACCATGGTCGTTGGTTTCCATATTTTCCGCCGCTCTCACGTTTTTTCTTGCAATCAATTTTAAAATTGGTTATAAAAAACCTAAGTTTAATTAGATTGTGGATTTCCGTTTTGCGGGAATGACAGAGGGATAAGTCATGAAAACGACTATATCGATTCGTCCAGAGGACGTAAAGAAACAGTGGCTTTTGGTTGACGCTACTGATTTAGTAGTGGGCCGTCTAGCTACTGTATTAGCGAACCGCCTGCGCGGTAAGCATAAGGCTTCATATACACCCCACGTAGATTGTGGCGACAATGTGGTCGTAATCAATGCTGGAAAAGTGCATTTCACGGGTAACAAGTTAGAAGACAAAATATTTTACTGGCATACAGGCTATGCTGGCGGTATTAAAGAACGCACCATGGGGCAGATTTTATCGAGTAAGCACCCTGAGCGTGTACTTATTAAAGCAGTTGAGCGGATGGTTCCTCGTGGACCTTTGGGACGCCAAATTATGCGTAACTTAAAAGTGTATGCAGGCAGTGAGCATCCTCACGATGCACAACAGCCAATTGTATTAGATGTCGCATCAATGAACGTCAAAAATAGTAAGAGGAGCTAACATGTCATCGATAAAAGTTGGTTTAGAAGACCTAAAGTCAGCGGTTAGTGAAGTTGTAGCGCCTGGCGTGGCCAATGCTCCTTCTGAAACTGCTCAACCTATAAAGTATGAAAAAAAGGTTGATGCTCAAGGTCGCGCCTATGCCACTGGAAAGCGTAAAAATGCAATTGCTAGGGTTTGGATTAAGCCTGGTCATGGTAAATTATTAGTAAACGGTCGTGAAGGTGCTAAATACTTTGCACGCCCCGTTCTGCAAATGTTGATTGGTCAACCGTTTAACAGTGTTAACCGCGATGCTCAATACGATGTTTGGTGTACAGTAGTCGGCGGTGGTCTATCTGGCCAAGCGGGCGCGGTGCGTCATGGAATTAGTAAGGCTCTGGTGAACTTTGAACCTGAGCTTCGTAGCTTGCTAAAGCAAGGTGGGTTTTTGACTCGTGATAGTCGCGTTGTTGAACGTAAGAAATATGGTCAAGCGAAAGCACGCCGTAGATTCCAGTTCAGTAAACGTTAGTGTTTTGGATCACTCCTTTAATAAAAAGAGCTCGGAACTTTCCGGGCTTTTTTTATTATATCCTTCTTAGTTTTCCTCCGGATTAGAATAATCCATATATGGAAATTGTCGGTAGTACTTGTATAGAACTGGGCCCTCTGGTCAAGCCAGGGGGACACCAGAAGGAGTCTGGGGCCTACGATCTAGTCGTGGGGAGAGTGTGGAAGCACCTTTTCCAGTTTTCCTCTGGCTTGACCAGAGGATCCAGTGAGTCCATGCCATTGCTGCCAGCCCATTAACCACCCGTTAAACCCTCATGCTATATGTTTGCTGTTATCCTCCAGCAGTTTCCCTCCGGCTTGACCGGAGGGTCCAGTGAATCTATGCCGTATTATGTTTACATTCTCTCCAATAAACCCAATGGAACGTTGTATATTGGCCGGACAGATGACCTAATTAAAAGAGTGTGGCAGCATAAAGAAAAACTTATAAAAAGCTTCACTTCAAAGTATGACTTGGACAAGTTGGTTTACTTTGAAATACTTGATGATGCAGCGACGATGGTATGGCGTGAGAGACGATTGAAAACTTGGTTGCGTGATTGGAAGGTCGCGCTTATAGAAGAAAAAAATCCCAACTGGGATGATTTATATGAGGGAATTGCCGGTAGTACTTGCATAGAAATGGGCCCTCTGGTCAAGCCAGAGGGACACTAGGGCGGAAGGGTCAAGCCGCAGGGAAGCTACAGGAGGCACCCTTTTCAGTTTTCCTCTGGCTTGATCAGAGTATCCAAACTATTGATATGGACCCTGCGATCAAGTTGTGGGGAAACTAGGGGGCAATTACTTCTTTTCAGTTTTCCTCTGGCTTGACCAGAGGATCCATAAAACTATAGATATCATTCACTGGATTGCCGCTGGCTTTCAGCCTTCGTAATGACGGTGTATTCATCATCATGGGCAGCCTGCGCCCTTTCTAGTTTTCCTCTGGCTTGACCAGAGGATCCAGTGAATTTATTCCGTCGGCTCTGTTTTTTTACGAACTGGCTTTTTGGGGGCTCGCTTTTTTGGGGCAGGCGCTACCACAGCTGGCTCCGCCAAAGGTGCTTCTTCAGCTAAGGATGGTAACACAACCGCATGCAACATAAATGCAGGCGTGATTGAGCCAAACCCAATCACCGGACCGCTTGGCTCGTAGCTTGTAGATATATAATCCCGCTGATAATCTTGTCCGTTGTGGGCTTTTTTATCCCGCGTTTGTGGGAAAGATTTTTTTGTGGCCGTAGCAGTTATCTCTTTTTCTGGCTGATCCTTTTTAATGGAATTTTTTTCTGGTTTTTCTTCCACAAAAGTTTCTAATTCCAGCGTGGCATTTAAGTGGGTTTCAATATTTTTAAGTAGAGTGCGTTCTTTTGCATTGACCAACGTAAACGCCAGGCCTTTCATGTCAGCACGCCCGGTCCTGCCAATACGGTGAATGTAATCTTCAACTTGCAAGGGCACGTTAAAGTTCACAACCATGCCAAGGCCTTCAATATCTACGCCACGCGCAATCACATCGCTTGCAATCAGAATATCAATTTCGCCTGCCTTGAACGCCTGTAAGGTTTTATTGCGCATTTCTTGTTCCATGTCACCATGCATGGCACCAACGGAAAACTTGTGGCGTGATAAAGACCGCTTTAATTCATCAATGTCCCGCTTGCGGTTACAAAATACGACCACGTTTAGCTTTGGATGGTCGCGCAAAATTTTACGCAACGCCTCTCGTTTATTAATGTCATTCACTAATACGGCGGTTTGTTCAATGGATGCTTTACTCTTTTCGCCCTTAACCTCAACAGTCTTAGGAAGCATCATGTATTGTTCAACAAGCTTGCGAATGTCTGGCGTCATGGTGGCGCTGAACAAAAGCGTTTGGCGGGTTTTAGGGAGTACCGCTAAAATTTTATCAACATCAGGAATGAAGCCCATATCAAGCATACGGTCTGCTTCATCTATAACAACATGTTGCACACCATACATTAATAGCTTGCCGCGATTCATGAAATCTAGCAGGCGCCCCGGCGTGGCTATAATAATATTGTGTGGTTTTTTTAGTTCTCGTTCCTGCATGCCCATAGGGTCACCACCAATCAGCAATACTGATTTTAGGTTTTCCTCAGGGTCAAAGCGCTTAAGGGCTTCTTGTACCTGAAAGGCCAACTCACGGGTTGGCTCTAAAACTAGGACACTAGGATTTCTTGATTTTTGTGCCTTATCATTTTGAATATTAAGGATAGGCAATAAAAACGCAGCGGTTTTGCCCGTACCCGTTTGGGCCATGCCGATAACATCTTGCCCGCGCAGGGCAATCGGGATTGCTTTTTTTTGGATAGGAGTAGGAATCGTAAAGCCTATTTCAGCCAAACGCTTAACTAAAGTCTCGCTAAGGCCGGTGTCTTCAAAGGTCATAGGTGTATTATTATAGGTTATCTCATTAATGTAAGCACTATTTATAAAAAGTCAAGAAATAGTATGTCAGCCATGCAATATTGTGACGATTGCGTTGCGATCTTACTATTTTTTCTGTCTATATGCGCACGCAAACTCTATTTTTGTGTTTCATATGGCTAAAGAGAGCGCCCCCCTAGCGTCGACAGGGGAACTTTGCCCACTGCGCCATCAGGTTATTGCGGCTGACATAGAATAGAGTGTCATCAAAAGTAGCTCCCGTAGATCGGCTTTGGGTTTTGGTGGTAAAAACCCCAAGGCGAGCAGCGTTACGGACTTTATCAACATCCGTACTATCGACCGGTTGAATGCTGCCGTTATCAAGGCCATAGCCCCCACTGCTTCCATGGGCAATTAGCACCACCGCTACAAAATCAGGTGCTAAGATACATGGCTGATTATCGGCACTTTGGATGGCCAAATTACCATCGCTAGGCGTTTTGCAAAATACAGTTTTAGGGTCAATAGCTAGGCTGGGATCAGTAGATACGCAACTAATTCTAGTAGCTGCAAGGCTTGGTTGTACGGCATACGTCATCCAATGATGATTACCATCTTTGGCGGTTTTTTCATCAATGCCTAAAGTCTTGTAGGGCACAAATCCTACTTTAGTGTCGTTGGTACAGGTGCTTTGTGCTTCTCCGTTTGATGTTAAAGCAGGGCAGGGTAGGCGCTTGTTTGAAAGCACATACCCGGCTAGTGATTCCACTATTTTTTCTTGGTGGGCAGTGGTGACGCGTACCTGTTGCCATTGCTGAATTTTGCCCAAAAGTGGCATAGCCATATAGGTAATCACCCCCAACACGCTTAGGGCAATCGCTACTTCGAGCAAGACAAAGCCTGGGAGGGTTTTTTTCATCAGGTTTATTACCTTTTTTAAATTAACCGGCTATTTGCTTCTTACCCATAGGGTACAGTGACCAGCAAACTCTAGCTCCAGACTATGATATAAAAATAATAACAAACCTTTAATAAGTTTTTTGTCGCCAAATATTTTTTGCCCAAGATGGTAAATTTTAAATGATTTTAAAGAATAAACCTGGAAAGATCCTGATTTTCAGCCAACACTGATACCTTTTCTTCAACATATTTTTTGGTAATGGTAAAAGTTTCACCGCTGCGATCAGGGCCTGTAAAACTAATTTCTTCTAGCAATTTTTCTAAGATGGTATGTAACCGCCTGGCGCCAATGTTTTCAATTTCTTCGTTAATTTTGGCGGCTAATTCAGCAATGGTTTGAATCGCGTCTTTTTTAAATTCTAAAGTAACATTTTCAGTTTTAAGCATGGCAATCGATTGAAGAATCAGGTTCGCTTCAGGCTCTGTTAAAATGCGTACAAAGTCATCCTTAGTTAAGGCTTTAAGCTCAACCCGAATGGGTAAGCGGCCTTGTAATTCAGGCAGTAAATCAGATGGCTTTGACACATGGAATGCGCCGCTGGTAATAAATAATATATGATCGGTCTTAATGGGGCCGTGCTTTGTAGAAACTGTGGTGCCTTCAATAAGCGGCAATAAATCCCGCTGTACTCCTTCGCGGCTAACGTCACCACCGCGGTTTTCAGAACGCGCACAAATTTTGTCAATTTCATCTAGAAAGACAATGCCGTTTTGTTCCACCTGTTCAATTGCACTAGAGACAATTTTTTCTTGATCTAGTAATTTATCGGCTTCTTCGGTTAGCAATAACCCTTGCGCTTCTTTTACTGATACATTACGGGTTTTGGTTTTGTTGCCAAAGGCTTTCCCAAAAACATCCCCAAGGTTAATCATTCCCATTTGTGCGCCTGGCATACCTGGTACATCAAACGTAGGCAGTGAACTGGCATGATCTTGAACTTCAATGTCTATTAATTTTTCATCCAATTCGCCAGTGTGAAGCATGCGCCTAAATTTCTGACGGGTATCTGGGGTGGCTGTTGCCCCCACCAGAACATCAAGAATTTTTTCTTCCGCTAAAATGACAGCCCGTTCTTTTACTTCAACGCGCAAAATTTCACGTTGCATGTGAATGCTAATTTCAATGAGATCGCGAATGATTTGCTCAACGTCACGACCAACATAGCCAATTTCTGTATATTTGGTGGCTTCAACTTTTATAAAGGGAGCATTCGCAAGCTTTGCCAAACGTCGGGCAATTTCTGTTTTACCTACACCTGTAGAGCCAATCATTAAAATATTTTTAGGTAACACTTCGTCAATTAAATCAGATGACAACTGCATACGGCGCCAACGATTACGCAATGCCACAGCTACAGCGCGCTTAGCATCCTCTTGACCAACAATAAACCGATCTAATTCAGTAACAATTTGTTTAGGAGTGAGCTGAGTCATTAACTTAAGCTTTCCATAATTATGTGGTTGTTGGTATAGATGCAAAGTTCAGCGGCAATCTCTAAAGAACGCTTGGCAATAACATCAATATCTAAGGTTATATCGGGTACACTTAGCATGCCCTTACCGGCAGCTAAAGCGTACCCGCCGCCTGAGCCAATTGCCACGACATCTTCATCGGGTTCAATAACATCACCGGTGCCGCTCATAAGAAATGTTTTTTGATTATCTGCGACAATCATCATCGCTTCTAATTTGCGTAAATACCTGTCAGTACGCCAGTCTTTTGCCATTTCAACGCATGCGCGCGCTAATTGAGATGGGTATTGATCCAGCTTTGTTTCAAGTCTTTCAAGTAATGCAAAAGCATCTGCGGTAGCGCCTGCAAAGCCTGCCAGAACTTTTCCGCCACCAATTCGACGAATCTTTCTGGCTTTGCCCTTCATAATTTGCGCGCCTAGGGTTACCTGACCATCGCCCGCCATCACCACATGGTTTTCCCGCCGTATTGAAACAATGGTGGTGCCATAAATTGTTTGTGAATGATGGGAAATCATATTTATTCCATTACCACTTTGAGCATCGACCTTTTGTAAAACCTACCATAAAATTTAGAGCATTTATACAGGCTTTTAAGGGGGCCATTTTCATACCAACGGCTTTATAATCTGGGGATTTTTGGAAACATATTATAATGGTTTATTGCACTAGATCCTGGGTGCCTAGGTCAACACAGCTGGTGCTGTGCGCCTAGGCTCCAGGAAAACGAGTGACGAGACTAACCCCGATTGAGGGTAATGATCGTTGCGATCAAGTCCACAAGCGCTGTATCTTTTTTCCGACGCGCCCTAGCCATCCCCACCTAGCAGGGCGGACTAGTGTTGCATCGAGAGCTGCATCTGTAAGGGGAGCAGCAGTAGGAAGCCCGACTATCGTTGTTTCTTTTGCAATAGGAGGCTGAGCTACAACATTTACAGTAGCATCTGCGCTAGGAAGCTCAAGTGCTTCGCTTCTTGCGGAACTAATAGATGATACATGCATATGATCGTTAAAAACCTTAGCAACACCTACAACTGCGCTTGCGCCTTCACCTTCACTAGTAAGTTCTTCAAGCTCATCACCTATAGATGATACATGCATATGATCGTTAAAAACCTTAGCAACACCTACAACTGCGCTTGCGCCTTCACCTTCACTAGTAAGTTCTTCAATCTCATCACCTATAGATGGCATAGGCGTAGGGTTAGGAGGGACCTTAGGAGCAGCGGATCTCATTGAAGAAGGTACTGTTGCATCATCAGGCGCAGAGCTAGGTTCCTCAAAAGGATGACCTTCTTTCCTTGGATGAGTTAAGGCTGAAGCAGAAAGACGAGGCGCTCTTTTCGACTGACCTCTCCAACTATTCCATCTCTCACGCATACTACGACGAGGGTTGCCTGAACGACGAAGTGGCTCTGAAGCAGAAAAAGTAGTTTGGTTTACCTCCCAGATGGGTGTAGTTGCCCTTCTTCCACAATGCGTAGTAAGCCAGCGTTCTCCAAGAAGCTCTGCGCATCTTGCGAAAACTGATGGAACACCGGCCGGACCTGGTAGGATTTTATCATGTGCAAACAGAAAGCCTCGGTCTGTTGCATAATTAGGTACAGTAAGGTAATATTCTTCAGTAGTAACTGCTATACATGGCGGTAAAATAATTCCTTCTAGCAGTGCCTCAGCTTGAAGCCGCTGTAGTGTAGGATAGCCATCGCCATATTGTAGAACTCCATCTATTTCACCTTGCCCCGGCATGCTGATATCTAACATCAATAAGTTAATCTTTATAAGATGTCTTGCTCTAACCTTCGTCCCATGAGCATGATATACGGCAGAAATATCTCCAAGTTTCTCTTTACTCTTGTTGTAACGCGTGACAGCTCCTCTCATTCCAGTGAGGTTAACGGGCATATCGTCTGCATAAACAATGTTGATAGGGCCCCTATAAGCTGTTTCCATCACTCTACGGTTAGCGCGCTCATCGGCTGGAAGAATAACTCTGACAGGATCACTTGCACAAGCCATGCTCAAAAATTCAGAAAAACAAAAAAAGAACATGAATAGTAAATTTTTTAACATAATATACCTTTGAAGAAGAACATAGTCGGTCATTATATCTACCTTTACGTAATTTTCAATTCAATTATGACAAAAGCATCTTAATTTTTATATAACAAAAAAATTTTTTATGAAATTGTTGCAAGGGGTTGTTTTCCGGCGCCCCTAAGAATCTAAGGTTGTGCGAAGAAGAAATGTTTAAATGGTGATGGTGTGTTTATATGGGTTTTCCCGACAAACGCGTAACCGGACGATATGCAAAAAAGACAATAAAGTTTGCAATAATTCCCCAAATGCTCACTTCAAAATACGCAGCATGTTTAAAGGAAAGCAACCGCATAACCATTGCAACAAGGATGCCGCTAGCTGCGCTGTAGAAAAACGCCTCTTTAGGACGCTTTATGCCCATTACACCTGCAACAAAGGGGACTAAGACGACAGGGGTCCAAAACATATAAGCTTCAAGCAAAATATCAATGGCGCTTTCTAAAGACAAGGTAAACAGAAGTCCCGACAATGCTACAAAGTAGGTCGAATATTTTGAGATAAGTAATTTCTGTCCCTCGCTTAAGCGCGGCAAAATTGGGGTAAGCACATCATGGGTAATTGAAACAGAAGCAGCGTTTAAGAATGAATCTGCCGATGATAAAATAATTGCCAGCATGCCTGCGATTGCAACCCCTTTTAATCCTATAGGCATTGTTTCTAACACAACGTAAGGCAAGGCAAGGTTAGGATTTAAATCAGGGTTCATGACCAAGGCAATAATACCAATTAAACCGATCATTAAGAAAAACGGGATAGATATAAGACCGCTAGCCATATTACCGCGAATAGTGTGTTTTATGGTTTTACCAATCAGTAAACGTTGAACATAAGGGGGCACCAACGTTTCACCAAAAAAGAAACTTAAAAATACTAAGGCAATAGATGAAAAAGGAACGTGATGAGAGAAATTTACGCTGCTATAAAAATACAATTTATCAAAGCCACCTATGGCTTGAACCCCAAAGAAAAAGACTAAAGGCAATGACACCATCAACACGCAAAAGTGCAATGTATCGTTTGCCACTACTGCGCGCATTCCGCCTGATCCTGAATAGGCCATGACAATTAAGGCACAAATGAATGCACCCATTTGGGAAGATATTCCTAGAAGTACATTGCAAATATGGCCAAATGCCATAAGCTGGGCACCTAAAATTCCGGTACACACCAAAAATGCTGATATGCCAGTGAAGACTTTTGCCCGTGTTCCATAAAGTTGCCCCATGATATCGCCAACTGAATAGGCAGTTGGGAATTTTACCATTTTAGGTGCGATATATTTTGCGACCAAAATTTCTTTTAAACTAAATCCCCACAGCCCCACTACATAGATAAGCCCTAAACAATACACTTTTTCTGCAAGGCCTGTTGTAAAGCCTCCCCCAATAAAAGATGAAGCTAAGGTCGCAGCAATAAAGAAACCTGTATACCGTCTTCCGCCGGTTGCAAAATCATCAAGAGTTTTAACTTTTCTAGCGGCTATCCAACCAATAGAAATCACCGCGATAAGGTACAAAACCAGAATGCTTATATCAATAGTAGATAGGTTCACTGTGAAGTCATTTTAAGCAGATACCCTTAAAAAGAGCAGAGAGAAAAAAATTATTCAAGCATAAAAAACATAACATCTGTAAAGCTATATTTAACAAAATATTAACACATTTAATGGCACTATAGTTTTGTAGTTGTGATATATGGGTTCTTATGAATGCAATATTATTGCTGATGCTCTCTGTGCTTGTTGCCAATTCCACCGGCTTTTCTAGTGCTATTCCTGAAATTGAAGACCCAAGTACTGAGCAAGTTCGCCAAATTGCAAAGTGTATGCTTGCTTTTCACAAGGAAACCCTAGAAAGCGTAACCACTTCCTTACGACCAGATAAAGTACTATATGAATTTTTTGAACACAAGAAAGGAAAGAAGTACAAAGTTTCAAAAGGAAGCTGTACCTTAGAACGCTTAAAGTCATTTTCTTCCAGACTTCAAGAGGATATTGATGAAATGACAACCGACAGGGATGCGCTTATTAGTGTACGTGATCAATTTACTAAGGGGTCAATTACAGGGGCAGAATTTGATGAGGTTCTAGAGTCTTATGGAATTGCTGATAGAGGAAAAGTAGCTTCACAGATAGAGTATTTTATAAGCCATTTACCAAAGCTAGCAACTGTAAAATCCCATGTGGATGCACTAGTCGCTGTGGTTATGCCCCAGTCAATAACTCTTGAAAATTCCTGGAGCTATTTTGATGCCCATAAAGAGGAGTACCTTCCTGGTATGGTCGTGGCAGAAATTGCAGTCTTCAAGCCTCAGTTTTTTGCTTATGTAGGCGAATATTATGGGCTTGAATGAGTTGGCTACTGAATGAACGGGGCGTTGGAATTAATGAACCAATGCCTTACTTTTTTGCTTAATTCCATAAACCACTAAACATTGAACGCCCAGGCACAGAATAATTGAAGGGCCTGATGGCCAGTCAATGTGGTACGATAATAAAAGGCCTGCGTAGCATCCCACAATCCCAAACAAGGAACTGATTTTAAAAATTTGTCGATAATGGGTGCACAAGATTCTGCCGGTAATTGCTGGCAGCATCATAAGTCCTAATGCCAAAAGAGTACCAATGGCTTGGTAGCTGGCGACAAGGTTGCTAACGACTAGGGCTAAAAAGCTAAACATTAATAATCGATGGTGCATACCCGCCACTTGAAAAAGTAAGGGGTCAAAGCAATACATTAAAAGGAGCTTTCGATATTTAATTAGGTAAACGGTGGTTACACCGCACACTCCAGCTATTAATGAAAGGGTCACAGAATCTATGCCCAAAACGCTTCCAAACAATAAATGCAGGACATTGGTATTAGTCCCATGGTGAAATAAAATGAGCACGCCTAGGGCAAGTGACAGACTGTAAATAACCGTGAAGCTAGCATCTTCTGGAATAATGGACCGAGTGCTTAATTGGTTGGAAATTCCAGCCACAATCAACCCTGCAGTGATCCCACCAATAAATAAAGGAACGGGTGCCATTCCAAAGAAAATTGCCGCTAGTGCTATGCCTGGCAATATACCATGGGAAAGGCTATCACCAACTAGGCTTAGGCCTCGAAGCAATAAAAACACGCCTAAAGGTATAGCGGAAATGCATAAAAAAAAGCAACTGAGCATAGCTTTTTGCATGAAGGCATATTCAACAAAGGGGGCTATAAAAAAATTCCATAGTAGCATCATACGCCCTCCATCAAACCCTGATTGTGTCTTAATGTAAGGTGTCCATCTTTAACATCAATCACCATTGGCACAAAACTATTTACAAAATGCCAATCATGAATAGCAAGCAGAATGGTTTTTCCCTTTTGATGCAGGTCTTTCAAGACATTTGCTAAATCGTGGATTGTTTCTTCGTCAATGCCATTAAAAGGTTCATCAAGTAACAATAAGTCAGGATTTTGCAATAAAAGCCTTGCAAATAATACCCGTTGAAACTGTCCACCACTAAGGTCTTGTATAGAACAGTCTAATGGGGTGGGGAGCTTCACGATATCAAGGGCTCCTTGTAATGCTTGAGCATCATAGGTTCCTTTTGAATTCACGTACCGACTCATTTTTAAAACGTCAGCGATCGAAATGGGAAAGGTCCGATTAAAGGAACCATTTTGCGGAAGATAGGCCACTGTTTTAAAGCTATGTTTTACGCTTCCCTTAGAGGGCTTTAATAGCCCAGCGATTAACTTTAAAAGAGTTGATTTTCCAGAGCCATTTGAACCAATCACGGCGCAATAGGAGCCACTAGGTATAGAAAAGTCTACATCCTTTAAAATAGGCTTTCCTGGGTGATACCCAGATTCCAAATGACTAAATATTAAGCGGCTACTGCTCATACTTTGCACCATAGCATGAGTTGGGAAATCAGGCCCAGAAAAAAATCCCACCTTGAAATTGAAATAAAATATCTCATTTACGAAATATTAATATTTTTAAGCCACGATGATGTAAGGGCAATAAGGGGCCCGCTTATATGAAAAACATTATTTTTGGTATTATTTTTGGAATCCTGAGCGCGTCATATGCGGCTTCTTCTTGTGATTTCCGCCTAGATTTAGAAGCAGCGGATTGTGCACGACCTTCAACAACGCCTTCGGTAAAGCCTAATCCGGTATTATGGTCAAAGTTTGAAAATTTTTTAAAAGACCGTGATTTTGAAGAGAGAAGCGTATTGTCTACTTTAGAGGCTAAGTTTCCCGAAGTCTCTCGAGTAGTTCCCTGGATGGATTGTAGGCAGCTTTTAAAAACTGCATGCCATTTAAAACGTTTGCATTTTTTATCTCTACCTTTGAAAAGGGCATATGAAAATGTTTTCTATTCCTTAGAATTTTCCATTGAAACTTTAAATCCCGAAGATACCAGCCGCTTGTGGTCGTGTATTTCTGGGTGTGGTTATCGCTTGTCAAAAGAATTTATTGAACGACTTGATTTCTATACAGCAAAACAGTCGAGCAATTTTAGTTGTCCTTTAGTTTTGTCTACCCTTCGGCATCTGTCAGTATTGCCAGCGGAACGGGCCTTTAGACGTTTTGTCCCCATTCTTTCAAAAATAAAAACTTTACGTAGTCCAAACGATTGCCATGATTTTATTTTTTTAAAGGCATATCTTGCTGAAGTTAAAGGTGAGTGTGTGGTGCCTACACGTTCTATGATCGCAGCGATTGAAAAGTATCAAGAAAGTGCGGTGTATAGAGTGACTACTAGCCTTCCACAATCTGAAGTAGCAAGTTTTTTACAGGATTTTGATTCAAGATTTACCTGTGAAGTATTTTATAAAGATCTAGATACGCATCTTGATATTGCCGATGAGGAGTCAAAAATCGTGGTTGATATGGATGGACACAAGCATAGTAAGGTTGATCAAACAACCACTGAGCATTTTAGAAGACCCCTAGATTTAATGCGTGATGCAATTTTATTAGGCAGGGGATGGAAAGTTTACCGAATTCGCCCTGACGAATGGGAGGATTTCAAAAAAACCTATGCTGCAAAAATGACCGAAAGAAGTACCCTTGAAGCTTTTTATAAGTTGTATGCGGTTAATGCTTGAATCACCCCAGCACGATCAGGTTTGCACTTGGGCGATAAATGGCATTGTTCAGTTCCAGCTCGCTTAAGGTAATAAGCACCTGTTCTGTGGGGTAATGGGCCAGATTCTTTAACAATTCATCTACTTTAACTGGCGTATGGCTGAGGTAATTTAAAATCTCTTGGGAAAGTTTTTCAGTATTTTTAGTTTGTTTGTGCTGGGCAGGTTCTATATGTTTAACAGGCATTTGGGGCATTTGAATCTGTTCAAGAACATCTTGTGCGCATTCTAGTAAAGATGCTCCATCTTTAATAAGCATATTGGATCCTTTAGTTCGTGGGTCATACGGGTGACCAGGACATGAAAAAATGGGTATACCAAGTTCAAGGCCATATTTTGCGGTAAGGAGCGATCCTGATTTTGAAGCAGCTTCAATAACGCAGATACCTAAACTTAATCCTGCGATGATTCTATTGCGCCTGGGGAAAAGTTCTGCAATAGGTTCTGTTCCGGGTGGCATTTCTGAAATGACTAAGTGATTTTGTACCAGTTCTTCATATAAAGCGGCATTCTCCTGGGGGTAAGGTTTATCAACTCCACCTGCTAAAACAGCAATGGTACAATTTTGTAAGGCGCCCTGATGGGCGGATTTGTCAATTCCCCGTGCAAGTCCTGAAACAATGGTGAATCCTGAATCGCTTAAAGCACTGCTAATGTCTTTGGCAAATTTTATGCCGTGAAATGAAGCATTTCTGCCACCAACAATAGCAATCTGGGGGGTGTGAAAAAATTCCAGATTTCCTTTTGCCCAAATTAAAGGGGGGACATCGTGTAAACGTTTTAACTGCTTAGGGTATTCATCTTGCCAAAACCCAATGCATGCAATGCTTTGTTCATTAAATCTTTGAATTTCTTGTATAGCTTCATCAAGTTTAGTGAAATTAAAGCGCGACCTAAAAGCTTGGTATGTTGCCTCCAAATTTTTGGTCAGATGGAATTCTTTCCAAAATCTCATGGGCCCAACACCAGTTAGACTAAGGATTTGATAAACAATTGCTTGTTTTTGTAGTTGTGTGATTGCCAAAGTGGAAAAAACTAGCTTACGATTAACCTAGGTACTGTACTCTTACTTTTATTAACGAAATCATAAAGCTTATGTTGCGTCGATTAATTTTTATGCGCCACGCAGAAGCGCAAATGCCTCAATATGGTAAGACTGATAAAGATCGGGCTATTACCATGGAGGGGATGCATCAGCTTGATGTGCTGCGGTTGAAGCTTCAAGGAAAATTGGCAGGTGTAGATTACGTAGTGTGCTCAAATGCAAAGCGTACACGCCAAACCTTAGAGGGCATAAAGCCACTTCTTCCAGCAAATATTGAAATTATGTTCGATGATAGCTTGTATCAGGGTGAACAAAAAATAATCTGGAATACGATTGGTGAAGTTGATGCCAAATATAAAGGGATTATGGTCATTGCACATAATCCTGGGTTATCACAGGCTGTACAATGGGTGGCAGATGTTAATGGCCGTTCGATCCGTCAGTTACCAACCAGTGGTGTTGCTATATGTAGTACAAAATCAAGCTGGATCGATCTTTCCGCCCCTAAATTGTCCTTAGATGAATTTATTGCTCCTTAAAAATGTTACTTTTTCATTGACCAACGGATTTCTACACCGGTATAAAAGAGCTATGGCGGGTGTAGCTCAGTTGGTTAGAGCGCCAGGTTGTGGTCCTGGAGGTCGCCGGTTCAAGACCGGTCACTCGCCCCATTATTTGCCCCAGTTTGTTCTCTTTGTCTTCTTGAACATGGGGTCCTTGCTGGCAGAGCAACCGAAAAGGGATGTGTCATCAGCACCTCTTTCTGTGGTTGAGAAAATTATTACCGATCAAACGCCGTTACAAGCGAATTATGAAAAACCGCCTATCACCATTATCGTTGATCAATTTTGCATGCGAGCAGACCTTTCCCGCGAGCTTATCAATAAGCTTTCAGCGAATGTAATCGTGTGTGTTCCCGCCCACTGTGTACTCCAGACAAATATTATCGAAGATGCCCAAAAATTTAATTTTAACCTAGCCATGAGCATTGATTATTTAAATGAAGAACAATGGCCGAAATTGCAAAAAGTTATTGAAGAATGTTCATGGGTTAAAGGGTTAGTTATTTGGTCTATTTCAACGGATTTAAATCTGGTTGAATTTCTAAATACCGTAAAAGAGTGGTTGAATACCCGTGGAATTTGGATAGTGTATGCCAATTCCAACAATATTTTTGCCAGTCCTGAATTACCTACGGGGATCTTGGTGCCAGATGGATTTGTTGTGACTTTTGATTCCAGCATACGGGTTATAGAACAAGCAAATTTTGTCTTGGCTCAAGCAAAATTTAAGAACCGTGGATTGCTATTGGTGCAGCCTGGTTTACATCACATTTCCCCTCTTGTAGATTGGCTTCAAGAAAACGTTGATCGTATTCAATTAGATAATTGGTCGAAATAAATTTTATGGTGTTTTTTGAAAATAATTTAGGTATTCTCGCTCAAGTTTTCCTAAGGCTTGACCGTAGGATTCAGGAAATAAAAGCCTTTTGGAACCTCTGTTCAAGCCAGAGGGAAACTGAAGTAAGTGCTTGATTCGGGAATTAGCATTAATGCATGTGATTATCGCCCCTGTGTTGGGGTCGTCCTTATTAATTCCAATCACCAAGTTTTTGTAGCAAAACGCCTTGATGGTGAACGCCTTGGCTGGCCAAATAGCTGGCAATTTCCCCAAGGAGGAATTGATGAAGCTGAAGATCCAAAAACTGCAGCGTTACGGGAATTAAAAGAAGAAACTGGTATTACAACCGTTGAAATACTTGATGAAACTCCAGATTGGATTTATTACGATTTGCCTAATGATTTAGCGGCAAGAAGCTGGGGAGGGCGTTTTAAAGGCCAACGGCAGAAATGGTTTTTAATGAATTTTCTAGGATCAAATGCTGAGATAAATTTAAATCAAACCACTCCTGAATTTTGTGCTTGGGAATGGATTCCTTTTAATGAATCAATAAACCGGGTTGTGCCATTTAAAATAGATGTCTATAAACAGGTCATTAGCTATTTTTCAACGTGGTTTAAATGATTACAGCAGCGGTACTTTTAATTGGTGATGAATTATTATCTGGGCGCACGCAAGACGCTAACTTAAATTATATCGCTAATCGATGCCAAGAACGGGGAATTGTCTTGGCTGAATGCCGCGTAGTGCCTGACACCGAAGATGCAATTGTTGAAGCCATTAGAGCATTAAGTGCCAGGAATACCTATGTGTTTACAACCGGCGGTATTGGTAGCACCCATGACGATATTACCGCAGCCAGTGTTGCAAAAGCATTTAATAAGCCATTGGTTGTGCACCCAGAAGCCTTGAAACTACTAGAAGAATACTACGGAGATAATATTAATGATGCCCGGCGGCGTATGGCTCGTGCGCCTGAGGGGGCCGCTCTTCATTCAAAAATGGTTTTTCAAATTGAAAATGTTTTTATTATGGCGGGCATTCCAACAGTAATGCAGGGCATGCTTGACGCGCTTTTGCCGGTGTTACAGCAAGATAGTCCTATCCTATCAGTTACCGTGAAGGCCTATGTTCTTGAGAATGAACTGGCTGATGAATTAAATGAACTCCATCTGAACACCCCAAAAGAAGTTACCATTGGTAGCTATCCATTTGGCGAAGCTGGCAAAATCAAGGGCACTAACCTGGTAGCCCGGTCACGTGATGCCCAAAAGCTTGCAATTGTGCGTGACCAATTGCAAGCTTTGGTAGATAGGAAATTGGGGTAGGGCGGAACTTTACTCAGCCTCTTCAGCATCCTCAGACTCCTCAGGATCATCAGGAATATCTTCTTCAGGCTCATCCATTGTTTGTAAAAGTTGATCGTCTACGACTTTCTGCGGATTTTGTGCCATGGCTTGCGCTTGCTCGGCTTTATCAAAGGCGGCTGCTAATCTTGAATTGATGCTTCCAACCTGACCGCATGCATAAGAAATCGTCCCGCCCACATTAGGAATCATTGATGCCATAAAGATTGCGGGTTTTTGGCACTTGTCATCTAATACCTGTAATTTTTTAATGCAGGTACTTTGTCGTAATTTTTTCAAAAGTGTCGTATTTCTAGGTTTTTTACGTAAGGCATTTATATCTTTAAGGGTGGGGACAATGCATTTTAATGTTGATTTTAGGTCATTAGCGCGCGGAAGCCCGGCTTTCTTTAGCACCTTATCAACAATTTTAAGGGAGCCGCCAACCGCCTTTCCTGCTTTGCCGATTCCATTTTTCATTGCTTTACCAGGGCTACCCAAATGCGGCCTTTTTGAAAATCCCTCACCGGTCAAGAAAAATATGACTATAACCAACGATAGTATGTTTTTTAAAAAGCATAAAAAGTTATTTGGCACCATTGATAAGATTCAAAAATTATTATTTGCGCTAATTAGAGGGGAAAAACGTTAATATTTAGTTATGATGTTGCTTTTAAAAAGAAGGGCCACTTTTGGCAGTGGCCCTGTCTTTTATCTATACCGATTACCTTGAAGGGTGAAGGGTGTATTTAGCGGAAAAAAATATTTTGTAGTTCACTGGCAATGACCCAAAGCCCATATCCCCCAATGATAGCAAGAATAAGGGGATTTTTTAAAATGGGGTACCAGTACTTGGGGGAAGTATTCCCACGGTTTGAGCAATACAAAAGGTACATGGGTAGTAACAGTGCCATAAAGCTTAAGATCATTCCGGCAAAGCTAAGGGCATTAATGAATGCGTTTGGCACAAGCAAGGCAATACACAACGCTGGAATTAACGCTGCCATAACGGCCATCCAATGATTACTTAATAGTTGATGTTTGGTTTTTAATGTATCAATTAACCCTAGGGACACTCCAATTGTTGAAGTTAAAACAGCAAAAAATCCAATCGCCCAGGTTAAGTGATGCATGATTTGTGAGCCGCTAATATGGCAAAGCGCTTTTAATATTTCACCAACTTCTATGCTTGAAAAAGCCATTTTTTCAAAAAGCATAGGGTTATGAGAGTAAATTAATCCACACACAACAGACGTCCACGCAATGTAGGCAATTAAAGGCACTAGGCTTCCCCAAAAGAAAGCTCTCTTAAGCATGACATGGTCATTATTTGTGTAATTTGTCAGGGTATGAAAAATCACTTGAAAGCCGAATGAGGTGAACACCACAGGCAACGCCACGTTTATATCTTTTAGGTTTAAGCTTGTTTGTGGGGCAACAGGGAGGTGAGAAAAATCGAGCTGAAACAAAACAACTAATAAGATGATTCCCGTTACGGAAACTTTGCCCAAGAATAAAAAGCGATTGAAAATATCAACTTTTTGTATAGAACACAGCATCACCAACCCAAGGCATGCGGCATACAAGCAGGCAGAATGATTGAATGACAAAGGAAAGCTATCAATACTTACAAGAGTGGACGCGCCTCCATAAATATAAGCGCACAATAGGGAATAGCATAATAATAACAAGCTTGTTGAACCTGCTATGTATGATTTTCGCCCGCTGAAGTGCAAGCCTAAAGTACCCAAAGGAAGGCCTTTGCCTGCACGTAAGTTTAATTCTAAATTTAATAATGCTGATATGTAGCATATGGCCCAAGTTCCAACCATTAAGAGTGAACCAAACAGTAACCCAAATTTTGCAAGAGTTATCGGTAAGGCAATCATTCCAGCGCCAATGGCGGTGCCAGCAATTAGGCAAATACAACCAAGTAATTTCATAAAATATTCTCCGATTTTCGTCGTCATGCTGAAATACATTCAACATCTAATATACATAGCCCCCTAGAATACACGCAGGATGACACAGATTAGTAATAATTCTTAAGAAAATATAGTATATATCCCCGAAGGGAAAAATCGGAATTGGAAAAAGAACGCGAAAGACCCATGGCATAGCATCTTTTGGCTACGGCTAATATGGTTGGCTTTCATAAACTTCCTAATGTGAAAATTTGTACAGAACAAAAATCTATAATTTCACTATGTGATATAGAATAGGGATTTGTCAAATAATTCTATTGCAATAAAATAGCCGTTCTTGTTATTGAGATAGCTAGAATCCTACTAAGCAGAAATAGAATTTTTATTCCTCAAAAAAGAAACAAATAAAAAAAATTTTTGTATTTTAAATGTTTGTTAATGTTTTATTTCTATATTGGCGATGTTAAACAACTTACCTATTAGGAGACAATTCATGAAAAAAGTAGCATTATCAATTTTAGTAGCCATTATCACCTGTGCAGCAGTAGAAGCAAAGGCAGCAAGATGCGCAAAAGGTCATCATAAAGTTGGCAACAAGTGCGTAAAAAATTAGTAAGGCGAAGATAATTAAGATTAAGCGATTTTAACAATTCCTCTTTAACAATTCCTCCAAAAAAACCACGCAGTTAGCTGTTGTGGTTTTTTTGTATTAAAGGTCATCATAAGGTTAATTTTTTCTTCAAAAGAGGAGACGGGGGCAATAAAAATAGGCGAAGCTACTGAAAGCTGAGCACCGAAGATTCACCAAATATTAAGATATGAAAATTACACTGTCCTTGAAAGCAATTTTAAAAGGTATAGTGCGATGTTTTTAGCAATTTTATTTATTACCTTTATGCAAATTAGTCTATTTGGAGCCGCTGAGTTTAGCGAAGCAATTGTACTTCAAGAAGAGGAAGGCTTGCCTTGGGCAGCGCAACAACGTGTTCAAACTCAAGCAGTGGCATATAACGAGCATTGTAAAAGTACCACTATCATAAATTTAAGGGACGATCTCGATTTATGGTCTCTTCTTGTGTTTAACAAAATATGTGGAAGAAAAAATAATCAGCAATCTTTAGCCTGGATTTCTAACCAAAAAGATATAGCTTATGCTGAAGTTAATACCTTAGCGGCTGATCTTGCTGATTACAGGGATAACATCGCTCTTTTCGAGGGGATAAATGATTACAATGAAAATGATGCAACGTTTGCATTGTGGTTAAGTACAACTGCTCAAGGGGAACAAGGCATTGAAGCTGTTCGTGCGTGGGCATTGTATTTGGAAAGAAGACATGCAAAATTTCAACAACTTCATACTAGACTTAATGCATTTTATGAAACTGCACTTGAAGATATTTTGGTTTCAAAGGAAGGCACAATTGCTTTTATTTTAGCGAGCCCTGGAGAGGTGCTTGGCCCATTGCTAGAAGTAGATCCTGAGGGGACTCGCCATAAAGTGGAAAAGCTGGTAACCGATACATTTTTTCCAGATGACGAAGAGGACGAAGAATTAGATGAAGGAGCAGGCGGAGTAGCAGGTGGCGTGGGGGCTGATGAATAAAAGATAGGGTCTAGCCAAATTAATTTCGGGAGTCGGTAAGGTCCCTATAGAGCATTGGGCCTATTGTCATTCCCGCGTAGGCGGGAATCCATCACGATATATTTGATTGGATACCCGCTTGCGCGAGTCTGACACTGATTTAGTGGCAACCACTCATTTAACTAACGGTGAAAATCTCAAACCCAGTTTCAGTAACCCCGATGCTATGCTCCCATTGGGCTGAAAGGGACATGTCACGGGTAACTGCAGTCCACCCATCCTCAAGCACCTTAACCCCAAACTTACCCGCATTGATCATAGGTTCAATGGTAAAGAACATGCCCTTTTTAAGCTCAAGTCCATGGCCTGCTTTTCCATAATGCACAACACTTGGGGGGCAATGAAAAATTCGTCCTATACCATGGCCACAAAAATCACGAACTACAGAAAAACCATTTGATTCAGCAAATTTTTGGATAGCGTGACCAATGTCACCTAAGGTAGCGCCTGGCTTTACAACTTCAATGCCGCGCATCATCGCTTCATAAGTTACATCAACCAGTTTACGCCCACGAATACCAACCTTGCCTATGCAGAACATGCGGCTCGTGTCGCCGTACCAACCATCTAAAATAACCGTTACATCAATATTTATAATGTCACCATCTTTAAGCTTTTTGGGGCCTGGAATGCCATGGCAAACTACATGGTTAATAGAGGTGCAAATAGATTTTGGATAGCCGCGGTACCCAAGAGGTGCTGCTTTTGCATTGTTTTTGATAATGTACTCATGGCATAACTTATCAAGTTCTTCGGTAGTAATACCTTCTTTTACGAAAGGGGTAATATAATCCAAAGTTTGCGATGCAAGCTTTCCAGCTTTTCTCATACCTTCAAAGTCAGCTTCGCTATGGATAGAGATCGGACCTTCGTCGTGATCATCATGGTCATGATGGCAATTTTCGCCATGTACGTGATGACTTGGGTTAATCATAAGGCCTCCACAAAAAAGAACATTTTGGTTGATAAAAAAATAGGGGCTTGCGCCCCCATTATCATAATAAAAAAATAATTAACGAGAGTAGAACTCGATTACAAGATGAGGTTCCATTTGTACTGGGTACGGAACATCAGCAAGTTTTGGTCCGCGAACAAATTTCCCTTTTTGAGCTTTTTGATCCACATCCATATACTCAGGAATATCGCGCTCTGCTAATTCTGCAGCAGCAAGAACATTCACGTTTTCTTTCATGCTTGGCATAATAGAAATTTCATCACCATCTTTTACAAGATATGAAGGAATGTTCACACGTTTTCCATTAACAGCAATATGTCCATGGTTTACAATCTGACGTGCAGCGAAAACAGTTGCCACAAATTTCATGCGGTAAACAACAGCATCCAAACGGCGCTCTAGCAATTCGATCAGATTTTCTGATGTATCACCACGACGGCGAATCGCTTCTTGATAGAAACGACGGAACTGACGTTCACTAATGTTTCCATAGTAACCCTTTAATTTCTGTTTTGCGCGAAGCTGAACGCCGTAATCAGATGGCTTACTACGTTGCTGGCCATGTTGACCAGGTCCATAGTTACGAGTATTGAATGGGCTTTTTGCTCTGCCCCAGAGATTCACGCCTAATCGGCGGTCAATCTTATGTTTAGCGGAAATACGCTTAGTCATCTGATGCGAAGTCCTTACAAATAATAGTTGTCAAAAGTATCCATTTTTAGCCTGAAACAAAAGGGTTTGTCAATATAAACATTTAAAAAATAGTATGCTGGTTTTCCTAGTTTCCTTTACGGCTTGATCATCCCGCTCTAGTCTCCCTACGGCTTGACCGTAGGGTCCCTCTTACCAAAATCAAAAAGGAAGTTTTAACCCAGGAATATTTAAACCACCGGTGATACTAGACATTTCTTGACTCATGCGTTCATCGATTTTATTTTTAGCATCATTAAACGATGCAATAATTAAATCCTCAAGCATTTCAACGTCATCTTTATTAACAATTGAAGGGTCAATCTTTACACGCAGTAGCTGGCCTTTCCCATTAACGGTTGAGGTTACCATTCCGCCACCTGCTGTGCCGTCTTGGGTCATCTCTTCGCTTTTTTGCTGCATTTCTTGCATCTTTTGCTGCATTTGCTGTGCTTGCTTTAAAATTTGATTCATGTTTTTCATTTAAGAATGTCTCCTAGTTTATGGTCACTTTTGCATTGGGGAAGGTGTGTAAAATTTCTTTGATTAACGGATGATTCAAGGCTTGGCTTCGAAATGCTTCCCGCTCAATTGCCTTTGCCTGAACAATGGTTGGATTGGTGGTATCAGGCCGTAGCTCAATTTCCCATGATTGCCCTGTTATACGTTCACAAGCATCTTTTAAAAGCTTCGCAAAGTTCTTCGGTGCTCTTACACCCACTCCGCAAACTAAATGCCCTGGGGTGTAAGCAATTAAATGAACGTCATGAAGAATATGCCCATGCAGCAGTCCTTCTTTTGCATACAATAATAAATCAGCCATTGCTTCAAAGGTTTGAGGCATTGCAGCTTGGCTAGCATTTGTTATAACTGATGAGGTTTGAGGATTTTTCCCCTGACCACCTGAAGTAGTAGAAGGGTTTGCCAACACATCTTTCACAAAAGCCAATCGCATGAGGGCAACATCTAAGGCCTGAGAAGGTTGATAACTATTGCGGACATCATCATAAGACTTTTGCATCAAATCCCAACTTTGCAGCAATACATTTGTAGGCAATAAAGCCGCGAGTGCCTGACCCTTTTGCCGGTCAGCTTCTGGCCACGCCATATCCTTTGCCAATGACGGCACATTCTTTATGCAAATAACCCAATACAAAATATGGATAAGATCTTGAGCGATCAGTAAGGGATCGCCGCCATTGTCATAAATAGTGTGTAGAGTCTGGATGGCCTGATCAACATTACCTTTAAAAATGGCTTCAAAAACTTCAAACAGCGCATCACGGTTGCTAAGCCCCAACATGGCTTGCACAATTTGTGCTGAAACTATGCCGCTGCCACTTAACATAATTGCTTGATCAGTGATGCTTAAAGCATCACGCATTGAGCCATCAGCGGCACGGGCAATCATCGCCAAGGCATCAACCTGTGCTTCAATATTTTCTTGTTTTAAGACATCTTGTAAATGATTAATAATCTTTGCTGGTTGCATTACGCTTAAATCAAAGCGCATACACCTGGATAAAATCGTATCTGGAATTTTTTTAATTTCAGTGGTGGCAAAAATAAATTTCACATGAGGTGGTGGTTCTTCCAACGTTTTCAAAAGCGCATTAAATGCTGACTTTGAAAGCATGTGAACTTCATCAATAATGAATATTTTATAACGGCCTTGCACGGCCTTATAGCGTGATGATTCAGTCAGTTCCCGCATATCATCAACACCGGTATGGCTGGCAGCGTCAATTTCCACTACATCCATATGACGATCAGTTAAAATTCCCTGGCAGGATATACATACATCACACGGGGTTACTTGTGGTTGGGTTAGCTTTCCATCAATGCCCAAGCAGTTCAAGCTTTTGGCGATAATCCGGGCTGTAGTTGTTTTGCCAACGCCGCGAATGCCATGCAGCAAAATTGCATGAGGCACACGACCACTCTCAAAAGCATTTTTCAAGCTCTGCGCCAAGTTTTCTTGACCAACCAATTGCTCTAAGTTCTGCGGTCTATATTTGCGGGCTAAAACACGATACGACATAACTCTTCCATCTATTGAAGGCTGCGCCGACCCAACTACCAATCGTTACGGCTGCTTTCTTCCGAACCTGACCGGATTAGCGCGGCACTTGTCCAGGCAGCCTTCACAAGAAAAGTACCATGGTTTTTTTAAAAAGGGAATGACAATGATGTTATAGGCGTATGTTTAATTTCTTCCGATGTCGTCCTCGTGTTGGCGGGAATCCAGTGAAACCAAAAATTTTGTAAATCCTTTTTTGTTTTTATAGGATCTTGTTTAAATCGCCTCCGGGGGGATGCGAATAAGTTGTTTTTATATTGAGGTGGACCCTATGGTCAAGCCATAGGGAAACTCTGAGGTGGGTGACTTTTTCCTCAGTTTTCCTCGGGCTTGACCCGAGGATCTACAAATAACAAGGATCAACAGACGAAACCAGCACGCCGCGTTTAGCATGCAATTTCCAAACAATTTTAATAAAATTGTTTGGGACATTTTAGTATATTGACCAACCTGATAAGTTTCTATCACACTATCTATGTAAATATTACAAATCAGAAATAACTTTTTGGCATAGGAGGATGCATGGGCGTACAGGAATGGTCAGCCAACGATATTAACAAAGCACGTAGCTATTTTTTAAACGGTTTTACGGTCAAAGAAATTGCCCGTGAATTGGGTCGCACAACTAGCGCTACCAATAAAGCACTGAGTCGGTTTGGGATTCGCTTTAAAAAATCTAACCGCAATAACACGGAACGCAATGACAACGAAATTGCAACGCAATCAAAAGAAAAAGCTGGTCTTTCCATTGTGACGCCTTCCCTTGTGGCACCTTCATTTGCACCGGAAGCGTTGCGCAAAGAATTTGAAAACTGGGTAAGCTTTTGGCGTGTATGCGAATACTTAGGCGAACAAAACATTTGTCTTTATGAAGTGTCTTCCCCTAACGCAGAGGTGGAGTATCGCCAATTTAGAGTTGGAGCACAAATTTTAAGTGCTCGGCAGTTGTTGATGCTAGCGAACAAAATACGTAACGAGAACAATATGAGAGCATTTTTTGTGAAAGGGTTATCATGGTAAAAGCCGCACTTAAAAAATCATCATCTCCCAGCCAGTTGGAAGTGCTCCACAGTATTCTAAATGCTGCTAATGACGGGTGCTTTTTACATAAGTTATATATTGAAGAGCGGATTAGCGAGCCGCATTTTCAAGCGGGGCTAGCATTTGCCAAATTGTATAGCCTAGCCATGCGTAGCTTTGGAATTCATAACCGGATTCGAAGTGCTTGCCAAACTTGGGATCAGATTCATGGGCTATGTTATGACCACTTTAGTAGCACCAAAATAGAAGGCTTTTGGCGGTATATGCTTAAAGCCCTGGATCCTGTTTACCACCAGGGTATTCCTATGCGTAACATTGCTTTTAGTTTAGTGCTGACGATGGAATCTCAAAAGCAATATACCACCACAGATATTAGGGAAACCCTAGAGTATTTGCAGACCATCTGGGAAAAAATTGAAGCAGGTCCCTATGCAGTGGGGTTATTTGTTTATGAACAACGGCCCCCACACGCACGGTTGCATTAGCTTATTTAGAAAGCGTATGATTTAAAAAAATCAATAAGATATATCAATGCTGTCAGTTTGTATTGTAGGGGCCAGCGGGCGTATGGGAAAAGCGATTGTAGCGCTGCTCCCAGCTGCCAAAATATATCCTTATTCCCGTTTAAATGCTGACAATATCAACGCATTTATTCAAGATGCCCAAACTAGTGATGGCGTCATTGATATAAGCCATCCGGATAATATTTTATTTGCTCTTGATGCTTGTATAAAAGCCAAGAAGCCCTATATGTGCGGCACAACCGGCTTAACCCAATCTCATTTTGATGCCTTAAAAGCAGCAAGCACTAGCATTCCTGTTTTATATGCGGCTAACACCAGTCTTGGCATCGCTATTTTAAAAAAAGCTGTGGCCTTAGTTTCCAAAGCATTGGGAGAAAATGCAGACATCACCATTAGTGAAACCCATCACAGGATGAAAAAAGATGCGCCATCAGGTACGGCATTGGAACTGGGCAAAGTTATTGCGCAAGCAGGCTACCCACAAGAATCAATCAGTTTTACTAGCTTGCGTGGTGGCAATATTCCAGGAGAACATACCATACATTTTTTCCACGCAGATGAAACCATTCGCCTAAGTCACGAATGTTTGAATCGCAATGTGTTCGCTGATGGTGCAATCAAAGCTGCGCAATGGCTATTTAAACAACCACCTGGCTTTTATGGCCTAGATGATATGCTGAGGTTATAATGAATCAACCCGTACTGATTGCCCCATCCCTTATGGCGGCTAATATGCTGTGCTTAAAAGATGAAGTACAAGCTATACAATCAGCGGGAGCAGACTGGCTCCACCTTGATATTATGGATGGACATTTCGTTCCTAACCTAACTTTTGGCCCTGATATTATAAGCCAATTACGACCTGTCTGTTCACTACCTTTTGATGTGCATCTTATGGTGGAACCAATTGAATTGTGCATTGATTTGTACCATAAGGCTGGCGCTGATTTTATCACCATTCATGCGGAGGTAACTTCAGATTTGCGTCATCACTTGGGCATAATTAAAACACTTGGGTGCAAAGTGGGGGTTTCTATTAATCCTGGAACGTCGGTTAATGCAATTGCCGGTGTTCTTGATATGGTTGACCAGGTACTTATCATGAGTGTAAATCCAGGGTTTTATGGGCAAACATTTATGCCATCTGCCTTAGATAAGGTTATCTTATTAAAAAAAATGCGCCATGACCTGGGTCTTAATTTTTATATATGTGTTGACGGTGGGGTTAATTTTCAAAACGCACCAAGTATTATTGCAGCGGGAGCCGATGTGCTAGTAGCAGGCAACAGCGTATTTAAACAAAAGAATTATAAAGAAGCTATTGAAAAGCTGAAGCATTCATCATGAATTTTTCCTTATTTTAAAATAGGGCTACTTTACTAAAAATTCTTTCTATGGCATAAGCAGTGTAATTTGATTTCACTGGTTTAATTTGTGCAAATGTTTTTTAAAATTTTATTATTAGTTTCTTGTCTTCAAGGGCAGAATTTTTATGCTTCTGAGACGGAGGAATACGGCTTCAAAAGAGAAATAGGAGATGTGAAAACAGTTCTACTTAAGCGAATGGAGTCTTTAAGAGCTGTAATACCCACGTTCCTTCCACGATTGACCGATAATATTATTACTATTCTAGGTTCTGCTCGAGAAATTCCTAGGGGATCACGATGGAAATCTGAAAGTTTTGAACCTTTGGCTAACAATTTTTTAGTACACGTAGGGGCTAGTATTATTCAAGCTGAGGTAAACTGCCGTAAAAGTTCGGGTCAATATTCTCTTCTAGGAACTGTTAACAAACTAACTAAATAGAGTTAGACTTCAAGCAGAAGGAGTTTAGCCTATATGACAGATCGTCTTTATCCCATTTGCGAAGAATTTTTCAACGCCAATATTTTACCAATCATTATACGCCACACAACCGGTTCTGG
>CANJXJ010000005.1 GCA_947478955.1 Alphaproteobacteria bacterium | reverse complement strand
TTGAGGGGCGTTCTTAATGTCCCTCTGGCTTGAGCAGGGGTTCATAAGTATTTGTTTCTGGACCCTACGGTCGAGCCGTAGGAAAACTTAAGCAGGAGTTGCGTTATTTTTTTGAGGGGCGTTCTTAGTGTCCCTCTGGCTTGACCAGAGGGTTCATAAGTATTTGTTTCTGGATCCTACGGTCGAGCCGTAGGAAAACTTAAGCAGGAGTTGCGTTATTTTTTTGAGGGGCGTTCTTAATGTCCCTCTGGCTTGAGCAGGGGTTCATAAGTATTTGTTTCTGGACCCTACGGTCGAGCCGTAGGAAAACTTAAGCAGGAGTTGCGTTATTTTTTTGAGGGGCGTTCTTAGTATTCCTCTGGCTTGACCAGAAGGTCCACAAATGATTAAATTCCAGGAATTTTTTCTTAAGCCTAAGCTCTATTTCTCGTGCAATTTTCCATTTTTTAATTCAACAAAGCGATCCATAGATTTTGCCAATGTATGATTATGAGTCGCAATAATTGCAGCAATTTTTTGATCTTTGACCAATTTTACCAACAAGCTAAAAACCTCAGCTGCGGTGGTTGGGTCTAGATTTCCTGTAGGCTCATCAGCCAATAGAATTTTAGGTTTGTTGGCTAAGGCCCTCGCAATAGCTACACGCTGTTGTTCTCCGCCTGATAATTGCTTTGGGCGGTGTTCAAGGCGATGGCCTAGCCCTAAGTTATCTAGCAGTTCAACTGCTGTATTTTTGGCAGTTTGTTTATCAACACCTGCAATAAGTTGTGGCAATACCACGTTCTCTAGTGCGCTAAATTCTGGTAGTAAGTGATGAAATTGGTACACAAACCCATAAGTGTGTCGTCTTAAACCGGTACGTGCTTCGTCATTCAAAGAACGGGTTGATCTGCCTTGAATTTCAATGTCACCACCTTGTGGTTGTTCTAAAAGGCCAATCAACTGCAGTAATGTAGTTTTTCCTGCACCGCTGTTTCCAACTAATGCAACAATCTGTCCAGCACTAACATTTAAAGAGCAGCCATTTAAAATGGTTAAAGTGTTATCACCTTGCTTATAGGCGTGTGAAATATTCAAAATTGAGAGCATATTTTAAAAAAATTCAAGATGTTATATTGACTGATCGCATAGATTCTAGTACTTATCAACCGTTAACACCAGGTAGGGGAAAAAATGATAAGAATCGGTTTAAAAAAATTATATATTGCATTTTTAATATTGTTTATGGGCAGTCTGATTTCTGCGTCTGATACGGATGAGCCGGCAATAGAAGATGACATGTCTGAGCTACGAATACCAAAAGCTGCTAGTTTGGGTCTTCTACCAGATCGAATCATACCTATGCTAGGCGCAAAAATTGGTAGAGACGAGTTACAATTTTCGAATAGATTGCTCGAAGTCGTTAGCCGTGTGAGTGTTAATACTTTATTAGCAGAATTCAAACAACTTGCGCCAGAAAAACGACAGACTGTACGTACAGCTATTTTTGTGATGTCAGTTAGAAAACTAGAAAGAGCGGGTAGAGTAAATCAAGAAGTATTGTGGACAACAGCCCGCTTAGTAGACTTTTGGCTAGGTGATTGTTTCCTTCCGGTTACACATGCATGGCTTGAGGGAGATCCGCAAAGATTGAAATATTTAAGGAATCCTGCGGTTGCACAATCAGTAATTGATGGGAGAGATAATCCGCACTTAGTTGCTTTTGCAGAAGGATTTGTGCAGGGAGCTAGGGCTTTTGGTCAAACGTATTGCAATTTATATGATTTGATTTTGATGCAAGACGCTTTTGATGAAAGCCGTATTTTTGATGGTGTAAGGGGTATACCTCCCGTGGAAGTTATTTTTAGTAGGGCAATTGCTCAGCATTGGAAACCTGTAGAGATGGAATTTGAGGCTGCGGAAGAAATGGCAGCAAGAGATGCAGATCGTCATTCAGCTTCAGGGGCCACTTCTACAACCGGAACAATTACAGTAGGGCTTGTTCTACAAACATTAACTAAGCGAACATTTTCTGGTTCTGGTCCAGTAACGGAGTTTGCTGACAGGTTATTTTGTGCCCCTAAAAGAGGTGATTTTCCTCTTGCTGACTTACTTGGCCTGTACGCTCGGCTAGATGGAGAAGGCCAAGGCGATGTACTTAAAGCTGTGATCGTGCGAGCTCTTGCATTTTTAGATACTACTGATATCAGCAGACAGCCTCTATCCCTTTGGATTACGGCTCGTTTTGCTGCTTTCTTGTTAAGTAATGGTCTATTACCCCCATTACATGACTGGCTTTATGATGTTACTGTTGATATGGCAGATGCTGATGCTTCGTCAAATGTTTCAGCGTTACAGCATTTGATGGCTCCTCGAAATGGTATACTTAATGTTGCAATGGAGAGTTTTGAGGCTGGGGAAGTGGTGCCAGAGTTAGCTGGTAGCAGTACAAGTATCTTTGGTTTGACTGAATTTTTTAAGAAGGTAGCTGCGAAATTTGACGATGCGTATCGTACGTGTGATCTTATGAGCAAAACTCAATTTTTTATGGATGAAGCTAAATTTTCTAAAAGATTTAGGCCTAACCCTCTGGACGTTCTTGATATAGCTGTGCAAATGGCAAGAACTACAGATGCAGAGCGAATAGCGCGTGCAGAGGTTGTAAAAAGAGTATCGCCAGATAAGGCAGGGGGTTTTATGGCAAACCCAGGGGGCCTTGGCAGAGAGCACAGAAGCGACAGTGGAGAGCGGGACCTTGTACCAAGGGTAGGGGGCGATGCAAGTGCCTCACTTCTTGTCACTCCTAACTCTCCTTCTGTAAATAGTGGTGACGCTTCAGATGCTCCACCGCCGCGTCCTTGGTGGAAACGTTATATTTGTTGCTGCTGCTAGCTAATATTCTGGCTTTCTTTTGCCAGGCTTTGCGTTAGATCTTTTGCTTTTTTTGTATCCATGGCCGCCATAATAAGGGCGGCCTTTTTTTTAGCCATCCGCTTTACAATTTCTTTTAGGGTTACCATATCCATTTGATTTAAAATGCCAGCTGCCTGTTTGGGCTTCATGTTTGTGTAGATTTTTACCAAGTCCTCAACTTGCTTTTCTTCCTTGTCTTTAAGTTTATCAAGCATTTTTAGTAAATCTTGTTTTAATAAATCAAAGTGTTTTAATTTTTCGCCCATCGATGCTTCAGCCGCTTTTAAAGTAAGTGTCTGTTGTTTTAAGTTTTCTTCCCTCGCACTAATTTCTTGTGAACGCTGGGCAAGTTCTTGTAAAAGGACAATTTCTCCTTCGGAGCTCTCATTTAAGGGGTCAAATTTAATTGGTGTTCCCTTTGAATTTTTTTTCTTTACTGATTCGGTTGAAGGTTCATCTTTCTTTTTTTCGTCTTTTGTTGCCTCATTGGCGAGTTTCTCTGCTTGTGTAGAAACTTCTTTTGCCGGTGATTCTGCTTGGGGGGCTGCCGCTGCAGTTGCTAAGTCAGAAGTGGAATAAAATAAAGTGGAAATGACAAGGATAGATATCCTCCCAAATCCACGAACACGAACCGGAATCATTTATTTACGCTCCTGGCTTTGTGGTTGTTCTGGGAGCGGGTCCTTAGGGTATCTAGAAATGACTCGTTGCACAAATAAATCACGCGGATCACCGACTGGTCGTGATTGTACTTTTGCGGCTGTACCTTCGCTTGCGTTATTTTTCTTTTCTGATTGGCGCAGGCTTACAAGCACTGTTTGGCGTAAATCTTTTTCAATACCGCTAGCCTTTACAAGCAGATCATCAAGGCGGTAGCTAATTCTATCAGCATGTTCAATGAGTAAAAGCAAATCATCGCTCAACGCTTGCGCATTAGGTATATAGGTATCTAAACTTTTTCTGCTGGTTTCAGTTGCTTGCTTTAAAAAACCGATAGAGTTGTTTGCCCCATTTAACACTTGGCTTAATCGTTCAAGAGATGGAGCAAGAACACTCGTAATCCCTTTTAGTGAACGCAGTCTTTCACTAAGGCGATAGCAAAATCCAATCGCAATTATTAATAAAAAAACAATTCCAACATCCAACCACATCATAGCGCTTCTCCATTTTTACCGAATAAAATATCATTAATTTTTACTGCTACATGTCCATTTTTTTGCCCCATTCTGCCCACAAGCAGTTGGTGGTTTTGGCTATGTAAATGAACGGGGGTTTGCATAGTAGAAGAAAGGGCAACATGCGATCCTTTTTTCCAATTTAAAACTTCTCGTAAAGGGAATTCCTCAGTGGGTAATGCTGCTTCCAGACGAACATTTGCTTCACGTATACGATCTGCTAAGTGGTCTT
Organism: Alphaproteobacteria bacterium; assembly: GCA_947478955.1. GTDB lineage: Bacteria > Pseudomonadota > Alphaproteobacteria > Paracaedibacterales > CAITNM01 > CAITNM01. The sequence continues at coordinate 43,560 of CANJXJ010000005.1, read as the reverse complement.
CCCAAATCTGATCACGACCAAATTTTTCTCCCATAAAATTTTGAAGCAATAAATCGCGGATAGGTTCAATGCTAGAGTAGGGGATGATGATGTCAAAATTTCCACCACGCTCTTCCATTTCAAGCTTAAAGGTGATTTTCATAGTAACGTTTTTTTCATGTACAATCGTTGCAAAACGAGGGTTTGTTTCTAATCGTTCATATTCAAAATCAACTTTGCATACGGGGGAAAAAGCCTCAGTAAAGTCTATAAGAATAACTTCAATAAGCCTTTCAACCAAATTTCTTTCAAGAGTTGTATAAGCCCGGCCTTCAGGACGATTTGATTGGGAAATTTTTCGGCCTCCAAGAAGCACGTCTACAATTGAATAGATAAGTTGGCTATCAACGGTCAACAAAGCTGGGGTATCCCACTGTGTGGCTTTAAAAACGCCAATCAAAGCTGGTAGAGGGATTGCATTAAGGTAATCAGAAAATCGTACGGAAGTAACACGCGAGCAACTAATATCAACGTTATCCGAGGTGAAATTCCGTAGCGTTGTCGTTAAAAGCCTAACGAGGCGATCAAATACCACATCTAAAATGGGTAAGCGTTCGGAATAGACTTTTCCACTATCAAGAATTGCAGCTATGCCTTTAAGTTCTTTTTTTTGATTCGGTTCTTTAAAAAGCTTCTTGATATCATCAGCATTGAAGTCATCGTTAGGTGCATCACCACTTGGAGTTTCAAATAGTTTGCCAATAACATCTACACCATCTGAAGAAGGATGGGGTATTGGTGGATTTTTATCTTCTGTATCGTCCATATGTGCCTACTGAATAATAAAGTCTTTAAGGATTACTCGGTATACTTTTATAGGTCTTACAATGTTATTAATGCGCAAAAGAATTGCCTGACGCATGCGTTCTAAGCCTGGCCCCTCAAGGTCATTGACCGATTGATCGCGTAAATACGACAACACTTGATCAAGGATAATAGGTGTAAACTCTTTGATTTTTTGTTCATCTTCTCTGTTATAAATTTGTAAAACCAAGGTGGTGCGCAAAATATTTCCCTTAGGTTTTTGGGATCTCAAGTTCACGACTGCTTCTGGAATTGCAACAAAGCAGTTAACAAGCGGAAGAGTGTCTTTCCCTTCTTCTGCTTGAGAGATCTTTTTTTCTTCTTCTTGGGGGGCAGAAAAATGCTTATAAAGAAACCAACCTCCCCCCAAAAATAGCAAAAGTGCCAATCCTATGATGCATCCAAGCAACACCTTGGGAGATATTTTCTTCTTGCTAGCGCTATCTTGCGCTTGTTCAAGGGGCGCATTTTCTAGCTTTCCTTCAGCCTGGTCAACGTCTTTGGGTATCTCTGCCATTGTTATTTCCACTTTGCGTCTACTACTAGGATCCAGAAATTTAATTAAAAATTTCTTAACTTTTGCAGTAACTGCTCTATAATTAGGAAAAATTTGCCGATTATAGGAGAAGTCATTGATTACCAAACTTGATAGTATCGATTTAAAAATTTTACAAATCCTGCAAAAGTCAGGACGCATGACCAATGTGGACCTAGCAAAACGGGTAGGAATATCTGCGCCACCTTGCCTTCGTCGTTTGAAGAATTTGGAAGACGGTGGAGTAATCCAAGGGTACCAAGCAAGTATTAATCCAAAGTCTCTTAGCTATAATATTACTCTTTTTGCATCTGTTGGTTTGAAAGAGAATAGCGAAACGCAGCTTGCATCTTTTGAAAAAGCTATGCATGGCATCGATTTAGTTCGTGAATGTTATCGCATTAGTGGCGAAGATGATTTTTTGTTAAAGATCGTTGCTCAAGATTTTGAACATTATCAAAATGTTTTATCTAAAACATTATTGAACCTAAGTAATGTTGAACGTGTTCAAACGACTATTGTTATGGGAAATGCTAAATCTGAACCAGGCATACCAGTGTCTGTTTACGAAGAAGCTGCATAAATTTATTCTAGGCTTTTCGTTTCTTAAGTTAATGATACAATGTATTAACACATGGAACGAAAAGCTTTCTGCTATTCAAGCGAATATTATAGAGCTTATTTCAATCTGATTTTCTTTTTGCTACTCTGATATCATTGTTGGTTTTAAAATGTGAATGATGTTTAGCTTGATGCACGATTGGTGTACGCGTAGCCCTTTGTACGGGCTGATGTTGCGCAAATCGGTGCATGGGCAGTTAAGAAGTCTTCATCAAGATACATGGCCTTCAGTTACTTGGAATGCACGCAGTTTAAGTGCTGGTCTTTATCAGGCTGGTAACGTGACCTTTACAATTGCAGAGGTCTTGAAAAACCTAGCACAACCCAAGATGGATGCACCGACGGTGTGTTTGCATACCTTTGATTTTCTAAGAGATTTACATGCCTTAGGTGATAACAATAGTCGGCGTTTGGCCCGTCAATGTATTGCCCACTGGATTGATAATAACAGTCAATGGGCCGATAAGCCTTGGAGAAACCCCAGCTGGAACCTTGATATTTTAGGATATCGCCTTTGTAATTGGCTTGGCTTTTACGAGTTTTTTGCAAACAGCGCAGATCAGCCTTTTCGCAAAAGACTTATCGGATCAATTGGTCAGCAGTACCGCTTTTTAAAACGTCGTTACATTAGCATTAAGGATCCCATCAGCCGTTTTCGGGCTTTAAAAGGATTGATTTATACTGGATGTGCCTTGCCGAGAGAACAAAATCAATTAGGAAAATGGATTGTTGATCTGCAAAGTTGTTTGCGTGAACAGTTCGATGAGGAATTTAATCAACAAACACGTCACCCCGGAACGTTGGTGTTGTTGCTACGTGACCTCATTGATTTGCGCTTATTACTTCGTCATTTTTATGCCGGGCAAATAGATTATCTAAATGATTGTATCATTAACATAGCGCCAATTGTTCGCCATTTGCGTCATGGGGACGGCGGGTTAAGCTCTTTTACAGGAAATGCAACTCAACGTTTAGAAGCTTTTTGTGACCCGGTTTTGAGTGATGGGCTTGTTGACATGACTTTGTCCTTAGCTGATAGTCGCGCAATTCTTACTGATCCTGTGACAACGGGGTATGTGCGCTGTTCCACCAAGCCAGGCTTCTTTTTGGTTAATACGGAATCTTCAACTGTGTATACAGCACTACATGATTGGCATATGAAGTCCACGGGTATTTTGGATTTTGAATGGTCTGAGCGTGCGCAACGATTATTAACCAGATGTGACGTAAGTATATATACCCATGATTCAAAACAATTTATGCGCTACAAACAGCCAAAAAAGCCACTTATTAAAAACAAAGTTATTCATGAAAAGGGCCATGCATTTTTTTCAAGTGATTACCAAATAAGCTATCATCCAACAAAAGCCGACCCCTATGGAGCGGTACTTCAAGCAAAACGTGATTTATATATTTCTCCCCATGGAGATATCCGTGGTGAAGAAACATTACTGTTGTCCCAGCTAGGGCAGGGGTACATAAGATTCCTGACAGCGCCAGAGCTTGAATGGCGTATTACCAACGAAACTGAAAGTGCACTTTTGTGCAAAAAAACAACGGGTGAGAAACTACAAAAGCCAGAGCATCTGAAAAAATTTCTCTGCCAAGGGGCCATTCAATTACATACGGTTGATGTTATGGGGTATCATGCTTTGTGTGTAGTGGTAGCCCTGGATGGGAATACTCAAACATCGGTTAAATGGGCGTTGTCACCTGTTAGCTAGCCAGCTACTTCTATTGCTTTTTAAAATTGATATGCCTGAGGTGATAGAAATCCAATATCTGCAATAACATCTTATCTATGCTTAAAAATGAAAGCATACGGCATGATGATTTCTTGGGTTATGGATTAGAAGGAGAACCCATCAGGAGCAGCTGCTGCATCAGGAGTGTCGGCATCTGGTGGGGTTACATCTGCTTGATCAGCATCTGCTGCTGCAGGTGCATCTGCTGTAGGTGCATCTGCATCATGGACATCGCTATCTTGGGTGGGAGTAGCTGCTGCATTTGCATTGCCAGAAGCCGCAAGGTTTGGTTGCATTCCTGTTGGTGCTTGACCTGGTGTAGCAGCTCCAGATGCAGCAGGAGCTCCCATAATTGCCCCTTGCATCGAAGCCATGGCGGCAGGATTACCTATTAGATGGCTTGGCAATGCACCATTTCCAACAAGCGAGCAGGTCTGATTATTACAATAATTTATTGTTGATGACTTTTTATCAAGAATAAAAATTCCACCTTGAGAATCGGAAACCATATCAAATCTATGTTGCTCGCCAAACTGATATAGGCCAAATCCAACCGCACCCATTATACCCAAAACTAATAATAACATTGGCCCCATAACTTCTCCGAGGTAAAATTTTTTGCTATGCTTAATTTTAAGCTAACATCTAATTATTAATAAATTATCAATTTTATTCTTTTAAAAATTAAGATAAGTTCTTCAGAAGGTTTCAGTAATGTTTATACGTTTTCTTATCTTTCCTATTATTTGCAGTTTTGTTTTATCTGCAACTTCTGTGCCTACAGAACAGCGCATTAATCAGTTTTTGCCAAAATTTGAACAGTACATTCAAAAAAATATGCCTGCCTGGGCTATTCCGGGAATGGCGGTAGTTGTTGTAACCCCCTCTAAAGTTTTGCTTTGTAAGGGCTTTGGCACACGAGAAGTTGGAAAAAATAAACCAGTTAATGAACATACTATTTTTCAAATAGCATCTCTTACTAAAAATTTTACTGCAGCTCTTTCTGGTATTCTTGAGACAAAAAAAGTTTTTTCCCTGCAAGATCTTGTTAAAAAATATTTACCTGGATTTCGCTTGGCAAGTGAAGAGGCTACCAATAAGGCAACATTACAAGATTTAATCAGTCATCGTATTGGATTAGGACATTTTGCCGGCGATAGCTTAATGAAAGCTAATTTTTCCCCTTCTGAAATTGTGGAGAAAATCCACCTTATTCCTTTTGAACAAAACTTCCGCACAGATTATGGCTATAGCAATCAAATGTTTGGCTTCATGGGGCTAGTCATGGAAGCAGCTACCCATAAACGTTACAGTGATCTTTTGAGTGAGTATATTTATACTCCCTTAGGAATGACGCGCAGCTCAGCAGGAGAGATCCTTATTAAGCAACAAAATTCAACCATGAATTGCCTGAAAGGATTATTTGGAAAGGATGAAAATATTGCCCTTTGTCATGATAAAGATTTGCAAGGTAACGCAGTTTCCATAGGTCTAGATCCTTTAGTGTATACTTTCCCATCTACATCTGGAGCAAACACCACGGCTCATGATTTCGGTATTTGGCTGCAATGCCAATTAAATAACGGCAAATACGGTGATGTTCAAATTATTCCTCAAGAGCACCTTAATGCGATGCATCAAGCTACAGTTTACCATACAAAAATTAAACCCCACGATATGCAATTCCCACCCGAAGTTATGAAAAACGTAGGATATGGAATGGGTTGGTTTGTGTATGAATATGGAGTTGGCGCCAACACAGTCCAGGTTTTTGAACATATGGGGGGCTATACAGGCCAGAGGAGCTTTACATTCCTGTGTCCATCTGGTGGTTTTGCTGTGGCTATTTTAACTAACCTGGGCCATTTTAATTTGAACCTATTCCCAGAAGCTTTGCGTAATGTCTTTTTAAATTTCTTCCTCAACCTTGAAGAACGTGACTGGAGCAAAGAATATATTGAAAGTAGAAATAAACACCAAAGCAAAATGAAGGCCCATCGTACTAATAAAAAACTCTTAAAACCCAGCCCAAAAAAAGCTGATAAATTTTATATAGGTACCTATACGAATGAAATGTATGGGGAGATGAAAATTGAAGCCAGCGGGAATGATTTGTTGTTAAAGATAAAAGACAAGTCTTGTCATATTGTGCACTGGAACGGTGATGAATTTAGCCTTAACGGTTGGGAATTTAATGGTAATATGTCACGTACTGACCCTCATTTTATTGAATTTGGCTCAAATGAGAGTGGGCAAACATTGGCCTATGTTAGCTTTTTGCACGAAGGAAATGACCCTGTTTTTAAGAAAATCGGGTGATTTGTCTAAAGCAAACCGTTTACCAATCCTAAAATTGTATCGGCAATTACGAAAATGATTTTGTGAATAAAGCTGCTAAACATCATCAACGTGCCTATCACAATCATTAACCCAAATCGATCAAAGAATCTAAATAGTTTATGATTTTGGGGTAAAAAGCAGGTAATCATTCGTCCCCCATCAAGGGGTAAAATCGGCAATAAATTAAAAGCTGCTAAAATCACATTAATTTGAATAGCCGTGTTTGCCACATCATTTCCTAAAAACCCCATTTTCCAAAACACACCTGTAATAAGTGCTAAGAAAATATTCATTAAGGGTCCGGCAAAGGCTACAAAAAATACGCCAATACGTTGGGGTCTTAGATGCATAAAATTTATGGGTACGGGTTTTGCCCAGCCAATTAAAAATGGTGCATGGGTGAAGAATAATAACAGGGGTAAAAATATTGATCCCATTGGATCAATATGACGGAGGGGGTTAAGGCTTAAGCGACCAGCATATTTTGCTGTGTGATCACCAAACCCATAGGCTGCTAAACCATGGGCCAGCTCATGCAGCACTATAGCTATCACTAAACACGTAATTTTAATCAAAATTTCCATAAAATCCTATATTTTGTATTTTTGTTGTTTGGTGTGTTACTATTTATTGTTGTATATAGTTTGCTTACACATCTTTCGTATGAAATTCAAGACTTGAAATGCATCTATTTTTGCCTATTAATATGAACATCATTTGATACGAAAAATGTAGCCCATTCTGAGCAATTTGCCAAAGGATGCGTGTTTTTGTCAGCTGATGCTTAAGTCCATTTACTTTTTTTACGTTGTGAGGTTTCAATGAAAATACACCGTCGCTTTACGGTCGCAGGACAGTCACCCTATGAAGGAATCGATTTCCGCTTAGCTGTAAGTGAAATTAAAAATCCAGATGGATCGCTTGTATTTTCTCAAGATAATATTGAAGTGCCTGCTCACTGGTCTCAGGTGGCAAGTGATGTTATAGCCCAGAAATATTTCCGCAAAGCTGGCATTCCTGATGATGTAGTAACAGTTAAAGAAGATGGCGTACCAATCTGGCTTCAACGCAGAAAAGCCAAGGCTGGCAGCGCTGTGCGTGGTGAAAAATCGGCAAAAGAAGTTTTCACCCGCTTAGCTGGAACCTGGACCTATTGGGGCTGGAAAAATGGCTATTTTGATTTAGAAGAAGATGCACGTACATTTTTTGATGAAATGCAGTATATGCTATCTATGCAGGTGGCTGCACCTAACTCTCCTCAGTGGTTTAACACGGGTATTTATTGGGCTTATGGAGTTGATGGCCCCGCTCAAGGACATTTTTTCGTTGATGAAAAAACTGGTCAGCTAAAGCAATCAACTTCAGCGTATGAACGCCCTCAACCTCACGCTTGCTTTATTCAATCGGTTAAAGATGATTTGGTAAACGAAGGCGGCATTATGGATCTTTGGGTTCGTGAAGCACGTTTGTTTAAATACGGCTCGGGTACTGGTTCAAACTTTTCAAATTTACGAGGCGCTGGAGAGAAATTATCTGGAGGAGGGGTCTCTTCAGGCTTAATGAGCTTCTTACGTATTGGCGACCGCTCTGCCGGCGCTATTAAGTCCGGAGGAACTACCAGGCGTGCTGCTAAAATGGTAGTGCTCGATATTGACCACCCGGATGTGATTAATTTTATTGATTGGAAAGTTCTTGAAGAACAAAAAGTTGCGGCCTTGGTGACTGGGTCGAAATTGAATCAATTCCACTTAAACGAAATCATTTCAGCCTGCATTAATAATGATCTAAAAGAAGCTGATCGTTTTGATCCTAAAACCAATCCTGGTTTAAAAGCGACCATTCGTGCGGCTCGTACAGCCTTTGTTCCTGAAAATTATATTAAGCGTGCCATTAACATGGCAGAGCTTGGTCACACAAATTTCCCCTTCCCAACCTATAATACCGATTGGGATAGCGAGGCTTATGGAACCGTTTCAGGGCAAAACTCAAACAATACCGTGCGGGTTACGAACACCTTTTTAGAAAGTGTTTTGGAAAACAAAGAATGGGCTTTAACGTCTCGTACTGATGGTGCTGCTGTTCAAAAGCTTCCTGCAAAAGAATTGTGGGATAAGGTTGGTTTTGCTGCATGGGCTTGTGCTGATCCGGGCATTCAATTTGATACAACTATTAATGAATGGCATACATGCCCAAATAGCGGGCGAATCAATGCGTCTAACCCATGTTCTGAATATATGTTTTTAGATGATACAGCCTGCAACCTGGCTTCTATCAACCTTGTGACATTATATAAGAATGGTCAGTTTGATATACCAGCATTTGAACATGCGATTACTCTTTGGACAGTTGTTTTAGAAATTTCTGTGCTTATGGCTCAGTTCCCATCTCGCTCAATTGCCCAATTATCTTATGATTTCCGGACCCTTGGTTTAGGGTATGGCAACTTAGGTGGATTATTAATGGCCATGGGTATTGCTTATGACAGCCCAGAAGGTCGTTGCATCGGTGGTGCTTTAGCTGCCATTTTAACCGGTGTGAGTTACCGAACCTCTGCCCTTATGGCCAAAGAACTTGGTGCGTTCCCAGGATACGCCAAGAATAAAGATGCCATGATTCGCGTCATGCGTAACCATCGCCGCGCAGCTTATGGGGAAACTCAAAGTTATGAAGGACTGTCAATTGTACCAGTTCCACTTCGCGCAAGCGATTGCACTGTTCCTGGATTAATTGAGGCCGCTTGCCAAGCATGGGATGAAGCTGTATCCCATGGTGAACAATTTGGTTACCGTAACGCGCAAACTACCTGTATTGCTCCAACCGGTACTATTGGTTTGGTCATGGATTGTGACACAACTGGTGTAGAGCCTGATTTTGCGTTGGTAAAATTTAAAAAACTTGCTGGTGGTGGGTACTTTAAAATTATCAACCAAATGGTGCCATCAGCGTTGAAAATTTTGGGATACACGCCTGAGCAAATGCAAGATATTGCTAACTACGCTGTGGGATATGCATCCCTTGAAAAAGCTCCAGCCATCAACCATGAAACGTTAAAAGCCAAAGGTTTTACAGATAAAGAATTAACCGCCATTTCAAATGTATTAAAAGCAGCGTTTGATATTAAGTTTGTGTTTAACAAATACACGTTGGGGGAAAGCTTTTGCAAAAACACTCTCAATCTAACAGATGATCAGCTATGTGATCCTAGTTTTGATATGCTTACTCACCTTGGTTTTTCTAAACAAGACATCGAAGCCGCCAATAATTACTGTTGCGGATTGATGACTCTAGAAGGTGCGCCACATTTGAAAATTGAACATCTGCCGGTGTTTGATTGTGCAAACCCTTGTGGACGTATTGGTAAGCGTTACCTCTCATTTGATAGCCATATTGAAATGATGGCAGCGGTTCAACCGTTTATCAGCGGTGCAATTTCTAAAACCGTAAACATGCCATCCCAAGCTACCGTTGAAGATTGCCAATCGGCCTACATGAAATCTTGGCGTTTATGCTTAAAAGCAAATGCTTTATATAGGGATGGGTCAAAGCTTTCTCAACCTCTTAGTAGTTTGAATATTGATGAGGACGAGGCTGAAGAAATAGCACAAATGCCTCAAACTCAAAAAGCTCAAGTGGTAGCGGAAAAGATTGTTGAGCGCATTATCGAACGCGTCATTTACGAATCAAAACGTCAAAAACTACCAAATCGCCGGGGTGGATATACTCAAAAAGCGGTGGTGGGTGGCCATAAAATTTATATTCGCACTGGTGAATATATAGATGGAAAGCTCGGTGAAATTTTCATTGATATGCATAAAGAAGGGGCATCGTTCCGTTCATTGATGCATAACTTCGCCATGGCTATATCTATTGGTTTGCAGTATGGCGTTCCCTTAGAAGAATATGTGGAAGCCTTTACTTTCACTCGTTTTGAACCATCTGGTATGGTTGAAGGAAATGACTGGGTAAAAATTGCTACTTCAATTTTGGATTATATCTTCCGTGATTTGGCGATTAATTACCTAGGGCGCCATGACCTTGCGCACGTTCAGCCAAGTGACCTAACACCTGATACGATCGGTGATCGAAGCGATTATATGGTGGGGCGCCAAGATGAAACTCATGAGCCATTAGTTGTTGAAACAACCGTTAGTATTTCTGATGAAACTGTTTCAATGCAAACTGGTTACGAAGAAGCAAAAGCTACAGGCACCTATGGCACGTCAAATGTTGTGTCGTATACTACATCATCGACAAAGCGCAAAACTGAAAAGTCTATGCAGGCAAAACTGCAGGGCTATGAAGGCGATTCTTGTGGAGAATGCGGTAACTTTACCATGGTGCGTAATGGTACATGCCTGAAATGCGTAACCTGTGGTTCGACGAGCGGCTGTTCATAAGAAGGTTATAGAAAGACTTATCAATGGAGGGTGCAAGTTTCACTTGCGAAGCTTTGATATTGGTGGATCCTCTGGTTAAACCAGAGGAAAACTAGAAGTAGTAATCTTCTTTAGTTTCCATATGGCTTGACCATATGGTCCAGTGAGTAATATCAATATTTTTCAATTGGATCCTGGGGTCAAGTGGATCCTCCGGTCAAGCCGGAGGAAAACTGATAATTCTTCTAGTCTCCCTACGACCCACGTTTTTCAACGGGGTAACGCTTGATTGTAGGGTCCATATCTATGTTTTATGCCACCCGAAAATTCTTAAATTGCCATGGGCAAGCAGAATCCACATCTTCCTCAAATAATTGAGACCGGTTCGCAATTGGTGTCCATTTTGAATAGAATCCATCAACTGGCCCCATATAGGGTTTTGCTTTTTCCAGTACATAATCAAAGTCTAAATCTTCTGCTTCGACAATACCTGCATTAGGATTATCAATGGCCCAATGGATTGCCCCAATAAGACCTGCCACGACCTGGCAGCTGGTCGCATTGTTATAAGGCGCAATTGTTTTAGCTTCTTCGGTTGAAAGGTAAGAACCATACCAATAAGTAACCTGATTATGGCCCATCAGCAGCACGCCCAATTCATCAATACCTTCAACTTCATCAACCAAAACTCTTTTGTTGGTTGGCATGGAAAAATTTCTACCCTCCATTTCGTGAACGGACAACACCGCCTCACTGCTTGGGTGATAAGCGTACAACACGGTTGGCCGATACGTGACTTGCTCATTTGATTTTATTGTTAAGTAGTCAGCAATGGATATAGATTCATTGTGGGTTACCAAATAGGCTTGAAAAGGTCCTGCCATAGGTGTCCAAGTGCGGATGCGCGTTGAGAACCCTGGCTTATTAATATAGATTGATGACTTGCAGCCGTATTCGTGCTGTTTACCGTCCGTTGGCAATTGCTTTTCATGGGAACCCCAACCTAATTCAGCGGGTTGTAACCCTTCACTAATGAATCCTTCCGCTGACCAGGTGGAAAAAAAATCCCCAGGTTGGCGTTTTACTTTGGTTTTTTGCCAATCAAACTCAGCAATGTGGATTGATTTTATACAAAGCCTCTGAGCAAGTTCAGCCCATGCTTGCTTAGTGGCAGGAACTTCAGTAGAAACGCCAGTATCTTGAGGTAAGCTATTTTGTGACAAGTCCAGAAGGGCTTGTTTAATAAAATGAGAAACCAAACCGGGGTTAGCGCCATGCGCTAGCACTGCCGTTGTTCCGTTTGGATACTCAGCCTTAAGGGCAATAGCTTGTTCACGCAAAGCATAATTTGATCGTTCTGAAATGCTCAAGGTTTCATTCGTGTAATGGCCCTCCCAGGGTTCAATGCACGTATCGATATATAACGCTCCTACCGACTGGCAAAGACGGATTAGGTCTAATGAACTTACATTGACGGCTAAATTTAATAAAATATCACCCGCAGCTAATCTGGGCGTAATCGCTTCTTGGTAGTTTGTTTGATCCAATGCTAGCTGGGTTATGTGTATACCCATTTTTTGAGTTAGCTCAGTATGGGTAGCATCCGCTGAAATAATTTGAATCTGTTCAGCACTCAATTTAAATTCTTTTATCAGAACGGGTAGGGTGGCTTTTCCAATGGTGCCATAGCCAATAATCAAAAAACGCTGGGGTGATTTTTTGTTCAATTTTTATCATCCTTCTTTAAAAAATGTGTGGGTTAAGTTGCTCCAGGTGTTGAGGGAGCGCAGTTTCGGGTTAAGCCTAGCACCCAGATCTTACTAAAATCAATCGTTCGGTATTTTTCTAGAAAGATTTACGTAGATGACAAGAATTTTTACATAACTCTGGGTGGGGGGTATATTGTGGACCCTACGATCAAGTCGTAGGGAGACTGCGGAGTGCCTCTCTCTAGTTTTCCTCTGGCTTGACCGGAGGATCCAATTGAAAAATATTGACATTACACACTGGACCATATGGTCAAGCCATATGGAAACTAAAGAAGGTTACTATTTCTAACTTTTCCCAATTTTAATTCTCTAGTTTTCCTCCGGCTTGATCCCAGGATCCAATTGAAAAATATTGATATTACTCACTGGACCATATGGTCAAGCCATACGGAAACTAAAGAAGATTACTATTTCTAACTTTCCTCGAGTTCCCCTCTCCAGTTTTCCTCCGGCTTGACCGGAGGATCCAATTGAAAAATATTGATATTACTTACTGGACCATATGGTCAAGCCATATGGAAACTAAAGAAGGTTACTATTTCTAACTTTTACCAATTTTAATTCTCCAGTTTTCCTCTGGCTTGACCAGAGGATCCACAAATACCAAGACTTAAAGGATGAAACATGCAGGCTGCATTACCTACAATGGCCCTAAAAAGAAAAGCGCCAGAGTGATGAGGTGATTCATCTACTCTGACGCTTGACTAGTTAGATTAACAACAACTGATAAGCCTTGTTAATCGATGGTAACGGCCTAAGCTGCTGGAGTTGCAGTTGGTGCTTTTCCTGCTGCTCGTTCTGCAACAATTTTTGCTTTAAAGTTTGCTAACTCTTCTTTTTTAGCAGCGTCTTGTGTATCTAAGGCAGCAGCGCTAGCTTGCATTGCTGCTAAGGCTGTTTGTAGTTTGCCCTTAGGATCTTGAGTTGCTTTTAATTTTGTAATTCTTGCATTCAAAGGCGCAATTCTGGCTGCTTTTTCTACAGGGCTTTCACCAGCCGTTACATCTGCTCCTGGAGCTGCTGCAGGGATTGTTGCTATATCAGCTTGTAAGGCAGCAATAGCGTCAGTTAAATGCTGTATTTGAGCTGTTACTAAGCCTAATTGTTGTTGGCTTGCAGCAAGAGCTTGTGCATGGCCAGATTTTTCTATGGTTTTGGCTTTAAAATCTGCTTGTAGAGGAGCCAATTTTAGTTTTCCAGCGGCACCTAACTTTTTAGTTAAATCGATTTGTTGGGAGAGTTTTGTAAGCGCAGCGTCAGAACTTTTGATGTTGGCCTCTAATGTTGCTCCTTCTGAAGTAAGCTTAGCTTGCTGTGCTTGTGCAGCCGCAAGAGCAGCCTGTTGTGAGCTTAGCTCTATGCCTTTAACTTCAGCTTGTGGAGGAGTGTATTCCACGTTCATAGCATCTACTGCAGCTAAAATTTCTGCTTGTAATTGCTCAAGTTCTGCTTGTTTTGCAAGAAGTTCATCGGCGGATTTTTTAATATTTCCCTGCATTTTGTCAATATTTTGAGCTGCTTTAAGTTTTGCATCAGCTATTTGCACGCTATCAGCATAAAGCTTTGTTAAAGCAGCACGATCTGCATCGTTAAGCTGGGTTACTAAGAAATATGCTTCATCACTTTCTAGATCTGACCTTGCTTGTGTTAGAGATTTTTCTACATCATGCACTGTAATTACCTGCTTACGGGCAGCATCTAGCAGGTTACCTAACGCAATACTTGCTTGTTTGCCTTCTTCAGTTTTTTCCTTCACAACTATGGATAATGCATCAAATTTTGCTCGTGCCGCAGCAAGTCTTTCATCTAATGCGCTAGTTGCTTTAGCACCAATAGCTGCAACTTCATGGGCTTCATCAGCAGAACGTTTAAGTAATTTAGAATCTAGAGTAACTGCTGCCACAGGAGCAGCGGGTGCTGCCACAGGAGCAACAGGGGCTGCTACAGGCGCAACAGGAGCAGCGGCAGCTGCTGAAACATCGCTGGAAATTCCAGCACCAAAGGCAACAGTTGCCAATAAAGTTAGTGAAAGATTTTTAAATTTCATCATATCCTCGCTAATAGGGGGGGTTAAAAAATACATATTTCTACCGGGCTAGAATATCTTGAAAGGGTTAAAAAAACGTTAATGAAAGACTTTTTAAAAAATAAAAACCTTGCCTTACTATAATTTTTTGCCTATAAATCTATAGATTAGCGCCCGTAGCTCAATTGGATAGAGCGTCAGACTACGGATCTGAAGGTTAGGAGTTCGACTCTTCTCGGGCGCGCCATCTTAAGGCGACACTCTCACAATATCAATCAGGTGATTTATGGCTTTTACTCTCCCCCCGCTTCCTTATGCAAAAAATGCGCTTGTTCCCCACATTGGTGAGCAAACTCTTGAGTTTCACCATGAAAAGCATCACCAAACATATGTAACAAATTTAAATAATTTGGTGGCGGGTACTGAACATGAATCAAAAAGCTTAGAAGACCTTATTAATATGTCTGCTGGCAAAGCTGATATGGCTGGCATTTTTAATAATGCAGCCCAGGTGTGGAACCATACTTTCTTTTGGAATTGCATGAAGCCAAATGGCGGTGGCGCACCTACAGGCATGCTTGCCGAAAAAATTACAGCAAGTTTTGGTAGTTATGAAAAATTTGCTGCCGATTTTAAACAAGCAGCACTTACGCAGTTTGGTAGTGGTTGGGCATGGTTGGTGCAAGATGGTAATGATCTTAAAATCACCAAAACACCTAATGCAGATTTGCCAATGGTACATAGTCAAAAAGCTTTGTTAACGTGTGATGTTTGGGAGCATGCATATTATCTAGATTATCAAAATCGTCGCGCTGACTTTGTGCAAGTTTTCTTAGATCATTTGGTGAATTGGGATTTTGTGGAAAAGAATTTGGGATAGTTCGTGCCATCTCTGCGAAAGAGATGATCCAGCGGAATTAATCATCATGGACTTCCGCTGGCGCAAGCCACGACAACATTGCCTGTGACGCCTGTTCTCCTTACCTTATCCACATGTGTTCATTAAGCTACAAGTGGAATTAAGATTTATCAAAAATCTCATGCAACATTGATAGAATTTTTCTGATTTTCTATACTCATCTCACAACTTAATGTATGAGTTATCATAAAATGTCAAAAAAATTTGCTTTCGTAGCAACAGCTATATTGAGTTCTTGTTTGGTTGCTGAGTCAGCTCAAGCTCCAACTCTTCAAATCAATGGATTTACTGCAATGGTTGCAGGTGGTGCAAGTCAACAAAATAACCTTAATGGTAAGGGCGGTGGTCCTCATTTAGCCATAGGTGCATCGAACATCTTCTTTACCGCAAAAGGTAAGTCAGCCGATGGTCTTCAATATAAGTACCGTGGGGCGATGGAATCTTATCCTGGTGGAAAGAGTACATCAGGCTCTCCAATTTATTTTACCCAGAACTATATTGAGTTTTTACATGATAGTTGGGGTATTTTCCAAGTTGGTAACTTAACGGGTCCTGAAGACACCATGACAGAAAGTGGTTTTAATTTGTTAGGCGGCGCCCTTACAATTGATGGAACTTTCCCTAATATGGTAAATACCTCAGAAGGTGTGATCAGCGGCGTGCAAATGTACGGCCAAACAAGTAAAGCCACAAAAATGGTATACTATACACCGACTTTTGCTGGATTCCAGGTTGGTCTTGCTTTCACACCTAATACCACTCGTTATGGTATGGCTAGCTTAGATAACTCCGGTGCATCTCCAGACAATACCTATGGTCACGAAAGTGGAATTTATCCAAGCAAAGGTACAGCTCCTTATGGAATGAACAACGTTTCCTTGGGTGTAAACTATAAGGCTGATTTCAAAACCTGGAACATGGCTTTGGCTGCTATTTATATTCAAGAAAACACCAAACGTGGTTCACCAAAGTGGGGTGAAGAAAATGTTTCTGGCGCATACGATGATAGTCAGTTGGAGTTCTTGAAAATTAAAAGTGTTCGCAGTGCAAGATCCAATCAATTTACAGCAGCTGTAGGGTTTGACCAATGGAGATTTGCAAGCGGTCTTATTTTGAACGGACAAAGTCGTTTGCCCAAAACGAACACCTATGGTTATAGATCAGGTGATGCAGGTAAAGCTTGGAACGTGGCTGGTCAATACACAGTTGGCGCTTACCAGTTTGCAGTGGGGTATTTTACTACATCGCGTACGTTGCCAAAATTGCCAGGTACTGCAAACTATGGTGCGGTTAATGGTAAGGCAAAAAGTGATGTCGTTTCAGCAACGATTGACTTTAACGCTTTGCAAGGTCTGAAGTTCTTCGGAGAAGTTGACTTGTTCAAAATGTCAACCGATAAGAGTTATGCTAAGTTTGTTGGCACAACGAAGAAATACAAAAATGACTCTAAAGCTGTAACGCCTTCTAACTCGGGTGCAGCAGTGGTTGTTGGAACGAAGTTAAGTTTCTAACATTAATGGACCCTACGATCAAGTCGTAGGGAAAATTGCCTTCTAGTTTTCCTCTGGCTTGACCAGAGGATCCACAAACACTAGAAAGGCAGCGCACGTTGATAATTGCAAATCAAGAACCCGCCCTTGTGGCGGGTTTTTTTTATTGGTTGCATATGGGTACAAAATTCAGTACACAAGATCAGATATTAAATTTTTAAAGGGGATTTTATGAAAAAAATACTATTAGTAATGGCAATGCTTGTGGGCCAAGTGTTTGCAATGGATGGGGTTCCTGCGCTAGAGGATGGTGTTGCGCATCTTGCTTTGGCTGTTCCAGTAGCTGTGGATGTTCCTGCAGTGGCGGCGGTTGTGCATGTACAATTAGAAATGAGAGATGGCGGTACATGTGTCGCTGCTTACAGAGTTGGTGATAAATTGTTCGAAATGAGTACAATTACTGAGCGAGATATATCAAATCATCTATTTTCTGGTGTTATACAAAAAACTACCGGGGCAATGGATTCTTCAGGAGTTTTGGATATGGGGAAATGGCGTGCAAACATGGGAATCATGGCCGCTAGATATACTAGTTCTTCCGTGTTACGTGTTTTAATAAAAACTTTATCGTCTGGCAGAGAACTAGAGAAAGTCACTACCGCTCCTGCAGGGTATATGCCTGGAGCTATAGCACCTCTATCTGCAGAAGGTGATTTTCTTGCTGGACAAAAGAGCATTGCTGATGTGTACAGAAGTCTAAACCTTGGTGACATGACTGAGATCACTGTTTCAGAAACATGGTCTATCCCCTCTATAAGTGCTGCTACATTTGGACCTATAGGCTGGGAACTAGGTGATGAATATGTAGTAAAAACTTACCTTGCGGCATTTGAATTATTTAGGGGCAAGAGTGTCTTTGCAGCTGGTACAGTAAAACCTTCGAATTGTTTTATTGCACAAGTTCATGATGCTTCTGGCTTTAGTGCAGAAAGAATTGCAGCGATAGAAGGAATATTGGCTGGTACAGGCCTATCTTTCAATAAAGGTCCATTTAACTATTTTCCTGCTCAGGCAGATGGTCTTAGGGGGCTATTTTTTGGTAGGTACTAAAGCTGCCAAAGTTTAGTTTAAAGGCTCCCACGACTATGGGAGCCTTTCTTATTTCCTCAAAACCCCATATAATGGCCAGAACAAAACATAAGTAAAAATTTTTAATGCGCATATCAGTTGTTAAAGAAACTGCAGAATTTGAAAAACGTGTGGCCCTCACGCCTGATTTGGTTAAGCGCCTGTGTGATGCAGGACATGAAATTGTGGTGGAAAAAAATGCTGGCGAAGCTGCCGGTTTTTTAGATGATGTTTATAAATCAGTAGGTGCCAAAATTGGTAAAGCCTTTGCCGATACAGTAAAGGGTGCTGAGGTTGTTTTAAAAGTTGGTCCCTTAGACGAAAAACAAATACCTGCTTTAGGTGCAAACACGGCGGTTATTGCTATGCATAAGCCCCATGATAATAAAAAGCTTTTTACAAAAATCGCAAAACAAAATATTAGTGCATTTGCTCTTGAATTTGTGCCACGTATTACGCGTGCCCAAGTGATGGATGTCTTGTCTTCTCAAAGTAACTTGGCAGGCTATCGAGCAGTTATTGAAGGCGCTTATGAATTTGATCGGGCATTCCCGTTAATGATGACCGCAGCAGGTAAAGTAGATGCAGCTAGGGTATTAGTAATTGGTGCAGGCGTTGCAGGTCTGCAAGCAATTGCAACTGCGCGTCGTCTTGGATCTATTGTGACCGCCTTTGATGTTAGAGCTGCTGCTAAAGAACAAGTGGAAAGCCTTGGGGCATCGTTCGTTGAAGTTGATTATCAAGAATCTGGTGAAGGTTCTGGTGGGTATGCCAAGGAAATGAGCGATGGCTATAAAAAGGCCCAAAGCGCGAAATTACACGATGTACTCAAATTACAAGATATCGTCATTACAACGGCGCTTATTCCAGGCAAACCAGCCCCAGTTTTAATTTCAGAAAAAATGGTTGCTGACATGAAAGTTGGCAGTGTTATTGTTGACTTGGCCATCGAAGCAGGTGGCAACTGTGCCGCCTCAAAACCTGGTATTTCAGTAACAAAAAATGGGGTGAAGATTGTAGCACATCCCAACATGCCAAGCCGAATCGCTTATAATGCAAGCCAGCTATATGCTAAGAACGTATTCAATTTCTTGAATTTGATGATTGATAAAGAGTCTCAAAGCTTGAAAATTGATTTCAATGATGAGATCATTAAATCAACCTGCTTGTGTCATGATGGCAAGCTACTGCATACCGTGTTTAACGTTTAAGGAAAAATTATGGATCTTCAAGCTATTGCGCAGCAAACAGCAAATTTAAATAGTGCGCTTCAAGAAATCTCAGGTGGGCTAACAGGCCTGGAGGGATCAATCCGCCAAGCTATTGCCGCTGAAGGGCAGGGCAGTGCCGACCCTTTTGTATTAGGACTGATGGTGTTTGTATTAGCGTGCTTTGTAGGCTACTACGTGGTTTGGAAAGTGACTCCGGCCTTACACTCACCCCTTATGGCTGTGACTAATGCTATTTCAAGTGTCATCATTGTAGGCGCGCTCATTGCAGCAGGCCCGGCAGTTTTGGGAATTTCTTCAACCTTTGGGTTTCTTGCGGTGATTTTAGCCTCCATTAATATTTTTGGCGGCTTTATTGTAACCCAGCGTATGCTATCCATGTTTTCTAAAAAGAAATAAGAGCAAATTATGACCCCAACAATCTCGACTCTTTTATACCTAATCGCTGGCATATGTTTTATTATGGCATTGCGTGGTTTGTCATCAGCCCAATCATCTCGTTCAGGAAATCTGTATGGAATATGCGGCATGGTGATCGCCATTTTGACCACCTTGTTAAGCCCAGCCGTTGCTAAGTACTCAGGCATCATGGGCGGTATTGCTATTGGTGGGGCAATCGGTGCATTTATAGCTAAAAAAATTGAAATGACAGCACTGCCCCAGTTGGTTGCCGCATTCCATAGTCTTGTAGGTCTTGCTGCGGTATTTGTAGCTGGCGCTGCTCTTTATAATCCAGGTGCATTCGGTATAGGTGAGCTTAAGGCTATCTATACGGTAAGCCTTGTGGAAATGAGCATAGGTACCATTATTGGGGCAATTACCTTTAGTGGTTCAATTGTTGCCTTTGGAAAACTGCAAGGGCTGATTTCTGGTAAACCTTTGATATTTTGCAAACAGCACTTGCTTAATGCCTTTTTAGGGCTTGTTTTAGTTGGGCTAGTTGTGCTTTTTGCCATGCATCAACAACACAGTATTTTTTGGATTATGACCGCGGTTTCATTGCTGCTGGGTGTACTGCTTATTTTACCAATTGGTGGTGCTGATATGCCGGTGGTTATTTCCATGCTGAATTCCTATTCTGGATGGGCTGCGGCTGGTATTGGTTTTACTCTTAATAACCACTTGCTTTTAATTACAGGCGCATTGGTGGGAGCTTCAGGTGCGATCCTTAGCTATATTATGTGTAAAGGGATGAATCGTTCTATTATTAACGTCATATTGGGCGGATTTGGAACAGACTCATCAACTACTAGTGCAGTCGCTCCAGAAACTTCTGATAAGCCGGTAAAACAAGCAAGTGCAGCGGATGCTGCTCGTATACTGGGCAAAGCGAAAAGTGTGATCATTGTTCCAGGCTATGGTATGGCAGTAGCTCAAGCTCAGCATGCCTTACGGGAAATGGCTGACCTATTAACTGCAAATGGTGCAAAAGTCCGTTATGCGATTCATCCTGTTGCAGGGCGTATGCCAGGACACATGAATGTGTTATTGGCTGAAGCAAATGTTTCTTATGATTCAGTGCTTGAACTTGATGAGATCAACGATGATTTCAGCTCAACTGATGTGGCCTTTGTGATAGGTGCTAATGATATCACAAATCCGGCGGCAAAAAATAACTCGGCCTCACCTATTTATGGTATGCCCATTCTTGATGTAGAAAATGCAAAGACAGTGCTTTTTGTAAAACGCTCACTGGCATCTGGTTATGCAGGGGTCGATAATGAACTTTTTTACCGCAAAAATACGTCAATGGTTTTGGGTGATGCGAAAAAAGTTTGTGAAGAACTTGTTAAGGCTATTAAGGGTTAACTTGTCATTCCCGCCCAGGCGGGAATCCAGTGATGGTATAAATTATGCTTCCTGTTATTTATGGGTGTGAGGGGTTAACCCTTACACAGATTGAGCAAAAGTTTTTCTGTAAAGCCCAACCCTTGGGCTTTATCCTTTTTGAACGAAACTGCCAATCACCTGCCCAAGTAAAAGCCCTTATTGCTCAGTTAAAGGCATGTGTAGGCCACACAGATGTTCCCATTTTGATTGATCAAGAAGGGGGTAGGGTGGTGCGTTTAAAACCTCCCCATTGGCAACCTCGGCCTGCCGCAAAAACTTTAACGTCAGCCCAAGCGGTTTATGATAATGCCCTGTCTATGGCCCATGAATTATCTGAATTAGGTGTTACCGTAAACTGCGCACCATGTGCTGATTTATTAATTGAAGGGGCCGATGATATTATTGGCGATCGGGCTTTTAGTGCTGACCCTGCGATTGTTACTGAATATAGTCTTGCTATGTTAAAGGGCTTAGAAGATGGCGGTATTACCGCAGTGATTAAGCATTTACCAGGGCATGGCCGCGCACCGGTTGATAGCCATGAAGAATTGCCGGTTGTTGAGACCCCTCTTGCAATTTTAAAGCAAACAGATTTTGTACCATTTAAAGCCTTAACTGCTGCTAGTAAGCTGGCGTGGGGGATGACGGCCCATGTTATTTATTCCGATCTTGATCCTGTGAATGTCGCGACTCAATCAAAACATATTATAGATTCAATTATTCGAACCGAAATTGGATTTAAAGGCTTTTTGGTTAGTGATTGCTTAACCATGAAAGCACTTAACGGCAGCTTTACTGAAAAAGCCCAAAGGTCATTAGCTGCTGGATGTGATGCAGTCTTAATGTGTAAAGGTACAATCGAAGAATATGAAGCAGTAGCTCAAGCATATTTGTTAAAACAATAATTGGCAGTAATATAAATTCATTATTATTGAAAAATAAAAAAATATTACTTATATTATAAAAAATTTCAAAAAAGCCATATTTATATGTTAAAAACATTTTTAGTTTTGATGTTGGGCATTTATGCCACTATTTTTGCTTCTGATATCGATGATTATATAGGTAAACTTGAAGGGCGATTCTCAACATTTGGCGACGGAAAATCAAGAGCATTTTTTAGCCTTAATGGTACGTCTTCTTGTGAACAAATAGAAATTAATAAAGATGTTTATTATTTTGTCAATGAAACTTATGTGTTTGAATGCCCTAAAAAGAGTTTGATAGAGTTAAATGGGGCATATGGTCGTTTTATTGATATACTGAACGGGTGGTTTAAGCGCGAAGATTCTAGAGCAACTATATTTCCTTCAAAGGATCCAAAAAAAATTGCACAAAATAGAAGTAATGTCGTTGATGTTGCTATGTTTGGTTATCATCGTGATCTATTTTTTCAAGCTCTTGATGAAGCCCTGGTAGTAATGGATTCATGGCCTTTTATACTTGCGGGGCTAGATATGAAAGGTGTTACTGACATGGCAACCTCTTTAACTGCAGCTGGAATGCGTGTATCTGGTGGGGGGGTAGGGCTTGTTGAGATACCTTCTCCATGCTTACGATCTACTTCTCCTACACCTATAAGAAAAGCTAGGGGGGCAATGTCTACCCACGAAAGGTTGCGACAAGAGGTAGCTAAGAGAGCAGCTTATGCTGCATCAGTTCCTTCTCATGCTGGTCTTATGGATACGCCGAAGCCGGTTGGTCAAGCTACTGCGGCAGAGTTACCTGATCACGAAAAACCTAAACCTAGAAGAAGGAAGAAAGAACATAGAAGAGGGAAGAAAGAGGGGGCTGCTTTAGTACCAGCTTCTGATTCGGTGCCAGGTTCTACTGCGGTTATCGAAGGGGATGAAGATGATCTAAGGAGAGAAACAGTTACTGCCATCGAAGAGAGAGAAGATCTAAAACTTGCTTTATTACCTGCTACTTTACCTTCTCCTGCAGAGTCTGAAGAAGATTTAGTGAGGAGGGTAGTGCCTTCTGAAAAAGATCTAGAGAAAGTATTGATAGGGGAAGATTTAAAGAAACATTCAGAAGCAACTGTTGTTTCTAAGGTAATGCCACCAGATATTGCTGTTATGGCCAAGGTAGTAGAAGGGTTAACACCGGAGCAACGTGTGGCCATGCAAGATACTTATGCGGGGACTGGCATGACATTTCCGCAGCAATATGATCAGGCTTGTAAGGATAATCTTTTTGCAACACTACTGCGTTCATCAACACCCGCTCACTCTGCTGCACGAGCTGTAAGTAGACCTAAGGGAAGAGAGGATGATGTAATGCGTTCATCAACACCAGCTCGTTTTGCTGCACGAGATGTCAGCAGACCTAAAGAGAGAGAAGATGATGCAGTAAGAGCAACGACACCTTCCTCAAGAACAACCTCCAGAATGCGAAGAACTTCCGAGGTGGATGACGTCGTTCGGGCTATGACGCCGTCAAGAACCCAGCCATTGATTGTGAGGTATGAAAGTACAAAGGTCCAAAAAAAATACCAAAAATTTTTTAACCAACCTCAAAATCTTTGTGCAAAAAGAAAATGGGACGAACTACAGAGGAATCTCGCTTTGGGTGCTTGTACATATTACCCCAATTTTGAGTCTATTACAGATGCTAAAAAATTTGAAATAAGTGGTGGGGGACGGATAGTCTTTAAGGTTGAAGAAACTGAGGAAGGAAAAGTGGTGACTTTTTATAGGGATCCAAAACACTACGGTGACTAATTCATAAAAAGCGTATTGCAAAATTTGCCTGCCTTGCTATAAATACTGCATCACCAGGGGTGCCCTCTATTTGGGCTGAGAGGTATTTGCCAACCCTATTAACTTGATCTGGTTTGTACCAGCGTAAGGAGAGTGCCGTGAAACGTGCCCGTATTGCCACGTGTTTGGCAAATATATTAGACCATTTTGATACATCCCTTTATGGGTTCTTAGTCCCCATCTTGGCACCATTATTCTTTCCCAAAAGTGACCCTGTCGTAGCCCTTATCCAGGGATATGGTATTGTCATTATTGGCTTCATTACCCGGCCGCTTGGGGCCTGGTATTTTGGAAAACAAGCAGATTTGGTAGGGCCTCATGCCGCATTAATCACAACGATTATGGGAATGACCGCCACCACCTTTTGTTTTACCTTATTGCAACCCTATGAACATTGGGGAGTAGGGGGCGCTATTGGTTTATGTTTGTTGCGCGGGATTCAAAATTTCTTTGGAGCAGGAGAAACCAGCATTGCAGGCCTATATGTTTTAGAAGGCGCAGAAACGAACCAGCAGCATCCTATCACAAGTCTTTATCTGAGTAGCACGATGATTGGTATTTTATTGGCAAGCGGGGTTGCTAGCCTATTATTTGCAAGTGATACACCGCAATTATATTGGAAGTGGCCGTTTTATGGATCGCTTGTGACTGGCTTGGTGGGGTGGTGGTTGCGTCGTCAAAGTGCAGAACACACAGTTGTCCTTCCCGTGAAAACGGGAATTCAGGAACCTATACATCTGGGTCCCCTCCTTAATGGGAATAACAAAGGATTTAGTCTCAAGGACAACTGGCAAGGCATTCTACGCCTTATCCCGATTACTGGATTTTCGTATATTTTATATTCAGCACCGTTGGTGTTTTTTAATAGCTTTGCAACGCTTGTGACCCAAATCACGATAAAAGACTTGATGATTTCAAACACCCTATTAATGGTTTTTGATCTAGGGTTATTAGCAATATTGGGTCCCGTAATGCGAAAAATGAATGCTGAAAAATTATTGCTGAAAATTTCACTAGCTGCAGTACTTGTTAGCCCCATATTGTTTTGGTGTGTACCCTTTGTAGGAGTCTTCGGGTCCGTGGTTATTCGCATGGTTATCATTATTTTAGGGGTGGCTTTTTGCATTCCTTTGCACCAGTGGTATCGCTCAGAGTTTCCGGCCAAGAATCGCTACACAACCACAGCAATTGGTTATGCAATTGGATCAGAGGTTTTGGGAAGAAGCTTTCCTGCAGTTGGTCTGGCTTTGTGGCACTTGACCCATTCATCAATCGTGCCGGGGGTATATATTGCTTTAGTGGGGTTATGCGCATATTTGAGCATAGCACTACCTAAAACGTTAAAAACTCGCTATAAATAAAGTCAACGTTTTCTGCTGTCCTCTCCTTGACGGGGGGGATCCAGGGAAATATGTCATTATGGATTTCCGCTTACGCGGGAATGACACAGAGCTACAATAGGCTACAATTGAAAGATCAATAAACAGGAATTTTATGGCACAGTCTTCTTTATCAAGTATTTATCGCACCCACACCTGTGGAGAGCTTCGCGAATCCCATGTGGGACAACAGGTACGTATCTCCGGATGGGTTCACCGCAAGCGTGACCATGGAAATTTGGTGTTTGTGGATCTGCGTGACCATTATGGAATTACCCAGTGTGTGCTTGAAAATGGTTCAACTGCATTTGCAACGGTTGAAGGGTTGAAAAACGAAACCGTAGTTACCTTTGACGGGCAAGTTGTAAGGCGCAGTGATGAAGCTACCAACGATAAAATGCCAACCGGCGCAGTCGAATTGGTTATAGAAACAGCGACTGTACAATCAGTGGCGCAAATGCTGCCCTTGCAGGTAAATGCAGAAACAGATTTTCCTGAAGAGACCCGGTTAACTTATAGGTTCTTAGATTTACGCCGTGAAAAATTGCACCAAAATATTGTGTTGCGTTCAAAGGTGATTCAATCAATTCGTAACCGCATGGTTGAACAAGACTTCTTAGAATATCAAACACCTATTTTGACTTCGTCATCTCCTGAAGGAGCACGAGATTTCTTGGTGCCAAGTCGTATGCACCCTGGTCATTTTTATGCATTGCCCCAAGCACCGCAGCAATTTAAGCAATTATTGATGGTTGCAGGCTTTGACCGCTATTTTCAAATTGCTCCCTGTTTCCGTGATGAAGACGCTCGTGCAGATCGTTCTCCGGGCGAATTTTATCAGCTCGATATTGAAATGTCGTTTGTCACTCAAGATGATGTATTCAATGCTATTGAACCAGTTTTAACTGGCGTATTTAAAGAATTTGCAAATGGTAAATCGGTAAGTGATTATCCTTATCCACGTATTAAATTTGATGATTCAATGTTGAAATACGGTAGCGATAAGCCAGATTTGCGTAACCCGTTATTAATTAATGATGTTTCTGAAATTTTTAAAGATTCTGGATTTTCTGTCTTTGCAAAAGTTGTTGCTGGTGGTGGTGTCGTGCGTGGTATTGGTGTGCCAAACACAGAAGGTCAACCAAGAAGCTTTTTTGATAAATTAAACTCATGGGCACAAGAATCGGGCATGCCAGGGCTTGGCTATATTAGCTTTGCAGCTGATGGTGCAAAGGGTCCAATTGCGAAGTTTTTAAATGATGATCAGCTGAACACATTGCAACAGACTTGTGGCGTAGGCGTTGGATCAAGTGTATTTTTTGTCTGCGATATGAAAGCGATGAAAGCCGCAAAGAATGCAGGGTTGGCGCGTACAAGAATTGCTCAAGAGCTCGACTTAATTGAAAAAGACTGCTTTAAATTCTGCTGGATTGTTGATTTCCCGATGTATGAACAAGATGAAGACACCGGCAAAATTGACTTTTCTCACAACCCATTTTCCATGCCTCAAGGCGAATTAGAAGCCTTGAATTCTATGAACCCATTGGATATTAAAGCATTTCAATATGACATTGTTTGTAATGGTATTGAGCTGTGCAGTGGCGCGATTCGTAACCACTTGCCAGAGGTTATGTACCGAGCGTTTGAAATTGCCGGCTACACAAAACAGGATGTTGAAGACCGCTTTGGTGGGTTGCTAAATGCATTTAAGTTTGGTGCTCCCCCTCATGGTGGTTGTGCACCAGGCGTTGATCGTATGGTTATGCTATTGGCCGATGAGCCTAACATCCGGGAAATTATTGCTTTCCCATTAAATCAACAAGGGCAAGATTTGTTGATGCAAGCACCATCAGTAGTTGCAACAGAGGCGTTGAAAGATCTTCATATTCGTGTGCAGTTACCGCCACAAGTACAAAAGGGATGATAAAGTTTGTACATATCTCTTGATATTACCTAGTAAAGTAAATAGCCAAAGCCCATACAAAGCTTTGGCTACTTTTTTAAAATCTTAGTTGGTGTACATGCCTAACTTTTTTGCTGCATCCTGGTTAACGACTGTTTCAATTTCATGTTCAGTCTGAACAGGGAGATAGCCAGCGAATGTTCCATTTAAAATTTGTACAACCTGATTTCCAGCGAATTCCCCCATTTGCATGTGGCTGTATCCATTAGCGGCCAAAATTCCTGTATCCGTAAGCGATGTATCACTAGTTAAGATCGGAATCTTGTGGTCTTTTCCCCATTGTACAATTGTTGAAATCCCAGAAACTGCGGTGTTGTCATTTGGAATATAAAGCACATCAATTTTACCAAGCAGGCTGTTAAGCGCTACAGGTATATCACTTGACCTATTTGCAGTGGCTTCAACAATTTCCATATCTTTGATGTTTGCCTCTTTACCTTGAACATAAATCTTCATTAATTTTACAATCGTTGATGAATTTACCTCACCACTGTTGTAGATAACTCCAATGCGTTTAAGGTTGGGAATTGTTGAAATCATGAAGTTGATACGCTCTGCAATGGGTACAAAGTCCTGCACACCTGTAACCGCTTCTTCTCTGGGTCCAAGTCTCGTAACAAGTTTAGCAGCTAGGGGATCAGTGATTGCTGCAAACACCATAGGAATACCGGATTCCTTACAAGGTGCCAACGCAGCTTGAGCTGATGGAGTTGATATAGCGACAACAACTTTAGGAGCAAGTCCTGCGAATTGTTGAGCGATCTGTACCGCGGTTGCCTGGCTGCCCTGGGCACACTGGTAGACTATTTTGATATTTTTACCATCAATATACCCAGCTTTATTCAACGCTAGGTTAACACCAGCACGCTCCGCATCTAATGCAGGATGTTCTACAATTTGGGTGATAGCAATAATAGGTAAGGTATGTAAGGGAGATGGTCTTAGGAATTGTTTAACGGCAAAAAGTGCCAAAGGTAAAAGCAGTATTGTGGCAACAATGGTTTTTGCACGGGTGGTTTGAGAACTGGTCATGGTGTAATCGCTTTCTTAGTGTATGTGGACGTATAAAATGTATAAATTGATTGCCAGTGCTGCAGTATCGATAGGTGTTTAAAAACATAAATGCTCCGAGTTAGAATTATTTCTATATCCAAAGTGTATAAGATTGGTTAGTGGGTCGCAATAAAAAACATATCTGCCATGTTGGATTTGTTGAATGGGCCTAACATTATTGTTGCCAATGGATATCAATATGGAGCCCCTAGATAAAAATAAAGCAGCTTTAGATGTTAATGAAAGAACTCATTAAATGAGCAGGTCTCTTTTGGATCATTGATAATTTTGTTATCTTCCATTGACGTCTAGCCCTTGTATTGTCTATTCTTCAAGGCAATGAGTTAAGTGAGAATATTAATGTTAATGAAGGGCAAAAAGGGCTTAATTATGGGCCTTGCAAATAGTAATTCCCTTGCCTGGGGGATTTCTAAAATGCTGGGTGAGCAGGGTGCAGAGCTTGCATTCAGCTACCAAGGCGAGGCTTTAGAAAAGCGTGTGCGTCCATTAGCTGAAAGCTTAGGTTCCACGTTTTTAGTTGAATGCGATGTGGGCCACGAAAGTAGTATTGAAAATACTTTTAACCAAATTGAAAAAAAATGGGGCACCTTAGATTTTGTTGTGCATGCCATTGGATTTTCTGACAAAAACGAGCTCCAAGGCCGCTATTGTGATACATCTTTGGCGAATTTTTTAAATACGATGCATATTTCTTGTTTTTCATTTACAAAAGTGTGTAAAGAAGCTGCACGCTTAATGAACAATGGTGGGTCAATGATCACCTTGACCTATTATGGTGCCGAAAAAGTAATGCCAAACTATAACGTGATGGGCGTTGCCAAAGCAGCTCTTGAATCAAGTGTACAGTATTTGGCTATGGATTTGGGGCCTCAAAACATACGTGTAAATGGTTTGTCAGCAGGGCCTGTGAAAACTTTGGCTGCTAGTGGAATAGGCGATTTCCGTTATATTTTAAAATGGAATCAATACAATTCACCGCTTCGCCGTAACACAACCTTAGACGATGTTGGTGGAACAGCTTTATATTTACTAAGTGATTTGGCATCGGGTGTAACCGGTGAAATTGTCCATGTAGATTCTGGTTACCATGTGGTAGGTATGAAAGCTGTAGATGCACCAGACATAAGTGTTGTTAAAGACTTAGACTAAAGATATAGACCTTAAAAACTTGGATTAAAAATTAGGAGTTCCCATGATACTTTCTGACGTATGGATTCGCGAAAACGCCAAAAAACATGGCATGATTGAGCCGTTTGAGGAGTGCCAAAAGCGTGATGGGATAATTTCTTATGGATTGTCTTCCTATGGTTACGATGCCAGATGTTCACCAGAGTTTAAGATTTTTACCAATGTGAACAATGCAATTGTTGATCCGAAAGATTTTTCACCTACAAGTTTTGTTGATCGTGAAACGGACGTATGCGTTATTCCACCGAATAGCTTTGCTTTGGCTAGAACCGTTGAGTATTTCAGAATTCCGCGTGATGTGTTGGTGATTTGCCTTGGGAAATCAACCTATGCCCGGTGCGGAATTATTGTGAATGTAACTCCCCTTGAGCCAGAATGGGAAGGCCATGTGACCCTAGAGTTTTCTAATACGACACCGCTTCCTGCAAAAATTTATGCCAACGAAGGGGTGTGTCAGTTCTTGTTCTTTAAGGGTGATCAACCTTGTGAGGTTTCTTATCGTGATCGCGCAGGTAAATACATGAAGCAAACTGGCGTAACATTGCCCAAAATATAATTTTAAAAACAGCAAGAAAAGATTTAGAAGTTAGATGAATATTAAGAATTTGAGTTTTTGTTGTGTCATACCCGCGAAAGCGGGAATCCAGTGCATGGTTCCTATTTTACTGGATACCCGCCTCCGCGGGTATGACAAAAATCCTGTAGATATGTTGGGAGTGGCACATGCCCACTGTTCTTAGAATCCAAGGCGGCCGACCTTTAAAAGGTACCATTGAAATTAGCGGCGCTAAAAACTCTGCATTACCTCTCATGGTTGCAAGCTTGCTAACGGATAAACCTTTAACCTTAACGAATGTTCCTGATTTGGCAGACATTCGTACCATTACCCAGCTACTTGAAATGTTAGGGGTAACTGCCCAAGTTGAGGGCAATATCCGTACTTTAAATGCTGCCCATATAACATCAACCACAGCACCTTATGATTTGGTGAAAACCATGCGTGCTTCTGTGTTGGTATTAGGGCCGCTAGTTGCACGATATGGTCTTGCTAAGGTCTCACTCCCCGGAGGATGTGCTTTAGGTGCGCGTGCTGTTGATGTGCATTTAGAAGGCCTGCAAGCTATGGGTGCTACTTGTGAGTTGGAAGAAGGCTATATTATAGCACGTGCGCCAAAAGGCCTGCATGGAGCACACTTTACCATGCGGGTTGTTTCTGTTGGTGCTACTGAAAATCTGATGATGGCTGCATCCATAGCAAAAGGCCAAACAGTCTTACGCAATGTTGCCCGTGAACCTGAAATTATTGATTTGGCTAACTGCCTGAATGCAATGGGAGCTAATGTCCAAGGTGCAGGGACGGATACTATTACCATTGAAGGTGTTCCATTACTTAATGGTGCCACTCATAAAGTCATTCCCGATCGCCTTGAAACGGGTTCTTATGCTATCGCAGCTCTTATCACTGAAGGTGACCTTACCCTTACAAATACATCGTTAGAGTATTTGCCAATGGTTCGCGAAACTCTTGAAAAAGCAGGGGCTATTTTTGAAGACCATAAGGATGGATTTCGTATTTACAGAAATGGTCCCATTCATGGGGTTGATGTGATGACCGAGCCTTATCCCGGTTTTGCAACTGATCTGCAGGCGCCGTTTATGGCCCTAATGGGTATTTGCGAAGGGGCCAGTATGATTACCGAAACAATTTTTGAAAATCGGTTTATGCATGTGCCCGAGCTTTCACGTATGGGGGCAAATATTCAAGTTCACGGGGCATCTGCGATGATTCGTGGTGTGAAGCATTTAAGTGGTGCACCGGTCATGGCAACTGATATTCGCGCTTCTATTGGACTTGTGTTAGCTGGCCTTGCTGCTCATGGCGATACGTCGATTAGCCGTTTATATCACCTGGATCGTGGGTATGAAAACCTTGAGGCAAAGTTACAAGCTTGTGGAGCGGTTGTCGAACGTTGCAAGATAGATGGATAATATTTTGAGTCTACAAGCCATTCTCTTATCTATAAATTCATTCGAAGATTTTGAAACTCTTAAACAGAATACTGATGTTGTGAATGCTATTGCGGGGGAGCTTATTAAGCGTCATCAATTACCTAAGGCCTCCTTGCAGCTTTTTTCGGAGGGTACCAATCTCGTGTTTGCCTATGGAGATCACGCGGTTATTAAAATTTTTCCTCCCTTTCACTTAGACCAATTTAAAAGTGACCTTTTGGTTTTAAAACATTTTCAAGGCAAACTCTCCCTTCAGACGCCAACCGTTAAGTATGAGGGGGAAATCTTTGGTTGGCCCTACATCATCATGAATCAATTAGATGGTACACTTTTGGAAGTGCTTTGGGACAAAATGGACCATGATAATAAAGTCATCATCATAAGAGAGCTGGGGGCCCTCATTCGGGAAGTTCATGCTCTGCCCACCCTTGGACTTGAAGAAATCGATTGTCATTGGGAACAATTTATCCATCAACAAATGGATCGCTGTAGAGAGCTCCATCGGTCTGTTGATCTTCCCAATTCATTGTTAGAGCAAATCCCTTCATATCTTGAATCAACGAAAGACTCTTTGATCAGGATAGGAAGGCCAGTCCTTTTAACGGGGGAATATACCCCTATGAATTTTCTCGTAAAGCAAGTTAAGAATATTTGGCATATCAATGGATTGATTGACTTTGGAGACGCCATGTTGGGATTGCCGGAATACGATTTGTTAGGGCCAGGAGCCTTTTTGATTCAAGGCGATAAGGTCCTTTTGCGAGAGTTTTTAATGGCATATGGCTACACCCCAGACACCCTGACACCGGCCCTGAGTCACCAGATGATGGCATTAATGCTGCTTCATAAATACAGCAATTTGAATATTCAAGTGAGGATAAAGGATTGGCAACGCAAGGTGCAGAGTTTAAAAGATTTGGAAAACTTAGTTTGGGGATTTTGAAATCAACATCCCTTATGGAACTCTACCAACTCTGCTTGTATCACCTTGACCGCGGCTATGAGAATCTTGAGGCAAAGTTACAAGCCTGCGGGACGACTGTTGAACGCCATGAGGTTGATGCCTAACTTCCACTGAATTTCATATTGATCTTTAAAATTAAAATATTTCTAATAAATATAACGTTGATTATAGCGCCTTGACCATATTTGTGAAAAATCGCAAACTTGCGCAGCTGTTTTGCACATCGTTTATTCATGGATCACATCATCCAACAAATTGACACTTTTGCCGCCAAGGCTTTCAGTGATTGGCAAGTTCTAGGTGCTGCCATTGGTATTGTGCACAACGGACAAGTTATTCACCTAAAGGGCTATGGGCAAAAAGGGCTGACTAACCCTGACCCAATAACCCCATCCACCTTGTTTCCTATAGCTTCCATTAGTAAAGGAATGAGTGCTGCAGCTATTGCCGTGCTAGTAGAGCAGGGGCATCTGCATTGGCACCAAAAGGTGATTGAGCTATTGCCCCATTTTAAAATGTATGACTCTTGGGTCACTAAAGAATTCACTGTAGCTGATTTGTTTTCTCACAGGTCGGGGTTACCTTTTGATCCTATGCAGCAACTTCCCCTGTGGGGATATTCTGTCCAAGACCTTAAGAACTCTCTCCCTCTTATTCCACCATTTACCAGTTTTCGCACCACTTATCAGTACATCAATATTCTCTACCTTTTTGTAGAAGATATTGTGGCGCATTTGACTAACATGCCCTTTGCTGAATTTATGAGCACTCATGTTTTTAAACCTCTAGGCATGGATAGCGCGAGAGTGGGATTTAAGGCAGGGCCTCAAACGCAAGGGTACGAGCACTTAATACAAGGCCATATTCTTGATGAAGAAACCTATTCAACCGTGCAGCAAATTCCTTTTAGTAGCTATCCACAAATTTATTTGGCAGCAGGGGGCGTTGTCGCATCCCCAAATGATTTATGTCGATGGATGCTTACGCAATTAGGCCATATTCCCTTTTTACCAATGGCGCGTTTACGCTACATGTGGCGGCCACAAACGGTGATTAGTGACACGGAATTTTATGGTTTAGGGTGGCGCAGCTTAACCCATAAACCCCATCGGATTATTTCTCATGGGGGGCTAATTAAAGGCATTCGTCACCTGTTATACCTGGTGCCTGATTCTAATTTTGGCATTTTTGTTTTAACAAGCCTTACGCACAACGAAGCGCCCCACAAAATTTGCGAATATGCCACTGATTTGATCATGGGTTTGAAACCAACCGAATATGATTCAAAAGCCAGAGATGCGTATTTAAAAGAACTAAAACTAAACTGCCCTCCATCTGTTCAAAATATCGCTTATGAACCATCAGAGTATACAGGGGAATATACCAACCCCATTTTGGGTAAGGGCGTGGTGGCTTATGATGAAAGCACCTTAAAGCTATACTTAGGCACCAAGCCTGCCATAGCTTTATTGGAACCTATTGCCGCTAAACAATTTCGTCTGTTTTTTATAGGTGATTCCGGGGCTGATATTGGTGAAGGCCATTGGGGCACTGCTACATTTGAGGGGCAAACCATGGTACTAAAAGGGTATCAGCGCTTTGACGTGGAAGAATTTCGTTTTGAGAAGCGCTAGCTTATTTATGCCACCATTTCTTCCATGTGTTCATGCAAATGCATTGGCTTTGATCTTGTTGGCCAAGGGTCATGAAGGTCACTAAGGTAGACCTCTAGCTTTTGAACACTCAAGCGGATTTCATGGCCTTTTGAAAACACCAAATGTACCCAAGTCATTTTTGATTCCTCTTTCACATGAATATGTAACAAGTTTAAAATCCTGTCTGGGGAATGCTGTTCAAACCCTTTGCGTTGGACTTTTTGCACATGGCGAAAAAGCAACCCCACATGAGAACGGTAATGCAATGGCTTGTCTTGGTATTTATCTTCGTGATTCCAGCAAAAGCGATTAACCAACAGGGTAAAAGTCTCTTTTTCATGCACCATAGAAACCATAGGGCAAAGCCCATCACGTAGCTGCTCGGCCATGTGGTTTAGGCCATTCGCATCGAGGGCACGCATCTTTATCATTTTACTTGCTGGAATCATCGTGTGCTTTTTCCTTGGATTTTTATGGAATCTTTTTTAGTATAGCTGGTAACCTACCTTAGAGTGCAAGAATTTATGGAAAACGTCGTTCGCTTAAATACGCAAAATGCTCAAGAATTAGCCGAGCAAGCTTCTGAAAGCTTTCAAACTAGGCGTGCAACGGTTCCTACTTTAGAGGAAATTTTATATAAGCCCATTCCTGTGCTTGATCATGGATTCGTTCGTGTGGTTGATTACATGGGGGATGATTCAGCTATTGTACAAGCGGCACGCGTATCTTACGGTAAGGGCACAAAAAAAGTTAGCGAAGACCGCGGTTTAATTAATTATCTCATGCGTCATTGGCATACCACGCCTTTTGAAATGTGTGAAATCAAGTTCCACATTAAGGTTCCTATTTTCATTGCTCGCCAATGGATTCGCCATCGTACTGCTAACGTCAATGAATATTCAGCGCGGTATTCTATTCTCGATAGAGAGTTCTACATGCCGCGCGTTGAGCATATGTCAGCCCAATCAACGATTAACCACCAGGGTAGGGGAGAGGTGCTAGAGGGGGAATACGCCCAAAAGGTTCTTGACCTTTTAAAGCGTGATGCAATGCAGGCGTATGACACTTACGAATATCTTTTAAATGAAAAAGGGGAAGACAATCGCCCTGGTTTGGCTCGTGAACTCGCACGTATGAATCTGCCTGTGAATTATTACACTCAGTGGTATTGGAAAATTGACCTGCATAATCTGATGCACTTTTTACGCCTTAGGGCTGATTCTCATGCTCAGTATGAAATTCAAGCCTATGCTGATGTGATGATCGATATTTTAAAAAAATGGGTACCTTTTGCATACGATGCGTTCATGGATTATCGCATGGGTGCTGCAGTATTTTCAGCAAAAATGCTTAGCGTGCTGCGCCGCCGTTTAAATGGTGAAACTGTCACTAAAGAAAATAGCGGCCTGACCGCACGTGAATGGACTGAGATGGAAAAAACACTAGAAGGTTAGTTTGTAAAATAGGTTTTATTTTAAGACTCTTTATTATAATTTTTTAATATAAAATTGCTGGAATAAAAAGTTCTTGAATTTTTTACAAAAAGCTTCTAAACAGATTAACAAACGCTCTAGAGTAAGGAAGTTTGAGTGCAATTTCTATGGAACAGAGCAACTTCATGTATTTTTTTAGGAGTCATACTTCAGTCTTTTTGCTCTATTAAGCTAGTCTGGCTTAATGCATTACTCCCTAGCATTTCAGGGGAAAGGATTGGCTTAAGTCATGGTGCAGCCTTTGTGTGCGCGTGGGCGGTGGTTACGTTTTTTTCACGGGTTACCGGAGCGTATACCCTTGGAAAATATGCTGAAGCTAAAGGATTTTTTGCAGCTCAAAAAGTACTTGTTTTAGGGTACATTTGCACAACATTTTTATTTTTCTTATGTTGCTTATACGCAAACTATACCTACCAAATCAGATGGGTAGTGTTGTTAGTTACCTATTTTAATGCTTTTTTGTTTCCGGCAACGCTGGTTCTT
Source organism: Alphaproteobacteria bacterium (assembly GCA_947478955.1). Lineage (GTDB taxonomy): Bacteria > Pseudomonadota > Alphaproteobacteria > Paracaedibacterales > CAITNM01 > CAITNM01. Next base: position 7,738 of record CANJXJ010000005.1, on the reverse strand, counting down.
CCTGCGATGTATTTAATGAAAATATATAATGCTGAAAGCCATGCAAAGATAAGCATGTTGATGATATTAGCATCGGTATTAGGGTATACTTTATCTTCTACTCTTTCTATTAAATTTAATCCTCACGTGATGAGTGGCATTATTTGTGGGGGAAGTTTTTTGTGTGGATTTCTTTATTATATGGGCAAAAATTCCATACTTGGTCTTGAAGAATCTCATGTAAAAGAACCACAAAAATATTCTCCAATTTCATCGGGGTATAGGGCAAGAATTTTAGCTTTATTGGTTGGCGGCGTTTGTGGAGCTGGAATGACCCATAATTATTTTTTTATAGAACCCTACCTTTTGAATGTTACTGTTGTAAACCTCAATAGATCTAAGTGGGGGTATATCTCCTTTTACATTGCACTTGTTGTGTTTTTAATTCTGGCACGCAAAGTGTGTGCTTATGTTAATTCAACAAAGCTTCTATTCAGATCTTTAATTGGTACTTTATTAGTGGCTGCTGCTCTTAACGTAATTGATGTCTCTAGTGCGCATGCGTACATTATCTATCAGGTTACATTTGCTTTCTTTTTTGCGGGTTTTTTAGCTCCCAGCCTTGCGATCGTTTTTTCCTTATTTCAAAACGACCGGCCTTTTTTTAATGGGGTTTTTTGGTATTATTCCGGGTTGAGTTTTAGCTACTTGGTGGGATATTTTTTAAGTAAAGAGCTTGGGATTTTTACCCACTATTTCTTGTTGGTGTCACCGCTTGTCCTTATGGGAGTACCTTGTATGGCTGCTCTGCGTAGCAAGTTATTAACCATCCGCTCATCTCTTCAACAGTAATTCATGCTTAATATATAAGCAGAAACCGATTGATTGAAAGACCGCTTATAAAAACAAACCGTAAAATTGTGCGCCATGCAAAACATTCTAAATTTAGTGTATTAAAATCTCTTTTTAAGTTAATGATGTAAATTTATTAAAATTTTGCAAAAAATATTGCTAAATAAAAAAAGAACTTGCGCAATTTATAAAAACCCACTAGGTAACGTCATAGACAGTGTTGGAGTCCGCATGTGAATACTTTATGGAATCGTGGCATAGGATTTATTTTGGCAGGAGCAATGCTTCAGTCATTTTGTACCTTAAGGCTCGTTCTCTTGAGCCCGCTGCTAAATAGGTTTCCTGAAGAAATCCTTAATTTAAATAATACAGCAGGGTTTGTATTCAAGTGGGTAATTTTTACGTTTTTATCAAAAATTATTGGGGCATATGTTCTTGGAAAATATGCAGATTCCAAAGGGTTTTTAAGTGCACAAAAAATTATTATTACAGGCTATGTTGTAACTACGGGCCTGCTTTTTTTGTGCTGCTGGTGTACCACTGACTTTTTCTCTATCCAAACAGCAATATTCGTAAATTCCTGTTTGAGCCTCTTCTTTTTTCCAGCAACTTTTATGTTTCCTATCATGTATTTAATGAAAAATTATGATGTATCAAATCATGTAAAAATTAGCTCACTCATAATTCTTTCAGTATTAACAGGTCATGAGTTGTCATACTGTATGTTAAATTACGTTGCTGATTATAATTTACGAATGATGAGCGGCGTTTTCTTTTGCTGTAGCCTTTTAGCTGGTTTGGTTTACTGTTTGGGCAGAGCATCTATCTTGAGTTTAGAAAAGCCCGTTGCTCATACCCGGCAAAATCAATTACAGCTTTTACCACGTTACTCGGCAAAAATTTTAGCGATGCTGGTCGGTGGTGTTTGCGGAGCAGTGTTATATCATCATAACTTTTTCATTGCACCGTATATTTTAAATGTCCTGATCCTAAAAGACAGTGGCCATGAGCAGGCTCATATACTTTTCTATGTTACGTTATTACTATTTCTTATTTTTAGCATCAAAATTTCTGACTATCTGGAACAATCCAAATTAAGGATACTGTCTTTAGTTGGGATATTGCTATTGACCTTTGGTGTCAATATATTTCAGCTATCTAGCATGCATGTATATATCATATATCAAACGTTGTTAGAGTTCTTTTTTGCCTGTTTCTTAACGTCTAGCTTTGGGCTGATTTTTTCCCTATTTAAAGATAACCAACCGTTTTTTAACGGTACCGTTTGGTTTTATATAGGCGTTAGTTTTAGCTTTTTAAATTCCTATATTTTAAGTGAGAAATTTGGACCCCTTCATCAGCATTTTCTCATTATGTCTCCTCTTGTTTTAAATGCTGCTCTATGCTTGATAGCTTTGTCTATTATTCGCTTACCCTTAGTTGAGACATCTAAAAAACGAGTATTTCATGCTTAACTTTTGATTTAGTATTTGAATTCCTTTCGAATCCATGATATTTATAAAAGCTCGAGAGGCAGGTGATTAAATCATGGAAGTCCAAGTCCGCGATAACAACATTGAACAAGCGCTGCGGGCGTTAAAGAAGAAGATGCAACGTGAAGGCGTGTATCGTGAAATGAAAATGCGTAGGCATTTTGAAAAACCTTCAGAACGTCGTGTGCGCGAACAGTCTGAAGCAATGCGTCGTTATCGCAAATTAATGCGAAAGCGTATGGACCGTGATGGCTACTAAGCACTTGCGAATCTAAAAAATATAATAAAGAGGAGTTTTTACTCCTCTTTTTTTATGGGCCTCTTAAAATTTATTTAAGGTTACATCGTCTCCAACTCTCCAGTTTTTCTCCGGCTTGACCTGAGGATCCAATTGAAAAATATTGGCATTACTCACTGGACCATATGGTTAAGCCATATGGAAACTAAGGAAGGTTACTACTGCTAGTTTTCCTCGTGTCCAACTCTTTAGTTTTCCTCCGGCTTGACCGGAGGACCCACAAAATTATTGATATGGACCCTAAGATCAAGTCGTAGGGAAACTACGGCGGCATTCTTTCTAATTTTCCTTGCGTCCAACTCTCCAGTTTTTCTCCGGCTTGACCGGAGGACCCATTTTCGGGAATTAGCATTCGCTATACATTCACAGGAACTCTAATTACATAGAAGAAATATTTATCTCTCAATTTTGTTAACCAAATTGCAATATATTTTTCAGTAGGATGAAATAATAGACATATAGATTTATTGCTATAGGTATTTGTGTAATATTTTTTAGGAGAAATGGAATGAAGAAATACTTGTTAAGCCTACTATTAATAACGTCTCTTGTTGCTGGTTTTTATGATGACGAGGGTGAAGAATTTCCCACAAACCTGGGTAAATTTGTTCGTTCACCAAGAATTTTATCCTTAGAAGTGCCAGGAGGAAGGGGAATAAAACCAAAGATATATTCTGCTGTAAAGGGAGAGACGTTAGACCTTTCTGGCCGTATTAATGGTATTCTTTTAGAAGAAGATATTTCTATCGATCATTCAATAACGCCAAAGGCTTTAAAAGCCCTGCTTAAGCGTTTTGGATATGAAGGATAAAAATTACCCAAGGCTTACGGTATCAAAATACTTTTTTAATAGTTGATAATTAAGCGTATGCCCTGGGTTACAAGCGTCGTAGTGACCAATCAAAACATATTCTGCTAGAGCCATATCACCAATGGCATCTAGCAGTTTATGGCGTACGAGCTCATCATCATAGCGTAAACCATTTTCATTCATGACTGCACCATTATGAATAACTACTGTGTTTTCCAAAGAAGCGCCTTTGGCAAGACCCGCTGCCCATAGTTTTTGCGCATCTTCATAAAAACCAAAAGTACGTGCTCGTGAAACAAGACTTGTAAAATCATCTTCAAATAACGAAAATTGTTGAAACTGTTCTCCAGTTAGTCCTGCATAGCGGTCGGTTGGGGTGAATTGTACACTAAAAAGATTGGTATCATGGGGGCTAAGTTGTGCCCATCCATTTTCATTTTCCACCCGTACAGTAGTTGCAATTTTTAACCGAGGGCGCCGCTTGGATTGGCGAATCAAATGGGTATCTAAAAGCCCCTGGCAAAATTCTTCAGAGCATCCATCCATAATTGGAACCTCTGGGCCATCAATGGTGATAAGCGCATTTACAATACCTACCCCAAAAAGTGCCGCAAGAATATGTTCAACCGTTGCAACCGAAACACCTGCATGATTCGCAATTGTTGTGCACATATTTGTGGTATGCACCATTTGCCAGGAAGCCTTAATGCGGTTTGGTTTGTCTTCAATATCCGTGCGTTCAAAGATAATGCCATGATCAATTGCTGCCGGATGCACAATCATACAAACAGCTTTTCCTGAATGAACACCAACGCCGTGAAAAACAACAGGACTTGATACAGTGTGTTGATCAAGGAAAGACTGACGAGGCAAAGTGCTCCCTACATTGCGCTGAATGGGCGCAATACTTGGTAAAGGACTAGGGCCATTGTCTAATAAATACATTATACCTCCATGTATACATGATGCCTTAAACCACATGGAGATTACAAATACGGATATGTTACTAAATTTTACCTTTTTAAGAAATTATGGCGCAATATTTTTTAAAATTTGCTAAATGTGTATGTATGAAAGATATATATTTTAATTTAACAACAATTGGTGATGTCGGAAAGCAAGTGGCTTCTCTGTTAAGACCTGATTTACCATTGCTATTGTACGGTCAAATGGGAGCGGGAAAAACAACGTTAACAAAATATATTATTGCTGCATTAGGGTGTGAGGAAACCGTTACGAGTCCAACATTTACAATTATGCAATCTTACCAAACAACCAAGCATACATTATGGCATGTAGACTTGTATCGACTAGAAGGAGGAGTCCAGCAAATTGGCGAGCTTGGACTTAATGAATTGAATATAGGTAATATAATGATTATTGAGTGGCCTGAACGATTGGATTCTAGAATGTTTTCTAAGCACATAAAAGGTGATTTGTCGGTTGAAGGTAATGAAGTTAGGCATTTGGTTTTGGAGATAATAGAATGAACCAGCGTTTTCCTCATTTTGGAGGGCAATACGATACTTTTGAGAAACAATTTATGACAGCTGATTTGTCGCCCCGTAAATATTTTCGGTGGCAAAAAGGCAGTACTTCACTTGTTTTAATGGATTGCCCGGATTTAGATTCTTTAAAAGCATTTATTAATGTGGGTGAGTATTTATTATCGCAAGGATTAAGCGCTCCGAAAATACTAGAGGTCGATAGCGATAATGGATTTTTGTTACTAGAAGATTTTGGAGATGCAACCTTTACAAGGGTATTGCGAGATAACCCTGGCCGCGAACATGATATTTATAAATCAGCGGTTGATGTGCTGGTGCATTTGGGTGAACGCGCTCAAGACCCTTTGCCTTTTTTAAAAAGGTACACCCTTGATTTTGGCCTTTCTAAGGTTCTGCAGTTTTTAAACCATTACTGCCCTGCGGTAATGACGCAAGAGATGGCTCCAGATGTGGAAAATGAATTTATTAACAGTTGGCAAAGTGCCATTGAAATGGCGTTAAAAACAAAGCAGACAATCTTTTTAAAGGATTACCATGTAGATAATTTAATGGATCTACCTAGCCGTTCAGGCATTCAAAATATTGGTGTGCTTGATTTTCAAGATGCAGTATGGGCACCCGTTGCAGGTGATTTGGTATCCCTACTAGGGGATGCCCGGCGTGAGGTTTCACCTGAATTAACAGCATTAATGTGGAAAAGGTTTTTGAGCGCTCATCCAAAAGGGGATCACGAGGAAATTTATATCGCCGGTTGCATTTTAAGCGCGGTGCGCCATGCGCGGATTCTGGGGCTATTTACGAGAGTGGCCCGTGAAAGGGATGATAAGAGATTCTTAGGCCGTATCCCGCATCTTTGGAATATGCTTGCACAGTGCTGCTCAATTAAAGAACTACAGCCCGTTAAGCAGTGGTTTGATATAAACATGCCCCAATCAATGCGTGTCATTCCAACTGTATGATGAACATTTCTCCAACAGCAATGGTGCTTGCTGCAGGGCTTGGTAAGCGCTTGGGCGATATCACAAAGAATACTCCTAAGCCATTGGTGTCAATTGGTAATACCTGTTGTTTAGATCTTTCAATAAATGCCCTAAAACAGGCTGGCTTCACTCGTATTATTATTAACACCCATTATCATGCTGACCAGATTGCAGACCATGTAAAGTCTTACACTGGGGTAGAAATCATCTTAAGTTATGAACCCATCTTACTTGAAACCGCGGGGGGCATTCGTAACATTTTACCAGAATTTGGTGGTAAACCTTTTGTTGTGGTTAATGCTGATATGTATTGGCAAGATTCTAACCCATCGGTGATTCACCGTATGGTTGATGCATTTGAAAGTACCGATGATTTTTGCATGGCGGTGACGCTCTTGAAAAATGCTAAAGGGCATTCCGGCAAGGGAGATTTCGTTTTTGAAAATGGTTTGTTGAGAAAGCCAACCCCGGATGATGCTGAGTTTAGCCGGTATGTATACATTGGCGTACAGATGGTTAACCCAAGGGTGATTGAACCTTTGAAGATTGAGCCACTTGCCCTGCCAGGGTTATATCTGGAAGCTACAGAAAAAAAATCTCTGCGTGGGGTCGTATTTGATGGTACCTGGATTGACGTGGGTAATGTTGATGGATTGGCGTTAGCTAGGGAAAATGTTGCTTAAGCACTTTTGTTTTCCTTGGATCCTAAATTTTTTTTGAGGATTCATTTCTAAACTCTTTTGGCTTATCTACCTTCATGGGGAATGTTTCCTATTAAATATTTTGTTTTTTTCGGGAATTTGCTTGACAAAAAAACGCTGATTGATTAGTTTCAAAACATTGCCCAGGGTAATAAGCCCGGGGGTGTAGCTCAGTTGGTTAGAGCGCCGGCCTGTCACGCCGGAGGTCGCGGGTTCGAGTCCCGTCACTCCCGCCATTTCCATATCTTTTTTTTGGTTGTTTGAGTGACATATTTTTCCCATACTATTAATTTAGAAAAAGCCCACAATCGTGGAAGACCTGAGTCGTTTACTGCCTCAAAAGAGCAGTGCGTTTCAATTATGGAAGTTTTTGATTTGCTTGATTTAAAATCGTTTACGATTCAGTTTCAAGTAGAGCTGCTTATTAATGGAGCGTACGATGTGCGTGGCAGTCTTAATGCCGTCGTCGTACAGCCTAGCTCTATGAGTTGCGAACCCGTCATCACCAGTATTAGCGAACCCTTTTCGATTATGTTAGTGCCTACTCAAAATCGCCTCCATGATTATGAAGAATCTCACCCTGATGATGATTGCGATGTCTTTATTGATGGGGAATATGATCTTGGCAATTTGGCGTTGGAATACCTTTCTTTAAGTTTACCAACAAATCCAAGATTGCCGGGTGAATCTGGTGACTACATAGAATTTGACGAAAACGAAAAAGAAGTTGTTCCTTCTCCTTTTGCAAATTTGGTTGATAAATTAAAAGACAAGTGACGCTCAAGTGTTACCCAAAATACTTCAAGAGCTGGATAGGCGATTGAGCATCGAGGACCGGAGTGTACGAATTGTACATGAGGACCGAAGATTGCGAATATGCACTCATGGCTTGAAAGATGAAGGGTATATGTTCGTTAAGCAGAATGATGCTTTAGAAAAAGTCATCCTTGTTGATTCCAATAACCGTTCTTTGGGGGTTATGGAAAAATTACAAGCTCACCAACAAGGTGCTTTGCACAGGGCTTTTTCTGTTTTTATTTTTAACAAGAATAATCAGCTGCTTATTCAAAAAAGGGCAGGGTGCAAGTATCATTCACCAAATGAATGGGCTAACAC